>NZ_JAFREJ010000002.1:0-396647 GCF_017377545.1 Faecalibacterium sp. Marseille-Q4164 | reverse complement strand
ACTCGCTACCTCCACCTTGGCAAGGTGGCGCTCTACCAGATGAGCTACGGCCGCACATTTCATGTGGTCTGCCGGGGTTTCGCTCCCGGCGACGTGGGTTATTATACCGCACGGCGGGGGCTTTGTCAACCATAAATTTTCAATTTCTGCAAGTTTTCTGGTTTTACACCAAATAACATCAAAAAATGAAGGCCGAGGTTATCCCCGGCCTTCGCGTCCAGCTTCAAGAAATCATTTTCCAAGACACACTTCTGGGCCTCTGCCGCAAATAAAATCGGCAGATATCCTTTACCCTTACTGCTTGGTCAGAATATAAGTTCCATTCACAGGTCTCGTTGCATCAGACATATTGATATCAGTCAGAACATAAGATTTGCCATCTTCGACTGTTCCGTTGGCGTATGTTCTTTGTGGGCAATGATCCGGAAAAACATAAATTCCAACTGTCATCGGATTGCTCCAGAAAGAGTCAAACGTGTCTTCACTGGAGTACTCTGCATATCTTGTTTTTTCAAAAACGATCTCTATCCCGTAATAATCCGATTTCCAATCTTCATATACCACAGAGACCGGAACCGGCGTTAATGTATCATATCCTCTGGAAATCATTCTAGAACTCCAGCCATATTGTGGCATTCGGAACTGCGCTTGATATTTCACATACGCTGTATCACCTTCAATATGGTCGATCACAAATTTGTAGGAATCTTCTCCATTCGAAGCGACCCAGGTTCCGCACAAATCATCTGTGATCTGAACCTTTACATCATCTTCATTTTGCCCGACCAGTTCCCATCCATCCAAAGTATACTGATAAAAAAGCTGGTAGCCTCTAGTCGCACTCATATACTGTGTATCCGAACAAAGCTGTACATCTACCGTTATGTCCTGTTCTAGCGCATTGCTATATCCACAATATCCTGGCGTCAGATAGTATCGCACATTTTCCTTTTCCTGCAAAAGTTGCGCTACATCAGAATCCACAATACCTTGCGGCAGTGATTCTTTCGGTAATACGGTTGTGTTCATTTCCTGCACACTGGTTACATCCCAGTCGCCATTCTGGCGACTGCCCACAACGGCATACGCCACTTCATAGGCAGAATCCGCATTTTCTGCCCGGACTTCTACGGTCACGCTCTCTGTTTTATAATTGCTGTCGTAGTTTCGGTCTTTTACAGAAAAATCTTTGAGTTCCAAACCGTATTCGCCGTAATTTCCATCCTCGTTCTGGATTGCCGTTTTTAGCAGATCATTCGGCATTTGTTTCGAACCGCTGCAAGATGTGCAAAAGCACAAAGCAATCAGCATCATGCTGATTTGTATAATTTTAAGCTTTTTCATAAATTTCCCCTCACTGTTTATAATAAGTGATATATTCGCCGTTATTGTCCACTACAATTTTATTTCCATTGATTGTGCATTTGAAGCTCGCCCATACCGCATTACCCCAATAAAAATAGAGCGTTCCATTTTTATATTCATAGGTGCAGGTAAAACTTCCGATATCGCAATATCCGTTTTCAAAAACAAATTCTTCCGGGAGCATATAAATGTATTGCGTAGATTGATCCGTCTTATATCTGCCTGAAAGCTTTGTTTCAGATTTTTTCCATGCCATAAGCCCCACCATCAGCACCAGCACAGCCGCCACAGCCACAATGATTTTCTTTTTTTGTTCCATGATATCTCTCCTTTGTTTGAGTTCATCAGACACCTGCCCGTTTTTTTCATTCTATCACACATTCGCAGCTCAATCAATATCATTTGATATTATTTTTGATATTTATAGAACATTGAACTGGCAATCATTCCTGTGTATCCTTAACTCAAGGATAATACTTTTTGATAGCAAGGGAGTGACGATTTTGAAAAGTTCAGCAATAGAACGTCAGGCACTTTCCTTGCAAGTAGGCCAGCGGATCCGCTCCATTCGCAAACAGCGCGGTCTGAGTCTCGAAGCATTAGCACTGAAATGTGATATGAATGCCGCCTTTTTGGGGCATATTGAACGTGGCCTGCGCTGCCCCACCCTTTATACTTTGGAACGCATCAGCACCGGCCTTGAAATCAACATTGTAGAATTATTTCTCGATAATAGTGTCACACTTTCAAACGCTGTTGCTGTTCAGCACTTTTCCGATGCCATCGCTTCCCTTTCGCCATCACAGGTTCAACAGATTCTGAGTATCGTTGACCATTCCATTGCTCTTACAAAAGCGTCTGAATCCTGACTTTTTTGATGAAAGCAAACCTCCATGTACAGCCGCAAAACTGCACATGGAGGTTTGCTTTCGTTTCTTTGTACAGGTAGATACCATTCTTTGTTTCAGCTTTGCGGCGGCAGACACAAAGAAAATTCGGTTGCGTTCCCTTCTTAAAGAGGTTATAATAAACTTGTCAAAAAGTTGCACAAAAACACGTCTGCTGTGCCGCGCGGGCGGGCAGACGTGTTTTTGTGCCGAGATTTTGCCAGAAAAAGGAGCAACCGCAATGTACAAGATCACTGAAAAGGTCGCGCTGAACCCCACCGTGACAAAGATGGTCATTGAAGCCCCGCTCATTGCCAAAAAGGCAAAGCCGGGCCAGTTCATCATTGTGCGCCCGTTTGAGGACAGCGAGCGTATCCCCCTGACCGTGGCCGGTTACGACCGCGAAAAGGGCACTGTGGATATCATTTTCCAGATCGTGGGCGGCACCACCATGGAGCTGAACAGCCTGAACGCAGGCGACAGCGTCCATGACTTTGTGGGCCCCTTGGGCCGCGCCACCGAGACCGAGGGCCTGAAAAAGGTCTGTGTTGTCGGCGGCGGCGTGGGCTGCGCCATCGCCCTGCCCATTGCCAAGGAGCTGCACGACCAGGGCTGCACCGTCCACAGCGTCATCGGCTTCCGCAATAAGGATCTGCTCATCCTCGAGGACGAGTTCAACGCCTGCAGTGACGAGCTGCGCATTATGACCGATGACGGCAGCTACGGCACCAAGGGTGTGGTCACTGCCGCTCTGGACGAGCTGGTAGCCGCCGGTAACCAGTATGATCTGGTCATCACCATCGGCCCGCTGATTATGATGAAATTCGTTGTCAAGACCTGCCAGAAGCACGGGCTGAAGAGCATCGTCTCCATGAACCCCATTATGATCGACGGCACCGGCATGTGCGGCGGCTGCCGCCTGACCGTGGGCGGCGAGACCAAGTTTGCCTGCGTGGACGGCCCTGACTTTGACGGTGACCTCGTCGATTTCGACGAAGCCATGGCCCGCGGCACCATGTACCGCCCCTTTGAGGCAAAGGCCCGCGAGAAGGCCTGCAATCTGTTCAAGACTGAGGAGGCAAAGTAAGATGGCTTTCAATATGGATCCCAAAAAGTGCCCCATGCCCACCCAGGACCCCAACGTCCGCAACAAGAACTTTGAGGAAGTTGCACTGGGCTATACCGAAGAGATGGCCGTGAACGAGGCAAAGCGCTGCATCCACTGCAAGAACAAGCCCTGCCAGACCGGCTGCCCCGTGGGCATCGATATCCCCGAGTTCATCGGTCATGTGGCCGAGGGCGACTTTGAAGCCGCCTATCAGGTCATTGCCCGCTCCTCCTCCCTGCCCGCCGTCTGCGGCCGTGTCTGCCCCCAGGAGAGCCAGTGCGAGGGCAAGTGCACCCGCGGCATCAAGAACGAGCCCGTGGGCATCGGCCGTCTGGAGCGCTTTGTGGCCGACTGGCACCGTGAAAACGTCCACACCGCCCCCATCGTGCCCGCATGGAACGGCCACAAGGTCGCCATCATCGGCGCTGGCCCTGCCGGTCTGACCGCCGCAGGCGACCTGGCCAAGCTGGGTTATAAGGTCACCGTTTACGAGGCCCTGCATGTGGCCGGCGGCGTGCTGATGTACGGCATCCCCGAGTTCCGTCTGCCCAAGGCCATCGTGCAGCAGGAGATCGACGGCCTGAAGAAGATGGGCGTGGATTTTGAGTGCAACATGGTCATTGGCAAGGTGCTGACCATCGACGAGCTGATGGACGAGTACGGCTACGAGGCCGTGTTCGTTGGCTCCGGTGCCGGTCTGCCCCGCTTCATGGGCATCCCCGGCGAGAGCCTGAAGGGCGTGTACTCTGCCAACGAGTTCCTGACCCGCTCCAACCTGATGAAGGCCTACCTGCCCACCAGCAAGACCCCCATCCGCACTGGCAAAAAGGTGGCCGTTGTGGGCGGCGGCAACGTGGCCATGGATGCTGCCCGCAGCGCCCTGCGTCTGGGTGCCGAGACCGTGTACATCGTCTACCGCCGCGGCATGGCCGAGCTGCCTGCCCGTAAGGAGGAGGTCGAGCACGCCGAGGAAGAGGGCATCATCTTCAAGACCCTGTGCAACCCCGTGGAGATCCACGCCAACGACGAGGGCTTCGTCAAGTCCATCACCTGCATTGAGATGGAGCTGGGTGAGCCCGATGCTTCCGGCCGCCGCCGTCCCATTGAAAAGAAGGGCAGCGAGTTTGAGCTGGAGGTGGATACCGTGATCATGAGCCTGGGCACCAGCCCCAACCCCCTGATCCGCTCCACCACCCCCGGTCTGGAGACCAACAAGCACGGCTGCATCGTCACCGAGGGCGACGAGGGCAAGACCAGCCGTGAGGGCGTGTACGCCGGCGGCGATGCCGTGACCGGTGCTGCCACCGTCATCAAGGCCATGGGTGCCGGTAAGGCAGCCGCCAAGGCCATGGACGAGTACATCCAGAATAAGTAACCGTGCTTCCTGGCTTCCCTATTCGGGAAGCTCCGCAAGGCGCTGGCACAGCCAGACCGAAGCGGTGAGAGATTCAGCCGACATTCCATTGTGGAGTGTCGGCTTTTTTGTTGTTGTATCCCACTTCTTATGCATCCTGCCCAAAAAACAGAGCAATATTTTGTCACTCAAACTTGGCGGGATTTGATTGATTTTGACTGAGATTTTGCTATAATAAGGGGGCAAGGCGGTCAGAACCCGCCAACGTCAATCAAAATCAATCATATGAATCGAACAAGGGGGAATGTTCCCGATGCTGGCAGAAGAACGATTCAGCCTGATTTTGGATCTGCTGGCCCGCCAGCGCACTGCCACCGTGCAGGAGCTGTGCGAGGCGCTGAGCGCCAGCGAGTCCACCATCCGGCGCGATCTGAACGAGCTGGGCAAGCAGGGCAAACTGAACAAGGTGCACGGCGGGGCCACCCTGCCGGACAGCCCCTTCCGCACCGATGAGCCTACCATGGCCGCCAAGGAAGAGCTGGCCGTCAGTCAGAAGCAGAGCATCGCTCAGGCGGCGGCAGAACTGATCCTGCCGGAAGATTTCATCTATCTGGATGCAGGCTCCAGCACGCTGGCTCTGGCACGGGCGCTGAGCGGCCCGGCCCTGAACGCCAGCTATGTGACCAACGGCGTGGCCCACGCCCGCCTGCTGGCCCAGAAAGGCTGCCGTGTGTTCCTGCCCGGCGGGCTGCTGCGGCCCCAGACCGAGGCCATCATCGGGGCGGCTGCGCTGACTGCCATCCAGCAGTACAATTTCACCAAAGCCTTCATGGGAGCCAATGGCGTGGCGCTGGGTTCCGGCTTTACCACCCCAGACCCCGAGGAGGCCGCTGTCAAGGCTGCGGCTCTCCACCGGGCGCGGGAGGCGTGGTTCCTGGTGGACGACACCAAATTCGCGCAGGTCTACCCCGCCGTCATCTGTGATCTGCACAGCGGTGCCATCCTGACGAACAAGTGCCCCAACCCCAAATACCGGCAATACACTCTGATAAAGGAGACCGAGGTATGATCTACACTGTTACATTCAATCCTGCCATCGATTATGTCGTCCGTCTCGACAGGCCCCTTGAGGTGGGCGAAGTGAACCGCGCCGCCGGGGAGGACTGCGTGCTGGGCGGCAAGGGCATCAATGTTTCCGGCGTGCTCCGGGAGCTGGGCTGTAAGAGCGTGGCTCTGGGCTTTGTGGCCGGTGAGACCGGTGCCTGGCTGGAGCGTGGTCTGGCCGCGCAGGGGCTCCGGACCGATTTCATCCATCTGGCCGAGGGCATGACCCGCATCAACGTCAAGATCAAGGCAGGCACCGAGACGGAGCTGAACGGCGCAGGCCCCAGCATCCCGGAAAGCGCCATGCAGCAGCTGGAAGCCCAGCTGGACACCCTGCAGCCTGACGACATCCTCATTCTGGCGGGCAGCATCCCCAAGAGCCTTTCCCAGAGCACCTACGAGCGGCTGCTGGCAGGGCTGGAGGGCCACGGCGTGCGGGCCGTGGTGGATGCCACCCAGGATCTGCTGGTCAACGTCCTCCCCTATCACCCCTTCCTGATCAAGCCCAACGATCACGAGCTGGGCGAGATCGTGGGCCGGGAGCTGAAAACGGACGAAGAGATCACCGCCGCCGCCCGCGCTCTGCAGGAAAAGGGTGCCCGAAACGTGCTGGTGAGCATGGCCGGGAACGGCGCTCTGCTGGTGGATGAGCACGGCGAGGTGCACCGCATCGGCTGCCCCAAAGGCAAGGTCGTGAACAGCGTGGGCGCAGGCGACAGCATGGTGGCCGGTTTTGTGGCAGGTTATCTGCAAAGCGGCAGCTATGAGCAGGCCCTCAGGCTGGGCACCGCCTGCGGCAGTGCCACCGCGTTCAGCCTTGGGCTGGCAACGAAAGAAAAGATCGAAGAATTGTTTGGTCAAATTTAAGGCAGCTCACCCTCTCCGTCATTGCTGACGCAATGCCACCTCCCCCAAAGTGGGAGGTCTTGACAGTCATTGCTATGTTGATGGTTTTGCCAAGGGCTCTCCCTTCGGGAGAGCTGGACGCGAAGCGGCCTGAGAGGGTGAGGACGCTACGAGAGAAAGGAGAACCCTTATGCGCATTACGGAATTATTCACCGCAAAGTCCATCGAGCTGGATTCTGCGGCCTCCAACCGGGACGAGATCCTCTCCCGGCTGGTAGAACTGCAGGCCACCCACGGCAACATCACCGACACAGAAGCCTACAAGAAGGCGCTCTACGCCCGGGAGGATGAGGCCTCCACCTACGTGGACAACGGCATCACCGTTCCCCACGCCAAGACGAATGTGGTCACCCGGCCCAGCCTGGCCGCCCTGCGTCTGAGCACCCCGGTGCAGTACAACGCCGAGGATGACGGCAAGACCGACCTGCTCTTTGCCATTGCAGCCCCCGAAAACGGCAGCCTGCATGTGGATATGCTGGCCCGCATGATGCAGATGCTGATGAACGAGGACTTTGTGGAAAAGCTGAAGGCCGCCAGGACCCCCGCCGAATTCCTTGCCCTCATCGACGCACAGGAGGAGGCCCAGTTCGGTGAGGAGAGCTTCACCCAGCAGGTCATCCCCCAGAGCGGCTACCGCATTCTGGCCGTGACCGCCTGCCCCAACGGCATTGCCCACACCTACATGGCCGCCGAGGCGCTGGCCAAGGCCGGTGACAAGCTGGACCTGCCCACCAAGGTGGAGACCAACGGCTCCGATGGTGCCAAGAACGTGCTGACCCGCGCCGAGATCGCAGCCTGTGACGGCATCATCGTGGCTGCAGACAAAAATGTGGAGACTGCCCGCTTTGACGGCAAGCCCGTGCTGTTTGCCCGGGTGGATGACGGCATCCACAAGCCCGAGGAGCTGCTGAAAAAGGTAGCCCACTGTGAAGTTCCCGTGTATCACGCCAAGGGCGGTGCCGCCGCTGCCGAGGAGGAGACCTCCGGCGACAGCTTTGGCCGCAAGGTGTACAAGGACCTGATGAACGGCGTGTCTCACATGCTGCCCTTTGTGGTGGGCGGCGGCATTATGATCGCGCTGGCCTTCCTGCTGGACGATTACACCATCGACCCCTCCAACTTCGGCATGAACACCCCCATCGCCGCCTTCTTCAAGACGGTGGGCAGCGCCGCCTTTGGCTACATGCTTCCCATTCTGGCAGGCTTCATCGCCATGTCCATCGCCGACCGTCCCGGCCTGGCCGTGGGCTTTGCGGGCGGCGTGCTGGCCATGAACGGCACCAACTTTGTAGGCCTTGCCAACGGTGAGACCACCGGCATCTCCGGCGGCTTCCTGGCCGCTCTGCTGGCCGGTTTCGTAGCCGGTTATGTGGTCGAGTTTCTGAAGAAGATCACCGAAAAGCTCCCCGCCAGCCTGAACGGCATCCGCCCCATGCTGATCTACCCGCTGGGCGGCATCCTCATCATCGGTGCCGTGATGTGCGGCATCAACCCGGTCATGGGCATGATCAACACCGCCATGACCAACTGCCTCAACGCCATGGGCGGCACTTCCAAGGTCCTGCTGGGTGCCATCGTTGCCGGTATGATGAGCATTGACATGGGCGGCCCCTTCAACAAGGCTGCCTACGTCTTTGGCACTGCCGCACTGGCCTCCGGCAACTACGAGGTCATGGCTGCTGTCATGGTGGGCGGCATGGTTCCTCCCATCGCGATCGCCCTCTCCACCACCTTCTGCCCCAAGAAGTGGACCCCTGACGAGCGCCGCAACGGCATCGTGAACTACATCATGGGCCTGTGCTTCGTCACCGAGGGTGCCATCCCCTACGCCGCCACCGACCCGCTGCGCGTCCTGCCCAGCTGTGTGGCCGGTGCCGCGCTGGCCGGTGCCCTCTCCATGACCTTCGGCTGCGCCCTGCGCGCTCCTCACGGCGGCATCTTCGTGTTCCCCGTGGTCGATCATGCCCTGCTCTACTGCGTGGCTCTGGCCGCTGGCAGCGTGATGGGTGCCGTGATCCTGAGCCTGCTCAAGAAGGACCGCACCGACGCAGCCTGATCTGCCATTCTCCTTCTTCCTTTACCATATAAAAAGGGCCCGTCTGCGCGCACCAAAATGCGGCAGGCGGGCCCTTTCGTGCTTATCCCTTGATGATCCGGAGCAGGGTCTTGTCCAGCTGGATGGTGCGGTTCCAGGGGTTCAGAATGATGCCCTGGATCTCCGGCACCTGCAGTGCGGCATCCAACAGCTTTTCAAACTCCACCAGAAAGGTGGACTGCACCGCTTCCGCGCCCTTCATCTCCTCTTCAAAGCTGGTAAAGGCATACCACCAGCTGGCCCCATCGGCCGTGCGGAGGGCCCGCAGCTGCATCTGCTCACTGGCCGGGTTCGGCTCCACCGCCACCACGACCTGTCCGTTTTCCCGCATCCGCCGCCGGATCACGGTCAGGGTATGCGCCAGCTGCTCCTGTGTAGGCTCCTGCTGTAACTGGCAGACTGCCTGTTCGATCTTTTCGTTGCCGTTCAGGCCCTCGTCCTTCTTCTGTGCCATAAGCTCTCCCATTCTTTTTGTTGTATTTTATGCTTGTATTATATCCGGACTTTACGAAAAATGGAAGCACAGGCCAGAGATTCTTTCTTTTTTCGTCTGCTTTCGGGTGTTTTTTCAAAAATCAGTAGCCCCCGCCCCGAAAAAGTGTTACAATGTCTTCGTCTGGTATCATTTCAGAAACGACAGGACGCACCGCTTTTCCGTGAGCCGTTTTGTCGGAATGGGAGAGATAAGGTAATGAAACGAATCCTTCGTTCTGCCGTCAGTCTGCTGCTGTGCGCCGCCGTGGCGCTGGGCGGCACTGCCTGCGGCCGAAGCAAGCTGCCCACCACCATCACAATCTGGACCTATTACAACGGCGATCAGCTGGAATGCTTCAACCAGCTGGTGGAGCAGTTCAACTCCACCGTGGGCAAAGAGAAGAACATCCGGGTCGAAAGCTCCAGTCAGGGCAGCGTGAACGACCTGGAGACCAGCGTGCTGGCCGCCGCCGAGGGCAAGGTGGGTGCCGAGAAGCTGCCCAACATCGTCTCCTCCTACGCAGACACCGCCTTTACGCTGGATCAAATGGGCCTTGCCGTTGACCTGAGCCCCTACCTGACCGAAAAAGAGAAGTCTGCCTATATCGCCGGGTTTCTCGAAGAGGGCGACCTGATGAACAACGGGGAGCTCAAGGTCTTTCCCATAGCAAAATCCACTGAGCTGCTCTACCTGAACACCACCGATTTTGCCCCCTTTGCCGAGGCCACAGGCGTGACCTATGCGGATCTTTCCACCGTGGAGGGGCTGAACGAGGCCGCACACAAATACTACGACTGGACCGATGCCCAGACGGCTGCGCCCAACGACGGCAAGGCCCTGTATGGCCGCGACGCGCTGACCAATTACCTGCTCTGCGGCGCACAGGAACTGGGTACGACCATCTTTGATGCCGAGAACGGCGTGATGACCCTGCACTTTGACAAGCCGACCCTCCGCAAGCTGTGGGATAACTACTATGTCCCCTACATCAAGGGCTGGTGCAGTGCCAGCGGCAAGTTCCGCAGCGACGATATCAAGATCGGCAGCCTGCTGGCCTATGTCGGTTCCTCCTCCAGCGCTTCCTTCTTCCCCACCCAGGTGCTGACCAGCGACACCGAGAGCCACGGCATCGAGATGGCCGCGCTGCCCTGCCCCAGCTTTGCAGGCTGTGAGCCGGTGGCCGTCCAGCAGGGGGCCGGCATGGTAGTCATCCCGGGCACCGAGGACGAGATCAGCGCCTGCGTTGCCTTCCTGAAATGGTTCACCCAGCCGGAAAACAACCTGCAGTTCTCGGTGCAGTCCGGCTATATGCCCGTGACCTATGCCGCCAACAGCATATCTGCCCTTGAGAACAGCGGCCTGACGGTCTCCGAGAGTATCCGCAAGGTGCTGAGCCTGTCCATTGATACCGTCGATCGCAGCAAGCTCTACACCACCCATGCCTTCCCGGATGCCCTGCGCGCCCGCAATACCCTGCAGTACGCGCTGGAGGATCGTGTCACTGCCGACCGTGCCACGGTGCTGGAGCGGCTGGCTGCCGGGCAGACCCCCGAGGAAGCCGAAGCCGAGTTCCTGACCGATGCCTATTTTGATGCCTGGTACGACCAGACTCTGGCCGCTCTCAGCGCCTTTGCGGGCTGAGATGCCCTTGGAACAACCACAAAAGGAGAGACTCTCAGATGCAGAACCGCAAGCCGCACAGTCAGAAGGCCCCTCAGACGGGCCATTCTATCTTCGGCACCATCCTTTTCTCCCTGCTGGCTGTGCTGGCGGTGGAGTTCCTGCTGCTGACCTTTGCCGTCCACGTCACCCGGCTTGGCCCCCAGCTGAACCAGAACGCCGAGGATATCCTTGCCATGCAGGTGGACAACCGCAGCCGGTATCTTCAGTCCATCTTCCACGATGCACAGGAGCTGACCAGCCTTTCCGATGCCATCAATGGCCTGACCCAGCAGCTTCTGGACGAGGGAGAGATCAGCCTGAGCACGCTGGACAGCAGCAGCGACGCGGCCTATCCCCTGCTGGAAGCCGCCGCGCCGGAGCTCATCAGCACCCTGCGCATCAAGTCGGTGACCGGCGTGTTCCTTATCCTGAACACCCATGATCTGGACAAGCGGAAGCAGGACAGCCTCATGCCCGCCATCTACCTGCGGGATCTCGACCCGGATGCCGCTCCCTCCCAGCGCAACGCCGACCTGACCTTTGTGCGGGCACCGGCCCAGCTGGTGCAGTCCCTCTCCATTGCCACGGACAACAGCTGGGCTCCCACCATCCGCTACCGGGCACTGGGAAACCGTGGCTTCCTTTATCCCCCTTTCCAGGCCGCCTATAAAGACGGAGCCAGCCTTGCCGCCTCCGATTATGGCCACTGGACCTCACAATCCTATCTGGTGCCCGGGGACACCCACGAGGCCATTGCCTACAGCCAGCCCCTGATTCTGCCGGACGGCACCGTTTACGGCGTGATCGGCGTGGAATTGCTGGCCGACTACCTGTGGGAGAACCTGCCCTGCTCTGAGCTGCAGAACAACGGCACCTATTTCCTTGCCGTGACCGATACGGAGGAGCTCTCTTCCTCTGAACTGCAGCTGCGTCCGGTGCTCCGTTCCCACTGCGACGGGCAGCCGGGTTCTGCGGACGAAAGCCTTACGCTGCGCCTCCACAGTGCCCATACCCGCCGCTACCTCTTCAGCAATGCCCTCTACATTGCTTCGGTCTCCCCCTTGAACCTCTACAGCCGGAACGCCCCTTTCTCGGGCAAGCACTGGCTTCTCGTGGGCTCCGTTCCCGCGGTGCAGCTCTTTGCTTTCGCCCAGCGGCTGAAGCAGCTGTTCTCCTTCATCATTCTGATCACGCTGGCCGTTGGTTTTGTTTGCAGCTGGCTGGTCAGCAGGCGGCTGGCCCGGCCCGTTGCCAAGCTCTCGGCCGAGGTAGCCGCTGCCGAAGCGGATTCCTCCGCCATCCCGCATCTGTCCGCCACCGGCATCCGGGAGCTGGATCAGTTCTCCTCCGCCTTTACCCAGCTGAGCAAAGACGTGCTGGACTCCTCCACCCGCTTTTTGCGCATTATGAAATTGGCCAGTGCGGAGCTGGGCGGCTATGAGCTGCGCGATGACAGCGTTTATGTGACCGACAACTTCTTCTCCATGCTGGGCCTTGCGCAGGAGCAGCCCGATCCGCTCACGCCAAAGGCTTTCCGCGCCCTGATGGGCACACTGGAGCAGCGGTGGTTCTACCGCCTGTCCCCGGCCAACAACAAGGTCTTTGCCATCCCCCAGCCCGACGGCAGCACCCACTACATCACCCTGCGCATCACCCATATCCTGGGCGAAAGCGTCTCCGAGGTGGGTCTTGCTGAGGATATGACCATCACGGTGCTGGAGCAGCAGCGCATTGAGCACGAGCGCGATTACGACACCCTGACCGGCCTGTACCGCCGCCGTGCCTTTGACCGCGCCTGTGAAGCGCTGTTCCAGCAGCCCGAAAAGCTGGGCTGTGCCGCCCTGCTGATGATGGATCTGGACAACCTCAAGCAGATCAACGACACCTACGGCCACGACTGGGGCGACCAATACATCCGCCAGACCGGCCAGTGCTTTGCGGCCAATACGCCCGCCAACACCATCTGCTCCCGCCTTTCAGGCGATGAATTCCTGATCTTCTTCTATGGCTATCAGGATCAGGCACAGCTCCGCACCCAGCTGGAGCTGCTGAGTGCCGCCCTGCAGCGCAGCGTGTCCATCCTGCCCAACGGCAAGCAGCTGCACATCAGCATCTCGGGCGGCATCGCCTGGTACCCCACGGACGGCCACGACCTGCTCACCTTGAAAAAATATGCCGACTTTGCCATGTATCAGGTCAAGCATTCCCACAAGGGCCGCATGTGTGATTTTGATATCGGCAGCTACCATCAGGAGGCATACGCCGCCCAGACCCAGCAGGACTTTGAGCGCCTGCTGCAGGAAGAATCCGTATCCTACCACTTCCAGCCCATCTACTCTGCCCGCAGCGGCCGGGTCGCAGCCTACGAGGCCCTCATGCGGGTCGATCTGCCTACCCTGCACTCCCCCGCTCAGGTCATGCAGCTGGCCCATGAGACAGGCCGCCTGTATGAGATCGAGCGGATCACCGTGTTCCATTCCAGCGAGATCTTCCAGCGCATGCAGGTACAGGGCCTGCTCCAGAGCGATGCCCTGCTCTTCATCAACTCCATCGCCAATGTCAGCCTGACGGTTGAGGATGTGGAGGAATATGCTCAGCGCTACCCCGAGCTGCTTAAGCGGCTGGTGGTGGAGATCACCGAACAGGAAGATCTGGACCGCGCATGTCTGGAACGGAAGCGGAACGTTCCGGGCTTCTCCGGCTCCTTTGCGCTGGATGACTACGGCAGCGGCTACAGCAACGAATTGAACCTGCTGGAGCTCTCGCCCCGGTATATCAAGATCGACATTTCCATTGTGCGCGGGATCGATACCGACCGTGATAAGCAGCAGATCGTCTCCAACATTGTGGCTTACGCCCACGCCCGCAGTATGCAGCTCATCGCCGAGGGCATTGAGACCGAGGCCCAGCTGCGCACCGTCATCGGTCTGGGCGTGGACCTGCTGCAGGGCTACTACCTCAGCCGCCCCGCCGCAGTACCCGCCCCCATTGCCTCGGAAGCGCAGGCGGTGATCGACCAGCTCGAACACCAGCGGTTCAATGCTCTCGGTTTATGATCTTTCCGGCTCCCCTGTGGGGGAGCCTTTTGTGACCCCATTCAGAGAAAGGAGACACGATGAACCACGAATCCAGTTCCGCTCTCCCCGCCGCCATCCGGGTGCGGGGCGCGCGGGTGCACAACCTGAAAAACATCGACGTAGATGTGCCGCTCCACAAGATCGTCGGCATTGCGGGCGTGTCCGGCTCCGGCAAGTCCTCGCTGGCGCTGGGGGTCCTCTACGCCGAGGGCTCCCGCCGCTATCTGGAGGCCCTTTCCACCTATACCCGCCGCCGGATGACCCAGGCCGAAAAGGCGCAGGTGGACGAGATCCGCTATGTTCCCGCCGCACTGGCCCTCCACCAGCGGCCCGGCGTGCCCGGAATGCGCTCCACCTTTGGCACCATGACCGAGCTTTTGAACAGCCTGCGCCTGATGTTCTCCCGGCTGTCCCACTACCCCTGCCCCAGCTGCGGCTGCATGGTGCCGCCCAGCCTGAACATTGCGGCCGAGATCCCGCTCTACTGCCCCCGGTGCGGCGCACAGGTGCCGGTGCTGGGCGCGGAGCAGTTTGCCTTTAACAGCACCGGAGCCTGCCCAGACTGCGAGGGCACCGGCATCGTGCGGGTGGTGGACGAATCCACTCTGGTGCCGGACGAGAGCCTTTCCATCAACGAGGGCGCGGTGCTGCCCTGGCAGACCCTGATGTGGTCGCTGATGAAGGAGATCGCCGAAAAGATGGGCGTGCGCACCAACGTTCCCTTCCGGGAGCTGACCCCGGAAGAGCGCGACATGGTGTTCCACGGCCCCGCCAAAAAAGTGCACCTGCTCTACCAGAACAGCAAGACCGGCGCGGCCGGCGAAATGGATTTCACCTACTTCAACGCCGTTTATACCGTGGAGAACGCCCTTGCCAAGGTGACGGATGAAAAGGGCATGAAGCGGGTGGAGCGGTTCCTGAAGCAGGGCCCCTGCCCCGCGTGCGGCGGCTCCCGCCTGAACGCCGCGGCCCGGGCTCCCCGGCTGCGGGGCATCGGGCTGGCCGATGCCTGCCGCATGACGCTGGACACGCTGGTGCAGTGGGTGGAGGGGGTACCTGCCTCCCTGCCCGTGGAGATGCGCCCCATGGCTGAAAGCATCTGCGAGTCCTTTCAGGCCACCGCCGCCCGCCTGCTGGATCTGGGGCTGGGCTACCTCTCCCTTGACCGGGAGGCCGCCACCCTTTCCACAGGGGAGCGCCAGCGGGTGCAGCTGGCCCGCTCGGTGCGCAACCGCACCACCGGTGTGCTCTATGTGCTGGACGAACCCTCCATCGGCCTGCACCCCTCCAACATCGAGGGCCTGCGGGGCGTGATGCACGATCTGATCGCGGACGGTAACTCCATTGTGCTGGTGGATCACGACACCGAGATCCTGCGGGATGCCGACTGGCTCATTGAGATGGGCCCCGGTGCCGGTGAAAACGGCGGCACCATCCTGACACAGGGCACTGTGGAGCAGGTGGCCCAAAGCCCGGCTTCCCGCATCGGGCCCTTCCTTGCCGACCTGCACACCCTCTCAGCCCGCACCCGCACCCCGGAGGCGGAGCTCTTTGCGCTGGGCACCATCACCCTGCGCACCCGGGCCATCCACACCGTCAAGCCATTGGAAGTCCGGCTGCCCAAGGGGCGGCTCATTGCGGTGACCGGCGTGTCCGGTTCCGGCAAGACCACGCTGGTGCTGGAAAGCCTGATCCCCGCGCTGGAGGCCGCCGCCAAGGGCGAAGCTCTGCCCGCCCATGTGGAAAGCATCACTGCACCGGGCATTGCGCAGGTCAAGCTCATTGACGCAACGCCCATCGGCATCAATGTTCGGTCTACGGTGGCCACCTATGCCAATGTCCACGATGAGCTGCGCAAGATCTACGCCCGCTCTCCCCTTGCCAGGGAGAAGGGCTACAAGGCGGGCGATTTTTCCTACAACACGGGCCGCCTGCGCTGCCCCGGCTGCGACGGTACCGGCACCATCAGCCTGGACATCCAGTTCCTGCCGGATGTGGAGATCACCTGCCCGGATTGCGGCGGCTCCCGCTACCAGAAGGATGCCGCCGCCCTCTACCGCACCCGGAAGGACGGCGCCCAGGCCGAGAGCCTGCCCCGCCTGATGGAGATGAGCGTGGACGAAGCCCTTGCCGCTTGTTCCGACCTCAAGCTGGTGGCCAGCCGGCTGCAGACCCTTTCCAGCCTGGGGCTGGGCTACCTGACTTTGGGCGAGGCCACGCCCAGCCTTTCGGGCGGGGAGGCCCAGCGGCTCAAGCTCGCCAGCGAGATGGGCAAAGGGCAGGCTGACACCGTGTTTGTATTCGACGAGCCCACCATCGGCCTGCACCCGCTGGATGTGCGTACCCTGCTCGGCGTGTTCCAGCGTCTCATTGACAGCGGGGCTACTGTGGTGGTCATTGAGCACGATCTGGATGTGATCCGCAACGCCGACTATCTCGTGGACCTTGGCCCCGGCGGCGGCGAGAGCGGCGGACGCATCGTGGCCTGCGGCACACCGGAGCAGGTGGCCGCCGATCCCGCCAGCATCACCGGAAAATATCTGCACCTGTAACCAAAAGAGGGACCCCGCCCAACGGCGAGGTCCCTCTGACATTTTATGATAAATTTTAGGTATCCTGCAGTTCCCCGCGGCTGGCGGCCTTGAGGTAAGCAAAGATAAAGCCGTCCAGATCACCATCCATCACGGCATCGACATTGCCGGTCTCGTAGTTGGTACGGTGATCCTTGACCATGGTGTAGGGCATGAACACATAGCTGCGGATCTGGTGGCCCCAGGCGATCTCATTCTGCACGCCCTTGATGTCGTCGATCTTGTCCATATGCTGCTGCTTTGCGATCTGATACAGCTTTGCCTTCAGCATTTCCATGGCGTAGTCACGGTTCTGGAACTGGCTGCGCTGGGTCTGGCAGCTGACCACGACGCCGGTGGGCTTGTGGATCAGACGGACAGCGGAAGAGGTCTTGTTGATGTGCTGGCCGCCGGCACCGGAGGAGCGGAACACCTGCATCTCGATGTCCTCAGGGCGGATGTCCACCTGAATGGTGTTGTCCAGCTCAGGCATCACTTCCAGAGAGGCAAAGCTGGTCTGGCGGCGGGCGTTGGCATCAAAAGGAGACACGCGGACCAGACGGTGCACGCCGTTCTCGCTTTTCAGCAGACCGTAGGCGTTGGCACCCTTGACCATCATGGAAGCGCTCTTCATGCCGGCTTCGTCGCCGTCCTGATAATCCAGCACCTCCACGGTCATGCCGTGTGCCTGTGCCCACTTGTTGTACATGCGGTAGAGCATCTCGGCCCAGTCCTGTGCCTCGGTGCCGCCGGTACCGGCGTGGAAGGTCAGGATGGCGTTGCTGTGGTCGTACTCACCGTTCAGCATGGTCATCAGCTGCAGCTCGTCCACGGCCTTGCCCACAGCGTTCACGGCTTCCTCTGCCTCGGGCACCATATCGGGGTCGTACTCCTCGTCCAGCATCACCAGCATGGTCTCGGCATCATCGTACAGGCCCTGCAGTTTTTCAAAGCGGTTCAGCTTGCCCTTCAGGTCGCCCACTTCATCAAAGACCTTCTTGCTCAGCTCAGCGTCATCGTAAAAGCCAGGACGGCTCATGGTGTGCTCCAGCTCCTGCACGCGCTTGCGGGAAGCGTCGATGGCCAGCGCTTCCTCCAGGTCCTTCACAGCGGTGCCGTAATCGGCCAGTTGCACTTTCAGTTCGTCAGTAGTAATCATATTTTAAGAATCCCTCAAAAGATACAGTTTATACACAGATACTTCATTAGTATACCCAGAATCCATGATAAAGTAAAGAGGAAAAATACTCAACCTACTGGAATTTTGAAGATTTTTGCCTTTTCTTTTCTCTTTTAAGGGAGTATAATAAGTTCAACTAGCATACCGGGAGGATCTTATGCCCAAATATTATGGCTGCCCCTGTGAGGGCTGCGGCAAGCCGCTGACACTGCAGGACGATATCGTTGTCTGCCCCGACTGCGGCGCGCCTTATCACCGCGATTGTTATGAAAAGCTCGGCCGCTGCATCCATGCCCCGGCCCACGCCGCCGGATACGAGTGGAAGTTCCCTTATCAGGAAAGTGAGCTGTGCACCTGCCCTGCCTGCGGCGAGCGCACCCTGCGCAGTGAATCCGTCTGCCGCTGCTGCGGTGCGGCCCTGCCCCCGGAGGGGGCACAGGAACCCACAGACCGTGCCGATTCGGACGAGCACAGCGAGGAGTTTGATTACTCCACCTTTTACCGCCAGTTCCAGGAGACCGGAGCCCCGCAGGTAGACCCGCTGCGCCAAACCTATCAGGCGGCTTTTGGCAAGGAAGAGGTCATGGACGGCATCCCCTGCAAGGACTGGGCGGATTTCATCGGCCCGGCTTCCCCTGCCTACCTGAGCGCCTACTGCCGGATGCAGCTGTCCCACACCAAGACTTCCATGAGCTTTTCGGCCATGCTGTTCGGCCCATTCTATTTCTTCTACCGCAAGGCGTGGAAGCCCGCGTTCGCCTTTCTGGCCGCCGAGCTGGTGCTGGCCCTGCCCACCTTCATTGACCTTTTGCAGATCACGGACAGCAGCCTGGCCCCGGGGCTTTCCACCTCCACCCTGCTCACCCTTTCCCGGGTCTGCTCGGTGCTCAGCTTTCTGCTGATGATCGTGCGCGGCCTGTATGGCAAGTGGCTCTACCGCCAGAGTGCCGCCGAGAAGATCCGCCGCATCCGTGCGGAGTTTCCGGACGCGGCACAGCGCAAAGCCGTGCTCTGCGCTCAGGGCGGCACCAGCTGGGCCGCCGTGCTCGGCTGTCTGGTCCTGCTCATGGTCATCGGCAGCGCGTTCACCCTGCTGCTTGGCCCCAATGTGGATGCCCTGATCCATCTGGTCTACGGCTGAGCGTTCAGCCTGAAATGATATGATGAAGGAGTTCCGAACCATGAAAAAAGTTACGAAGGCTGTCATCCCTGCCGCCGGTCTGGGCACCCGTGTGCTGCCCGCCACCAAGGCCATGCCCAAGGGGATGCTCCCCATCGTGGATAAGCCCGCCATCCAGTATCTGGTGGAGGAAGCCGTCAAGTCCGGCATCACGGACATTCTGATCATTCTGGGCCGCAACCAGAGCATCATCGAGGATCACTTTGACCGCAGCCCCGAGCTGGAAGAAAAGCTGGCCGCCCCCGGCAAGGAAAAGATGCTGGAGGAGTGCCTGGGCATCTCGAACCTTGCCAACATCTTCTTTGTGCGCCAGAAGCAGACGCTGGGCCTGGGCCACGCCGTGAGCATGGCAAAGGCTTTTACCGGTGACGACCCGTTCGTGGTCATCTACGGCGACGACGTGATCTGGGGCGAGGACCCTGTCTGCGCCCAGCTCATCCGCGCCTATGAGGAGTTCGGCCGCCCGGCTGCTGGTGTCTCCGCTGTGCCCTGGGCCGATGTGAGCCGCTACTGCAGCCTGAAGACCACCCCCATCCACGACAACTATTTCTTTGTGGATGACATGATCGAGAAGCCCAAGAAGGGCCAGGAGTTCAGCAACTACTCCATTCTGGGCCGTGTGCTGCTGACCCCTGAGATCTACGATATCCTCGCCCACACCAAACCCGGTGCAGGCGGCGAGATCCAGCTGACCGATGCCATGGCCGAGTATGCCCGCAACTGCGGCGGCATGACCGCTGTGGAGTTCACCGGCACCCACTACGACATGGGCAACAAGCTCCGCGTGGTGGAGGCTCAGGTGGAGCTGGCATTGCAGCACCCCGAGATCGGCGAGGCTTTCCGTGCCTACCTGAAGGAGTTCTGCAAAACCCTGTAATATTCCGCTTCTTTTCCATGACCCAAGACCGCTCTGCCGCCGGGCAGGGCGGTCTTTTGCTGCAATAACCCCGGCAAGGAATTGGTTGATACAAAACAGTTCCTGCGGTATACTGGGCGTGAATGTTTTTTATGTAAAGATCGTGTCAAAGAGAAAGCGAGGTTTTTTCATGGCAAATGCCGACCGCAGCGCGGAGCAGTTCCGCAAAATGACGGAGACCCCCATCCCGAAATTGATCCTGAGTCTGGCGGCTCCCACGATATTGAGCATGCTCATCACCAGCATCTACAATCTGGCCGACACCTTTTTTGTGGGCCAGATCTCCACCAGCGCATCCGGTGCGGTGGGCATTGTTTCCAGCCTGATGGCCATTATCCAGGCGCTGGGCTTTATGCTGGGCCACGGCTCCGGCAGCATCATCAGCCGCAGCCTGGGCAGCCAGAACACCGATGCCGCCACCCGGTTTGCTTCCACCAGCTTCTTCACAGCGCTGGTGTTTGGCGGCATCATCACAGCGGCGGGCCTGCTCACCCTGCCCGATTTTATGATGCTGCTGGGCAGCACCGAGACCATCCTGCCCCATGCCTGTGCCTACGCGCGGTACATCCTGCTGGCCGCTCCCATTATGATGTCCAGTCTGGTGATGAACAATATCCTGCGCTATGAGGGCAAGGCCAGCTTTGCCATGATCGGCCTGGTCACCGGCGGCCTGCTGAACATTGCGCTGGACCCGCTGTTCATCTTTGGGCTGGGCATGGGCACCGCCGGTGCGGGCCTTGCCACGGCTCTAAGCCAGACCATCAGCTTCTGCATCCTGCTGTCCATGTTCCTGCGGGGCAAAACGGTCAGCCAGTTCCGGATCACGGCAGTCACCCACAGCCCGGCGGAGTTCGGCACCATCCTGATGACCGGTATGCCCAGCTTTGGCCGTCAGGGCCTGAACAGCATTGGCGGAATGCTGCTGAACATCGCCGCCCGCGGCTATGGCGACGCTGCCGTGGCCGGTATGAGCATCGTTTCCCGCATCTTCATGTTCATCATCTCGGTGGCCATCGGCACCGGTCAGGGTTTTCAGCCGGTGGCAGGCTTCAACTATGGTGCCAAAAAGTACCACCGGGTGCAGCAGGCCTGCCTGTTCACCATGGCAGCCAGCTTCTGCTTCCTCTCTGTCATTCTTACCGTCTGCTGGTTCAATGCCGAGACCCTCATCCGCCTTTTCCGCGATGATCCCGAAGTCACCGCCGTTGCCCTGCCCGCCTTCCGCTACCAGTGCTTTGCCATGCTGCTGCAGCCCGTGATCGTGGCGGGCAACATGCTGTTCCAGTCCATCGGCAAATCGGGCCGGGCCACCTTTCTGGCCTGCTGCCGTCAGGGCGTGTTTTTTATCCCACTCATCCTCACCCTGCCCCGGGTCTTTGGGCTGCTGGGTGTTGAGATCTGCCAGCCCATCGCCGATGTGCTGACCTTCTTTGTCACCGTGCCCTTCCTCTTCCCCTTCCTGCGTCAGCTGGTGCGGATGGACGAAGCCGAGGCTGCCGAGGTCTGAGTGAACCCTGTAACAAAACTGTAACCATAACCGGACGTTCGATTGCAATTGAACGTCCGGTTTATTCGTATTATAATCAGGATAGGAAAGTTAAATTCTGCCAAACCTGTGAGGTACGCTTATGAAACGTTCTGTTCTCCGCATCGGCTGTGCAGTGCTCAGCCTGTCTGCCGCGGCAGGGCTGCTGGCCTCCTGCTCCCTGCTGCCTCCGGCCTCGCCCCTGCCCGATTCCAAGCCCGCGCAGGCTGAGGAAGCGCCCGGCCCCGCTGCAGCTCCACTGGACGACGGCAAACTGCGCATCCTGTACAGCAACGGCTCCAACGGCGGCAATACCGTGCTCTGCGGCAATACCGTGTTGTATCAGGCCGCCAGCAGTGAGACCGTGTATCTGGTGCCCGACACCCTGACCGGCACGGCCCGCTACTATATGCGGCAGTGGTCAGAACCCGGCGCACCCACCGGCCGGGTCTGTGCCCTGTATGACCGAGACGGCAAAGAGGTCCTGACCTTTGACCGGGCCTACGATGCCGCCCTGACCGGCACGCTGCTGGTGCTGACCACCCCGGAGGAGTTTGCCTACTCCCCCGCGCTGCACCACGCCGCCGGAGACTGCCGGGTGCTGGACCTTGCCACCGGCGAGGAGCTGACCGTGCCGGAAAATGCCTACGGCTGCAGGATCGCGGGGGAAACGCTGGCGTTCAACCTGTGCAACGCCCCAGCTCAGGCCCTGGACGAGAACACCTGGGGCGATGACCTGACCCGCTATTACGCGCTGCAGATCCAGGACCGGGACGGAAACCGGATCCGGCAGGAGCCGCTGTGCGCCGCCGTGAGCCTGAGCTACTCCTACAACGAGATCTCGTCCCCGGCAGACTGGCTGGAACTGGACTATTACTCCGAAGACGAGGACATGGTGATCGACCATATCAGCCTGTACAGCACCGCCACCGGCGAGGAACTGACCGGATTCCAGCAGTACACCGGCGCGGGTACGGTCAGCCTGTACAACAGCGGCAGATATCAGCTGGTCGATCTAGCCAGCACCGAACAAAGCGCGGTGCTCTGTGAGTTCGATGAGCCGGTGCGGTATTACCTGCCCGGTGCTGCCATCACAGAGCCGGAGGCATCCGGGCGGTACCGCTTCCACGATCTGCTTACCGGCGAGGAAAAGGAACTTTACGATGTGGGCACCGACGATGCCACGCTGGCCATCTACGCCCTGGACGGCACCGTGCGGGTGTTCGACCGGCAGACCGGCGTGCTGCTGACCGACACCGCCATCGACCCGGTGGAGAACCAGGTGCGGGCCCATGTCTATGCTGAAAACGGCTGGGTCTGGGTCGCGCAGGACGACAACGACAACTATGTGAACACGGCCATCCAGATCTGTGGGCCGGACGGCACCCACAAAACGCTGGATCCCCGCACGCTGGAAGAAACCTACACCCATTATTATCCCCTGTTTTCCACAGCAGATGGACTCTATTTCTACGGCTGCTGCAACGGCCCCGGCAGCAGCTGGCTGTATGACATCCTGGACAGCGATGGCAATGTCGTCGTGGGCGGGCTGCGCAGCTGCAGCACCTATTATGCCGACAGCGCCAACGGCCTGCCGGAGGGTGTGTTTGCCGCCAGCAAGGGATTTTCTTATGGCTGGATGGATTTTTCCGGCCGGTGGCTCTATGCCGAAAGCATCTTTGCTTCCACCGCTGACGAGATGGACAACTACTACTTCTAAGGGAGGATTTCCGTATGAAAAACGTTAAGATCACCCGCCGCGCGTTCCTGACCGGTCTGGGTCTGGCATCCACGGCCGCCCTGCTCTCTGCCTGCAATACCGTACCTGCCTCCTCTAATTCGGGGGCGGCACCGTCTCAGCCTGATTCTGAGGCCCCTGCCTCCTCTGCCGCCAGTGAAGTGCCCGCACAACCCATCCTGAGCGTGGATGAATTCCCCATTACGGATGGCAGCACGGCCTGCATCCCGCTGATCGCGCAGATCATGGCCGATACCACCGGGCTGGATCTGGAGACCGCCCGGAGCGCCGTGACCACCAACACCACGGCCCAGGCCTGGCGCAACCTGGGCCTGTATGGCAATAATTACGGCGATTCGGTCAAGCTCATCATCGCCTACGAAGCCCCGGAATCCGTCAAGGAGGAGCTGAAGGCAGACGGTGACCCGCTGGAGCAGAAGGCCATTGGCCGGGACGCGCTGGTGTTCATCGTCAACGAGGACAACCCTGTGCAGAGCCTGACCCGGCAGCAGCTCAAGGACATCTACGCCGGAACGATCACCAATTGGAAAGATGTGGGCGGCAAGGATCAGGAGATCATTGCCTTCCAGCGGCGGGCAGACTCCGGCAGCCAGACCCTGTTCCAGAAACTATTGATCCAGGGCGGCCCGCTGATGGAGGCCCCCACCGAGCTGGCCCCCACCGCCATGGGTGAGCTGGTGGACAGCATTGCAGAGTATAACAACTCTGCCAACGCCATCGGTTTCTCGGTCTACTACTACATCGACCAGATGTACTCCAAGCCCGGTCTGCGGCTGCTGGCCGTGGATGGCGTGACCCCTTCCAACGAGACGATTGCCGACCAGAGCTACCCGCTGTGCAACGAATTCTATGCCGCCATCCTGCAGGATTCCGCTGCCGACAGCCCGGAGCGCAGGATCTACGAGTGGCTCTCCACCGATGCAGGCCGTTCCTGCATTGAGCACTCCGGCTATGTAGCCGTCCAGTAATTCCCAGAAAATTCGGCACATTTCATTGACTTTGCTCAAATCCTTTGCTAAACTTAAGAAAAGTTTGTCAGCTTTTTTCGTTTCACGATCTTGAGCAAAGGAGATGCTGCATCATGTCCCATCCTTCCGACACCCCGCACTCCGCCCACGTTGAGAGCCGCAGCCGCAAAGCACTGCGCAGCTACATCATTCAGGCCTCCACCCTGCTGGAGATCGTGCTGTCCGGGCTGGTGCTCATCGGCCTGCTGCTCAGCTTCATTCCTCTGCTCAAGTGGATGCCGGGCCTGCTGTTTGATGGCAACGATGTAGAGATCCGCGGCTTCCTTGAGCGGGCGCTGGACATTGTCATCGGCGTGGAGTTCATCAAGATGCTGGCCAAGCACAGCCCAGGCAGCAGCCTGGAAGTGCTGCTCTACGCCATTGCACGCCACATGGTGGTCGGCCACGAATCGGCTCTGGACAACCTCATCAGCGTGGGTGCCATTGCGTTGATCTTTGTCGTGCGCAAGTTCTTCTTTGTGCCGGCCTTTGGTGCCCACCTGCCTGACGGCAAGCCCGCTCCGGACCTGACCCCCAACCAGAGCGGCATCCCCGCCGAGGAGTTCCGCACCCGCCTGCGTCAGCGCATCCATGCAGAAGCTCTCGCCGAGGAGGAGGACGACGACTGAGGAAGTATAATCCCCCAGATACAGCAAAACGAGGGCAGCCATTGGCCGTCCTCGTTTTTTTGCTTCAATCGTCGTAATGTCCCTTGCACTGGTACACTTCGATCAGATCATTTTCAATGCGATAGACCAGCCGGTTCACATCATCGATCCGGCGGCTCCAATACCCGCTGAGATTTTCTTTCAGCCCTTCCGGTTTTCCAATGCCTTCATACGGGCTGCGCGAAATATCCTTGAGCAATGCGTTGATCCGTTTCAGCGTCTTTTTATCCTGAGACTGCCAATACAGATATTCCGCAAAGGCCCGCTCCGTGAAGGTGATCTTACTCATGTTCCATAGCCTCAAGCTCTTCCAGCGTTCTCGTTACAGTCTTTCCCTGACGCATTTCCTCAATGCTGTCATTCAGGGCGGCCATATTGGATGCACTATAAAAGGGATCCATCGAGACTTCAAACGGAATGCGTTTTTCACGCGTCATCTTCTTGGCCAGCATGGTGATGGCTGTTGTCATCGAAAGGCCCAGTTCATTGCAGATCTCATCAAAATCCCGCTTCAGGTTCTCATCCATCCGGACACTTACCGTCGTCATACTCTCACGCTCCTTTGTCACTTTTATTATATTCATATTGTGCAACATTGTCAATACATCGTTGCACAGATTCGCGTAAAAGAAACACCCTGTACATTTCTGCACGGGGTGTTTCTCATCACTGCATCTTAAAATTCAGATTTATGCGTTGGTCTCGCCGCCCTCAACGACCAGCTCATCCTCATAGTCAAGGCCGTAGGTATCCACCAGCGTCTCCTCGTAATCCTTGTGGAAGAAGCTTTCCTCGCCCAGGCTCTTGATCTCGTCGTTGATCCAGTCCAGCAGGGTGGTGTTGCCCTTGTTCACAGCGGGGGCGATGGTATCCTGGCTGCCCAGAGAGGGGATGCCCACCGTGTAGCCGGAATTCTGCTTTGCAAAAGCGATGACCTCGGTGTTGTCGTTGGCCCATGCAGCGCCATTGCCGTTTTCCAGCGCGTTCTTGGCGGTTGCGTAGGAATCATACTTCTGCAGGGGAATGTCGGGATATTCCTTGGTCAGGTAGGTCTCGGCGGTGGTGCCGGAAATGACGATCATCTGATCGTCGGCGTTCCAGTTGTCCAGACTGGTGATGACATTGCTGTCGGGAGAGATGACACCCAGTGCAACGTTCATGTAGGGCAATGCAAAGTCCACCTCCTCGGCGCGCTCGGGCGTGACGGTGAAGTTTGCCAGAATGATATCGACCTTACCGGTCTGCAGGTACTCAATGCGGTTGGCGGCTTCCGTGGAGACGAAATTTGCCTCCACGCCCAGATTCTCGGCCAGGCGGCGGGCGAAGTAGACATCATAGCCCTGATACTCGCCGTTCTCATCCACATAGCCGAACGGGTTCTTGTCGGAGAAAACGCCGATGTTCACGGTGCCGTCCGCCTTGATCTCGTCCAGCGTGCGGAACACGTCACTGCCCACAGCTGCGGCACTGCCGGATGCAGCAGAGCCGGAAGCGGCAAAGGAGGAGGATGCGCTGCCGCCGCAGGCAGAAAGCAGGGCGGCGGTGGAAGCTGCGCCCAGACCCAGCAGGAAGGCACGGCGAGAGATCTTGTTAATTTTCATGGTAGTAACTCCTTTCCTTTCTTTCCCATATAAAAATCTATCCATGATCTGTGACATCATTTCACAGCATCAGACAAAAAGGTTCAAAGTGGAAATGGGCTGCTGCACATTTCTCACTGCTTTGCAACCGCATCAAAGGTGAACGTGCGCAGGAAGCGCTGTGCACGTTCGGTCTGCGGGTGGTCGAAGAAGTCCGCCGGGGACGCTTCCTCCACAATACGGCCATCGTCCAGAAACAGCACCCGGCTGGCAATTGCCCGGGCAAACTGCATCTCATGGGTGACGATCACCATGGTCTTGCCTTCACGGGCCAGATCGAGCATGACATCCAGCACCTCGCGCACCATTTCAGGGTCAAGGGCGGCGGTCACTTCGTCGAACAGCAGGATCTCGGGGTGCATACAGAGCGCACGCACAATGGCGACACGCTGCTTCTGACCACCCGAAAGCTCCCGGGGGTAGCTGTTCTTTTTGGCCAGCAGGCCCACGCGGTCCAGCAGGGCCTCGGCTTCCTGCTGCACCTCAGCCCGGGGGCGTTTCTGCACCTTGGTGGGAGCCAGCAGGATATTTTCCAGCACGGTCAGGTGCGGGAAAAGCTCATAGCTCTGGAACACCATGCCGATGCGCTGGCGCAGGGCCGCCAGATTCTTGCCGCCGTAGGCGACCGTCTCACTGCCCAGCTTCACCCGGCCCGCCTGCACCGGCTCCAGACCGTTCAGACAGCGCAGCAGGGTGCTTTTGCCGCAGCCGGAAGGGCCCACCACAACGATGACCTCACCGGGCTTGACGGCAAAGCTGACATTATCCAGAACATTGGTCTTGCCATCGTAGCTTTTTACCAGATGGTCTACAGTCAGGATCGGCTCTGCCATAACAGTCACTTCCATTTCTTTTCGAGGTAACCGGCCAGCAGGCTGATGGGCCAGCAGGCCAGAAAATACAGGATAAACACGGTGAGGTAGATGCCAAACGCCGCGTTGGGGCTGGCGGTGCGGTTGGCCTCAATGATCTGCTGGGCCACCTTGAGCACCTCCACCACACCGATCATCAACACCAGGCTGGTGGTCTTGATCATGCGGGTGATGAGGTTGATGGACAGCGGGATGAGCCGCCGCACTGTCTGAGGGATGATGATGTACCAATAGGTCTGCGCCCGGCTCATGCCCAGCGCCTCGCTGCTCTCATACTGATGCTTCGGGATGGCGATGAGGGCACCGCGGACGAGGTCGCTCATCTCGGCCGTGCCCCAGAGCACGAACACGATGACCGCCGCCGTCTCGCCGGAAAGATCCCAGCCAAAGGCCCGCGTGGTGCCAAAATACACCAGAAAGAGCAGCACCATCTGGGGCATGATGCGGATGAATTCCAGATACACCCGGAGGATGGCTTTCAGGATGGGATTTTTGAAGGTCATCAGCACACCCAGCAGGATGCCCAGCGGCAGGCTGATGAGGACAGACACAGCGCTGATCTTAAGCGCCACGCCCAGACCGCCCAGCAGACGAACCATATTTTTGCCCTTGAGCAGGACCTCAAGACCCAAATCCGGCATAGCGCAGCCTCCTTTCCAGCCAGCTGCCCAGCAGGGACACCGGCAGCAGGATGATGAGGTAGAACACCACCAGCAGGAAAAGGTTCTCGGCCGTCTTATAGTACAGGCCGATGAGGTCTTTTGCCGTGAACATCAGATCCATCAGGCTGATGGCGCTGAACACGCTGGTCTCCTTGAGCAGGAAGATGATATTTGCCATAAAGGCCGGCATACTGATGGAGACCGCCTGCGGCAGCACCACATAGCGCATGGTCTGCAGCCGGCTCATGCCAAGGCTCAGGGCACTTTCTGTCTGGATGGGTTCGATGGCTTCCAGCCCGCTGCGGAAGGCCTCGGCCATGTAGCTGCCGCCCAGAAAGGCAAGGCCTGCAATGCCGCAGAGCTCGGCGTTGGTCTTGATGCCGATCTTGGGCAGGCCGTAATAAAGAAAGAACAGCTGGACCAGCAGCGGCGTGTTCCGGCTGAGCTGGATATAAGCGCCCACGATACGGCGCAGCACCGGCACTTTTTCGTACTGGAGCACGGCGCAGACAAGGCCCACAAAGATGGCCCAGAAGATACCGGCCACGCCCAGACGCAGGGTGAGCCAGGCCGCTTTTTCATACTGCGGCAGATATTGCACCATCACATTCCAGTCCATGTCTGTTCCCCTCCTTTTCTCCTGATCTTGCGGATGTTTGTTTCCGTTGGCCGTATGATATACCCATTTCCCCAGAATGTCAATAGGTTTATAGGTTTTTTTGTTGCACAAATTCCGGTCAAATTGATAAACAAGCTATTCATCGCTGATTTTTCGCTCCTGCTTTTCCACGCAAAAATGCCGTCTCTTGCCTTTTTGCACAAGAGACGGCGGGGTGTTTTGGGGATTTAGTTTTGTTTTTCGAGAAGCTGGTCTACCTTTTTCTGAATTTCTTTGTTGTCGCCCTCATAGTTGATTTCTGATAATGCAAAGCAGCATTCAAATGCAGAATTACCAATCGTCGAGACCTCTTTTCCCAAAAATACCGTTTTCAAAGAAATACAGTTCGCAAATGTATGCGGTCGGATCTCTCCCTTTATCTCTACTCTTGCCCGGGTCAACTTCTCACAGTCTGCAAAAACGCAGTCATCTTCCAACTTTACATTCTCTGGAAGGTCCAGTTCTCGCAGTCCGGTACTTGCAAATGCCGAATTAGAAAGCTCTAGCCCACTATTCTCCGGAAACTCTACCTTTTGCAACGCAGCACAGCCAAAAAAAGCTGACGCACCGATTTTGATCAGCGATTTTGGCAGCTGCACAGATTTCAGATTATAACACCCTGAAAATGCGGCAAAGCCAATCTCCGTAACACCTTCCGGGATACTCACCGATTCCATTGTGGTATTATTTTTGAAGCATCCTGAATCAATTTTGGTAAACTTCCCGCTGGGCAGAACAACATCCTTTTGCTTGCCGGTATCGTAGCTTTTCAGCACGCCATTCACGATCAATGGATTCTCTTTTTCCGGCACGCTGGATGCTGGCGGCTCCGGTTCACTGGAAGAAGCCGATTCCGAGGGGGCGGGCACTTCCTCCGGCTGAGAGGGAGCCGGTACCTCACTGGAAGCGGGCGGTTCCGCAGGCGCAGGCATCTCTCCCCCGCCGCAGGCAGAAAGCAGCACGGTACCGCACAAAAACAGCGCTGTGCACAGAACGGTCCTCCATTTCATAGCGAGCCTCCTATTCTGCTCCGCAGGGGCCATCTTCTTTTTTCAGAACACCTTGCGGCACTCCACCACAAGGCCGACCACCCGCACCTGCACCCGTTTCAGATCATAGATCTGGGGCTGGTGCACGGGGTTGAAGCTTTTGGGAGTCAGGACCACAAGGTTCCCCTCCTGACGGAAATATTTCACGGTGGCTTCATCGCCGTTGACCATCACCACGGCAAGCTGGCCGTTTTCCACCTCCGGCTGCTCCCGCACCAGGATCTCATCGTTTTCCGAAATGCCCACGGCGTTCATGCTGTCGCCCCGGACACGGAGCCAGAAGTACCGTGCCCCGTCCTTCCGGGTAATGGGGATGTAGCCCTCAATGTTTTCTTCCGCATACATGGGCAGGCCTGCACGCACCGTGCCCAGCAGCGGAGCCGTGAGGGCGGGATCGAACGGGACAGCCCCTTCGGGCAGTTTCCGCTCCTCCTGCACCGATGGAACGGCTTCGCCCAGCAGCTCCCCCACCGGCACACCGAAATAGGCAGACACCCTGGCCAGCGTCTCGCCCGAGGGGGTCGCCCCGGTGTTTTTCCATTTGGTCACTGTGGAGTTGCTCAAGCCCATCTCCTGCGCGGCCCGGCTGCGGCTGATGCCTCTGGCCTGACACAGGGCCGTGTAGCAGTCATAAAACACAAATTTTGCACTCCTTCTTGTGCAGAACGCCGGTTTTCTAACCGGATTCAGATTTTCCCTTGACTTTCTGAATTTAATCAGATATTATAGCCTCGTAAGCTGATTTTGGTTAGATTTCATCCACCAAACCTTCTGCGGTCTTTTCACAATCTTACCGGAAACTCTAACCAAAGTCAAGCTTTTTGAACGCAAAAACCACGACAAAAGGAGTGAAACTGTATGATTGAACGTCAGATCCATTTATCCTCGGGCGGCGGGGCTGCTTTGCAGGGGTACGATGGCCTGCTCCGCTTCGGCTACACCAAAAACCGGGGCATCTACGCCCTGCGGGTGGAAGCCGACGGCGAGTGGCAGGGCATGACCCTGCGGGCCTTCTGGCACCTGCCAGGCGGGAACCCCGCCCCCTCCACGCTGGTGGTGGACGGCCTTGTGGAGGTGCCCACCCTCATCACGGCTGTGCCCGGGGAGGGGCGCATCACCTTTGAGGGCACCGATGGCACCCGCACCCTGACCAGCGCGGACGTGTGCTACTGCGTGGCCGAAAATTCCGGCACGGAGGACAGCACCCTGCCCCGGCCCGGCACGCCCGCCTGGCAGGCCCTGCTTGACCGACTGAAAGCAGCTGTGGAAAGCGGTGCATTCCGGGGCGAAAAGGGTGACCCCGGACCGCAGGGAGAACCCGGTGCCGCAGGACCCACCGGCCCCAAAGGAGAGCCCGGCCCGCAAGGCCCGCAGGGAGAACCCGGCCCCCAGGGCCCAAAGGGTGACCCCAGCGATCCCGGCCAGTGGGAGCTGCTGGAAAAGGTGTCCCTGAACGCCGCCGCTGCCAGCTTTGAGCGCACCTTTCCCACCGAACTGCAGGCGCTGAAGGTGCTGTTTCGGGCAGGCAGCAGCCAATCCAAGGGCACGCTGCACTGGGTTTGCAGCACCAGCGATGGTGCCCAGCTGCTCAGTGCTTCTGCCCCCTGTGCTGCCAGCAGCTCGATGTCCAGCCCGCCCACCCGCACCTTTGCCAGCTTTCAGGCACTTCCCTGCTTCGGGCAGTATCTCTGTTTTGCCGCATCCGGCACCACGGGTGCACCGCCTGCGGTCGTTCTGCCTGCCGGAAGCAACGGCCAGAATGTGGATGCCAGCCAGAAGCTCGGCAGGCTGACCCTGACCGTGGACACCAATGTCCGGCTTGCCGCCGGTGCCACGATCGAGCTGTGGGGCGTTCCGGCCTGAGCGGGAGCACCGAAACCGTTCCCGACAGAGCTTTCGGTAAAATTTCTTTCACTTTCCATGAAATTTTTGTGTTACGCCTTGATGCATCTTCCATATTTTGTTATACTGGTTAAAAAGCGGAAAGTGGGGAATCAGCCATGGATGTCCCTGTTCGGTTTATCGATTCGATCATCAACAATCCCCTGCTGATGCAGTTTCTTGTGCATCGGTGGTTTTTCCTGCTGGAATATGACCCCCGTCTGGATCAGCTGCGGGTCTACGATACCCGGAGCCGCACGCTGGAGACACTGGATGCCTACCTTGGCTCCGAGAAGCCGGAGCACGCCACGATCTTCGCGGAGGACCGCTGGAAGATGCGTACCCTGCTCACCGGTGAGCTGTACGGTCCGCTGGAGATGCGCTTTGTCTCGCCGGAGGGGGTGTATTATTCCCGGGAGGTGGATGCCCGCCCGGTCGAGGACCCCGCCCGCGGCACGCTCTATGTGGGCTACGCAAAGGACATCACCGACCAGAAGAATCAGACCCAGGAGCTGCTGGAACAGGCCCGCCACGATTCCCTGACCCAGCTGTATAACAACCGCACCGGCAAGGAGCTCATTGACCGCTATCTGCAGGCCAAAGATCCCTATGCCTCCTGCGGAATGCTGGTCATCGACCTGGATTTTTTCAAGAACATCAACGACTGCTACGGCCATCTGTTCGGCGACAAGGTCCTGCAGGAGTTTGCTCGGCTGCTGCGCACCCTGTTCCGCTCCAGCGACATTCTGGTGCGGTTCGGCGGCGATGAGTTCGTGGTGTTTCTGAAGGATATCCCCAACACCACCCTGCTCCAGAAGACCCGCCAGCTGTCGGAGTCCGTGCAGCAGGTGAAGTTCTGGGAAAACGATTACCGGATGACCTGCAGCATCGGTGCCTGCTTCCTGCCTGAAAACACAGCGGGCTATTCCTTTGATCAGCTGTTCGAAAACGCGGACTGGGCCCTGTATCAGGCCAAGCAGAACGGCCGCAACCAGTATGTGTTCTGCGATAATCTGCGGCGCTATGCCCAGGCGGTTCCTGCCGCCCCGGAAACGGCCGATATCGATGCACGCTACCTGCACAACGACCTGATCTCCACCGCCTTTGAACTGTTTGAGAAGAACAACAGCTTTGAGACCGCCATTCCCCTCTTCCTGAGGATCGTCGGCATCCGGCTGCAGCTGGACCGCATCACCATTGTGGACACCCGCATCCGGGAACGCAGCATCTCCCGGCAGTTCCAGTGGACCTCTCCCCGCGCGGAGCCGGTGCCTCTGAACGGTGAATCCTATACCAAGGAGGACTTCCTGACCCTGTTCCACAGCTATGATGAATACGGTACCACCGTGCTGCAGGCCGACAACATGGGGATGTACTCGCCGCAGGGGCGCGCACTGCTGATGCAGGGCGGGGCCCAGACAGTGGTCTACGCTGCCATGTACGGCGAGGGCGAGTATCAGGGTGCCATTGCCTATGTGGTGTGCGGCAGCAAGCGGTACTGGACTCCCCAGAACCGCCGGGAGCTGGGCGAAATCACCAAGATCATCAACGCCTACCTGAGCAAGCATCTGGCCGTGAACGCCGTGAGCCGCGGCATGACCTCTGCCCCCGAGTTTGACCGGCTGACCGGCCTGCTGGCCTTTTCCCGTTTCAAGGAAGAGGTCTCCCACAAGATCATCGGCGGCTACGCCGAGGGCTTCCAGATCTTCTACTGTGACTTTGAGAACTTCAAATACTTCAACGAAAAATACAGCTACGCCACCGGCGATCAGCTGCTGAAGGAATTCAGCAATTTCCTCATCGAGGCGGCCCGCCACTGGGGCGAGTGCTACCTGTGCCGGGTGGTGGGCGACCAGTTCGTACTCTACCTCTCCTGCCGCGACGAGAAAGGCCCGCTCCACTATGCAGACACGCTCTGCCGCCAGTTTGAGCAGTATCAGGCCCAGCATTACCCGGAGGTACGCCTGCGGGTACGGATGGGTGTGTACGCCATTGAGCCCGGCTGCCTGAGCGCATCGGCCGCCATCGACAAGGCAAATTTTGCCCGCAAGCAGGTGCACAGCAACACCCGCGTGTCTGCTGTCCAGTTTGACAAAAAGCTGGAGGTCAAGCAGACCCTGACCGGTGAGCTGCTGAGCGGCCTGCCGCAGGCGCTTGAGAACGGCGAATTCAAGCTGTACCTCCAGCCCAAATTCTCGCCCAAAGATCTCTCGGTCATTGGAGCCGAGGCGCTGACCCGCTGGATCAAGCCGGACGGCACCGTGGTCTACCCCGACCAGTTCATTCCCATTCTGGAATCCACGGGCCACATCGTGGAGCTGGATCTGTACATCTTCGAGCAGGTGGCCCAGTTCCTGCAGCGCAATGCACAGACCGGGCACCGGCTGCTGCCCATTGCGGTGAATGCCTCGGTGGCGCTGGCCCGGGAGGATGCCTCCACCCAGGAGTACAGCGAAATTCTGGAAAAGCACAACATCAGCGCCCGGATGCTGGAGATCGAACTGACCGAGACGGCGGTGGTCTCGGAGTACGACCGGGTGAAGCGCCTGCTTTCCTCCTTCCAGAGCGATGGAATGCAGACCTCGCTGGACGATTTCGGCGCGGGCGGTTCCCTGCTGAACAACATGGTGGATATCCCGGTGAACACCATCAAGCTGGACAAGCTCTTTCTGACCCGGTGCAGCTCCAACGCGCGGGGCACCGATTTTCTGCGGGAGATCGTGCATCTGGTCAAACGGTTGGGCTACAACGTCATCTGTGAGGGCATCGAGACCGAGGAGCAGGTGCAGCTCCTCCGCTCGCTGGACTGCGATGGCGCGCAGGGCTTCTGGTTCTCCAAGGCCATTCCGGCTGAGGAGTTCGAGCGGCGGTATCTCTGCGACTGAGACAAAAAAACACTCCCCTTCGGGTGGAGCCGTGCGGCACACGGTCCTGCCCGAAGGGGAGTGTTGCTGTTTAGAAAGAATTATACCGTGGTCTCGACCCGGGGAGCCCCACCGGCGATCTCTTCTGCCGTCAGTGGGGCAGCCTGCGCCGGGGCGTTCAGGCGCTCCTTGGCGACTGCCAGCATCAGCTTGATGCGGTTTTCCTGGTTGACCCGGGTGGCGCTGGGGTCGTAATCGATGGGGGTAATATTGGCGCTGGGATACAGGGCACGGATCTTGTTCACCATGCCCTTGCCCACGATATGGTTGGGCAGGCAGCCGAAGGGCTGGGCACAGACGATGTTGCCGTAGCCGCCCTGCACCAGCTCGATCATCTCGGCGGTCAGCAGCCAGCCCTCGCCCATCTTGGCCCCCAGCGAAATGATGCCGTGGGGCTTTTCCACCAGCTCCTTGAAGGGCCCGGGGGCATAGAACCCGGCATCGGCTGTGGCCTTGAGCATGGCACGCTCCACACTGTCCAGCCAGTTAAGCAATTGATCCGTGCCCATCTTGACGGCCAACTTGCCGCCGTAGAGGACATGATCCTCGCCCATATTGAAGATGCAGTACTGCACAAAGCCCATCAGGCCCGGGAAGTTCACCTCACAGTCCTGGCTCTCCAGGAACTTCTGCAGGTCGTTGTTGCCCAGGGGGCTGTATTTGACGTAGATCTCGCCGACCACACCCACCTTGACCTTGGGCACCCGGGTCACGGGGATGGCCGCAAAATCCTTTGCAATGAGCGGGAAGGTGTGCTTCATTTCCCGGGCAGTAAAGCCCTTGCCGGCCAGCAGAACGCGGCCCAGACGCTCGACCCACAGATCGACCATCCGGTCAGCGGCTCCCTTTTCGTTCTCGTAGGGGGCCACCTGATTGCGCAGGGCACAGAGCATATCGCCGTAGAAAATGCAGGCCAGCGCGCGGCGGGCCAGCGGCAGGGTCATCTGGAAGCCGCTGTCTTTTTCCAGACCGGAGAAGTTCAGGCTGGCAACGGGGATCTGGGGATAGCCCGCCTTGACCAGAGCCTTGCGGAGCAGGTGGATGTAGTTGGAAGCACGGCAGCCGCCGCCGGTCTGGGTGATGAGCAGGGCCGTGTGATCCAGGTCATACTTGCCGCTGTTCAGGGCATCCAGAAACTGGCCGATGACCAGCAGGGCCGGATAGCAGGTGTCGTTGTGGACGTATTTCAGGCCCAGCTGTGCCACAGCGCTGCCGCAGTTGCCCAGGATCTCGCACTTGTAGCCGTCGTAGCGCAGGGCGTATTCCAGCAGCCGGAACTGGGTAATAGCCATGTTGGGGATGAGGATGGTGTGGGTCAGCTTCATCTCCGGGGTAAATTTGGGATAATTGTATTCCATAGGTTCCTCCTATGTATCAGGCTTCTGCCTTGGGGGCGGCCTTTTCCTCTGCCGCCTCGTCGCGCTCCTCCAGAGCGGCGAACAGGCTGCGCAGACGGATGTTGACCGCACCCAGATTGGTGATCTCATCGATCTTGAGCTGGGTGTAGAGCTTGCTGCCTGCCTGCAGGATCTCGCGGGTCTCATCGGTGGTAATGGCATCCACGCCGCAGCCAAAGGAGACCAGCTGCACCAGATCCATATCCTTCTGGGTGGTGCAGTACTTGGCCGCCGCATACAGGCGGCTGTGGTAGGTCCACTGGTTCAGCACACTGGTGGGGAACTTTTCCACCCGGTTGGAGATGCTGTCCTCGGTGACAACAGCCGCGCCGTGGCGGGTGATGAGGTGGTCGATGCCATGGTTGATCTCAGGGTCAACGTGGTAGGGGCGGCCAGCCAGCACGATGATGCGCTTGCCCTGACGGCGTGCCTCATCAATGATCTCGCTGCCCTTGACCCGGATCTGGGCCATGTGGGCCTCGTGCTCGGCGTAGGCAGCATCGGCAGCAGCCTGCACTTCCTTTTCGGAAATGCCACCGAAGTATTTGGGCAGGACTTCCTTTGCCATCTTGCGGACAAAGTCCTTGGGGCGGTGGATGCCCACATAGTCATAGATAAACTTCTGGCCCTCCAGCTCGGGGCAGTTGCCTGCCAGAACTTCAGGGTAATAGGCCACCACCGGGCAGTTATAGTGGTTGTCGCCCAGTCCTTCGTCAAAGTTGTAGGTCAGGCAGGGGTAGAAGATGGCATCCAGGTGCATCTGGCTCAGGGCCTTGATGTGGCCGTGGCTCAGCTTGGCCGGGAAGCAGGCGGTGTCACTGGGGATGGTGGCCTGACCGGCCAGATACAGCCCCCGGCTGGACACCGGGCTGGTGTGCACGGCAAAGCCAAGTCTGGTCCAGAAGGTGTGCCAGAAGGGCAGCAGCTCGTACATATTCAGGCAGAGCGGGATGCCAATGGAGCCGCGCTTGCCGGGCACGGGCTTGTAACCGGCCAGCAGCTGCTGCTTGTAGGCGTACAGATTCAGGCTGTCGTCCTCGCTCTTACCGGTCACGGGCTTATCGCAACGGTTGCCGGAGATGAACTTGCGGCCATCGGCAAAGGTGTTGATGGTGAGCTGGCAGTGGTTGCCGCAGCCGCCGCACTTGACGCTGACCACCTTCTGGTCGAAGGCTTCCAGCTCGGCCAGATTCATCATCCTGGAAGCTTCCTGATGGTTCTTATGGCTCTGGCGCAGGCCGAACAGGGCCGCACCGTAGGCACCCATCAGGCCCGCGATGTCGGGGCGGATGACCTCCACGCCCATCTCTTTTTCAAAGGCGCGGAGAACAGCTTCATTGTAGAAGGTACCGCCCTGCACCACGATCTTGCGGCCCAGCTCCTCGGGGCTGGATGCGCGGATGACCTTGTACAGCGCGTTCTTGACCACACTGATGGACAGACCGGCGGAAATGTTCTCGATGGAAGCACCGTCCTTCTGGGCCTGCTTGACTGAACTGTTCATAAACACGGTGCAGCGGCTGCCCAGATCCACGGGGCGGTCTGCGAACAGGCCAAGAGCGGCAAACTCCTTGACATCATAACCCAATGCCTGCGCAAAGGTCTGCAAAAAGCTGCCGCAGCCGGAGGAGCAGGCCTCGTTCAGGAAGATGTTGCTGATGGCACCATCCTCGATCTTGAAGCACTTCATGTCCTGACCGCCGATATCGATGATGAAATCCACATCGGGCATAAAGTATTTGGCGGCGGTAAAGTGAGCCACCGTTTCCACCAGACCATAATCACAGCGGAAGGCGTTCTTGACCAGCTCCTCACCGTAGCCGGTGGTGGTCACGCTGGCCACCTGCAGGCCGGGGTGTTCCCGGTAGATCTTGATCAGCTGTTCCCGGATCAGGGGCAGCGGGTTGCCAAGGTTGGGCTGGTAATTGGTGTACAGGATCTGGCTCTTCTCGTCCACCACCACCAGCTTGACGGTGGTGGAGCCGGAGTCGATGCCGATATGCACCGGGCCGCACTGGGTGCTGAAGGGCACATGGGGCACACTGTGGGACATGTGCCGGGCATGGAATTCCTCGTACTCCTGCTTGTTGGCAAAGAGCGGAGGCTCACTGGCATAAGTAGCGGTGGCGGCGTACTGGTCCAGCGCGTCGGCCACTGCGGAGAGTTCGAACTCCTTGTCCGCATAGAGGGCGGCACCCAGCGCCACATAGAGCAGGCTGTTCTCGGGGCAGGTTCCGGTGACCCCCAGCGCCTCATCAAAGCTTTTGCGCAGCACGCTGCTGAAGGTCAGCGGCCCGCCCAGATACAGGATATTGCCCTTGATGGGGCGGCCCTGTGCCAGACCGGCAATGGTCTGGTTGACCACCGCCTTGTAGATGCTGGCGGCGATATCCTCCGTGCGCGCGCCCTGATTGATGAGGGGCTGCACGTCACTTTTGGCAAACACGCCGCAGCGGGACGCGATGGTATAGGTGCGCTCGGCCTTTTCCGCGGCCTTGTTCATCTCATCGGCACTCATCTTCAGCAGGGTTGCCATCTGGTCAATAAAGGCACCGGTGCCGCCGGCACAGCTGCCGTTCATGCGGACCTCGGTGCCGTTGGTCAAGAACAGGATCTTTGCATCCTCGCCGCCCAGCTCGATCACGCAGTCGGTGGCGGGCACAAACCGCTTGACTGCCACACGGGTGGAGAACACCTCCTGCACAAAGGGCACGCCGCAGCTGTCGGCCAGGCCCATACCGGCAGAACCGGAGATGCTCAGCAGAGCCTTGTTTCCGTGCAGGTGCTCTGCATCGATGCGGCGCAGCAGCTCCTGCGCCTTTTCCAAAATATGGCTGTAATGACGCTCGTATGTTGAATAAATCAGCGCATCATGTTCGTCCAGCACCGCGCACTTGATGGTGGTGCTTCCGATGTCAAGACCTACTCTCACTTGCTTTTCCTCCTGAGGAACAATATAAAAATACAGTTGTATTATACTCAAAAATCGGGATACAATCAATCCAGTCACCACATTTTACACGCAAAAAATAGTATTTTCCGCTCAAAAAGTTAAACATTTTGTTAAATTCACGAATACAGCCCCCCTGTTTTTCTACATTCCGGTTAAGATTCTTTACTCAGAGTGATTTTTACACAAAAACGCCCTGCCCCGGAAAAGCCCGGAGCAGGGCGCTGAATATCATATCATTCCATTTTATCGGACAACAGGGCAAGTTCCCGCAGGATCTGCCAGCGCAGGCCGTCAGCAGTGGTGAGCGCCGGATGGATGGTGTGCAGTTCCACGCTGCCCTCAATGGGAAACATCGTTCCGGCCAGCGGGATGCGCACCTCCGCCCGGGTGCCGCTTCCGGCATCGCGCGGCGTGAGGGAAAGCACCCACCCCATGTGGGCGCAGTAGCGGCGGCAGAGCAGCAGCCCTGCCTGCACACCGCCCAGGAAGCGGCGGCGGTTCTCCATCCAGTTTTCACCGGTGGGCAGGCCGCAGCCGTCGTCCTCCACGATCAGGTACAGATCCTCGTCGTCCCGGGTGAGCCGGATCTTGATCTGCCCGCCGGGGCTTACGGCCCGCAGGGCGTTGGAAAGCAGATGAAACAGCAGCTGCTCGGCCTCCTGAGCATCCGCCTTGACATAGCAGCGCCGGAACGGGCTGTGATCCACGGTCAGCCGGATATCCAGCTGCTTCTCGATCTCCGGGGCCATCTGGGCGGCCTCCATCAGGATCCAGCACAGGTCTACCGGCTTCATGGACGGCTTGTCGTTCATCTCCACTTCCAGCAGACCCATCATTTCCCGCAGGGTGCGCTCCAGGCGGATGCTCTCCTGCCCCATATCCTCCAGCGCCTGCCGGGTCCTTTCGTCTCCGGTCCGGGCCAGATGCATCTGCAGGTATTCTCGGTTCTGGTCCATGATGCGCAGGGAGTGCAGCAGCACGCTCTCAAATTGTTTGCGGGGGAAATCCCCCATCCCGCTCTCTTTTGCCATTCCGTTCTCTCTCTTTTTTCTCATCGTCCGGCCTTCCGTCCCTGCGTTCCGCTGTCGATCAATTTCTGGCGGCCCGCATAGATCAGCTTGCCCAGGGTAACGCTATGCCCCATCAGGCCGTAATCCTGCTTGAATTTCTGCCAGGCTTCGGTGTTGTATTTTTCCACCCCGTCGATCAGGCGGCGCATCCCGCAGTCCACGGCGGCCACTGTGGTGTGGTGTTCCTCGGCCACAGTCTGCAGGATCTCCTTGCGCACGGCCAGCTTCCGCTCTGTGCCGCATACGACCTGCAGCGCGGTGGTCAGATATTCACAGTTCACATCCGGCTGCAGGATGCCCCACTCCGCATAAAGCTGCTTGCAGAACGGCAGCACCCAGAAGATGCCGATGTCCGTGGAGCTGCGCAGATCCAGCAGCAGATCCAGCAGGCTGCTGCGCTCCGGCAGGTACTGCCTGCCGTCCGGCCGCAGGAATGATGCCGTGGCATCGCTGTACCAGTCATCCCCCTGCAACAGCAGCAGCGGGCGGTTATGCAGGCTGTTGAGCCGCTTGAGGAACTCATACCCGTCCATATCCTCCAGCTGGCTCGAAAGCACCACGATATCCACACTGCGCTGCTGGCGCAGCTCCCGCAGCAGCTCCTCGCCGCTGTGGAAGCAGACACAGCAGATCGCAGGATTCTGCTCCTCCAGATAATTTTTCCGGACGCGGATCTCCCGCTCGTCGTAGCTCAAAAGCGCGACATGCAGCTTTGAAACGAGTCGTTCCGTCAATCCAACCTTCCCCTTTGCCTTAAATTTGCCGCACTTTTCTTCCGTGCGTACTGTACGATACTATTTTATAAGGCCCCGCGGAAAGATTCAATCCCCGAAAAAACGTCACTATGCGTCGAACTGTGCATATATTGCGGCTTTTTGCGTCTTTATTTCTGGCAATTTACGTCATAAAGTGTCGATTTTTGTTTCTTTTACCTTCTCCAGCATAACACCATCTTTCCAGAAAAGCAACGGTTTGTTCACATTCATCTGATACCATATCTACGTTATTTTGTTTTTTGTCCGGCATTTCCCACACGCCGCCGGGCATGCATAAGAAAGGCCTGCCTATGCTACAACTGAAAAAGATCCGCAAGGAATACAAAACCGGTGACCTTGTACAGACCGCACTGAATGATGTCAGCCTGAACCTGCGCGACAGCGAATTCGTCGCCATCCTGGGCCCCTCCGGCTCCGGTAAGACCACCCTGCTGAACATCATCGGCGGCCTGGATCGGTACGACAGCGGTGACCTTGTCATCAACGGGATCTCCACCAAAAAGTACACCGACCGCGATTGGGACTCCTACCGCAACCACACCATCGGCTTTGTGTTCCAGAGCTACAACCTGATCCCCCATCAGACCGTTCTGGCCAACGTGGAGCTGGCCCTGACCATTTCCGGCATCTCAGGCGCAGAGCGCAAGCGCCGCGCCACCGAGGCACTGCAGAAGGTGGGGCTGGGCAATCAGCTGCACAAGCACCCCAGCGAGATGTCCGGCGGCCAGATGCAGCGCGTTGCCATTGCCCGTGCGCTGGTCAACAACCCGGATATCCTGCTGGCGGACGAACCCACCGGCGCGCTGGACAGCGAGACCAGCATCCAGGTCATGGAGCTGCTCAAGGAGGTGGCAAAGGACCGGCTGGTGGTCATGGTCACCCACAACCCGGAGCTGGCCCAACAGTACGCCACCCGCATCGTGAACCTGAAGGATGGTGTCATCCGCTCCGACACCGCCCCCTACAAACCTGACACCGCTCAGCTTGCCCCTGCTGTTCACAAGAACATGGGCCACTCCTCCATGTCGTGGTGGACCTCGCTGACCCTGAGCTTCAACAACCTCTGGACCAAAAAGACCCGCACCCTGCTCACGGCCTTTGCAGGCTCTATCGGCATCATCGGCATTGCTCTGATCATTTCCCTGTCCACCGGTGTCAACCAGTATATCGCCGACATGGAGCGGGACACCCTTTCCGAGTACCCGGTGCAGATCCTGCGCAGCGGCATGGACCTGACCAGCCTGCTGTCTGCTGACCTGCCCGGCCAGACCGCCGCCCCCGACCTCGGCGAGGGGATGGTGCCGGTGCGCCAGCTCGTGACCCAGATGGTTTCCGGCATCACCTCCAACGACCTGAAGAGCCTGAAAGCCTACCTCGAGAGCGATGCCTGCAGCATCGGGGAGAGCGTTTCCTCGGTAGAGTATTCCTATAATGTACAGCCCCAGATCTACCGCCAGGACCCGGACGGCAGCATCCGGCAGGTGAACCCGGATTCCTCCCTTTCCGCTCTGGGCATCAGCTCCACCAGCTCGACCAACAACATGATGGCCAGCATGATGAACACCAGCGTGTTCTACCAGCTGCCCGCCAGCGATGCCCTGTATCATTCCCAGTACGAGGTCAAGGCAGGCCGCTGGCCCGAAAGCTACAACGAGTGCGTTGCCGTGCTGGGTGCGGATGGTTCCATCACCGATTATGCCCTCTACGCGCTGGGCCTGCGGGACAACGCCGAGCTGGACAAGATGATCCAGCAATTCGCCCAGAACCAGAATGTGGATGTGCCCGAAGATTTCAAGACCTACCGGTACAGCGATTTTCTGGGCCGCACCTTCAAGCTGGTCAACGCGGCCGACCGCTACCAGTACGATGATGCCCACAGCACCTGGGTGGACAAATCGGACGACAAGGCCTTCCTGCAGGAGCTTGTGGCCAACAGCGAGACCATGACCATCGTGGGCGTGGTGCAGCCCAGGGAGAACGCCTCCGCCGCCATGCTTTCTTCCGGCATCGCCTATCCCGCCTCCCTGACCCGGCATGTCATGGACACCGCCGCCCAGAGCAGGCTGGTGCAGGACCAGCTCGCCGACCCGCAGACCAATGTGCTGAACGGTGAACCCTTTGGAGCCGAACAGACCGCTGCCATGGACATGGCTTCCCTCTTCTCCATTGACACCGACCAGCTCGAGAGCGCCTTCCAGTTCGACCCCGGCAAGCTGGATCTTGACCTGAGCGGCGCATTCGACCTGAGTGACGGTTCCGTAGATTTTTCCTCCCTCATTGACCCGGACAGCTTCCAATTTGATCTGGCCGAAACGCCCGACATCGACATGAGCGCCCTGACGGACGTGTTCGCCAACATGGACATTTCCATCCCCGCCGACAAAATGCAGCAGCTGGCCCAGAAGGTAATGACCGGCTACAAGGATTACATCATCGGCAACGGCATTCTGGGGCTGGACAAGATCGGTTTTGACCAGTATCTCGCCAGCGACCAGTTCCAGCAGCTGATGAAGGATTCCATGGGCAGCCTCATCGATACCGCTGCCCTGCAGGAGCAGTTTACTGCCGCCATGCAGCAGGTCATGGGCAGCGTGATGTCAAACTTCTCGGAACAGATCGCCGCCGAATTACAGACCCAGCTGGGCGCTGCCATGGAGCAGGCCATGGGCCAGATCAGCACGAACCTGCAGAGCCAGATGACCGAGCGCTTCTCCTCTCTGGGCAGCCAGATGGAAAGCGCGCTGAAGATCGACGCAGATGCGTTCCGGAATGCCATCCGATTCAACATGACCGAGGACGATCTGGCGGAGCTGATGAAGTCGAAAATGATGTCCACCAGCGCCACCTATGAAAGCAACCTGCAGGCCTTTGGTTATGCCAGCGAGGACGACCCCAGCCAGATCAACATCTATCCGCTGGACTTCGAGCAAAAGGCGAAGGTCCTCAATGTGCTGGACAGCTACAATGCCGCCATGCGTGAGCAGGGCGCGGAGGACAAGGTGATCCAGTACACTGATGTGGTGGGCACCCTGATGACCTCCGTGACCAGGATCATCAACATGATCTCCAACATGCTGGTGGCCTTTGTCTCCATCTCGCTGGTGGTCTCCTCCATTATGATCGGCATCATCACCTATATCAGCGTGCTGGAGCGCCGCAAGGAGATCGGCATCCTGCGTGCCATCGGTGCTTCCAAGCGGAACATCTCCGAGGTGTTCAACGCCGAGACCTTCATCATCGGCCTGTGCTCGGGCCTCATGGGCATCGGCCTCAGCAGACTGCTGCTCATTCCGGGCAACATGCTCATCCAGAAGATCGCCGTCGGCACCAGCGTAGTGGCCGTTCTGCCCTGGAAGGCCGCTGTGGTGCTGGTTGCGCTGGCAACTGTGCTGACCATTTTGGGCGGCTTCATCCCCGCCAAAACCGCTTCCCGCTCTGACCCTGTCAAGGCTCTGAGAGCAGAATAAGATCACTTTTTCAAAGAGGCTGTTGCACAAGCCCCAACAAAAAAAGACCAGAGTTGTTTCGCCAAAAGGCGTTACAACTCTGGTCTTTTGCTTTCTTTCATGTGAACAGTGCGGCGGCTTCTTTACCACTCTTCTTCGTCAGCGCCCACCCTTGTGCGGTGGAACATACTCTCCACAATGGCGCAGTATTTATCCGCCAGACAGACGATGACCGCCTCCCGGCAGGTCGGGATATGGCGGAAGGTCAGGGGCCACATGTGGCTTGCAATGATGTTCTGCTCCTTTTTGGTAATGCCGAACACCCGCTGTGCGTTCACACAGGCAGACCCCGGGTGGGAAAAGCCGTGCATCTCAAACAGATGCCGCAGGCCGTGGAAAGAGCCCTGCTTGTGCCAGTCATAGAGATAGAAATCATGGAGGAAGGCCCCCACGGCCAGCGTGGTCTCATCGGCTCCCAAATGGAAGCGGTGGTTGATCCAGCAGCTGACCACGACCACATTCTTGCAGTGCTGGTAGGTGGTCACATCACCGTGCTGGATAAACTCACGCATTTCCTGCACCTTGGGGTGATGGTCGTACTGTTCCAGAATAGCGGACAGGCGCTCCCGTTCCGTTTGTGAAAGCTGCATGGAAAATTCCCTTTCCTTTTGTCAGAAACGCCGGGCTCAGCTCCGCAGCTGAACCGGGTTGGAGCTGCCGAAGTTCTCAGCAGCCGAAGGATTTTCGCGGGTCAGGCTCAGGTCCACCAGATACTGCTTGCCGTCGCCCAGTGCTTCCAGCTCGGCCAGCTTGGCCTCGGCAGAAGCCTTATCCGGGTACCACTGGATGAGGAAGAAGTTTTCCTCCTCCACGCCGTAATACAGCCACTGGCCGTCTGCCCGCAGCAGGTCGTCCAGATGGTCCACCTCGTCGCCGTCGGTCAGGCCCAAGCCCTCCTCGGCGTAGACATTTTCAGGTTCCACCTGCAGCACCTCGATGACCTGAATAGCGCTCTGTAAGTATTCATCCTGCGAAATGCTCTTGTCCGAGCGTTCCCAGCCCGTCAGGAATGCCTGCATCAGCAGGTTCTTCACGGAGATCTCCGGCTTCATTGCCATAACATATTCCTCTTTCCTCGTTTGTTTCCGCTGACCAGTATACGCTAAAAATTGTGAAAGGTCAACTATTTCTTTATGAATTTTTTGTAGCAACGCACAAAAGGCATTTTGTTCCAGTTCATTTCTGAACTTTTTATGAAACCCCTTGATTTTTAACCCGCATCGGTGTATATTAGCACTCGAAAGATATGAGTGCTAAGAAGATGCAGCATCGGCTGCTTCTTTTGCATTGCCGCTCCTTTTGCGAGGGGCCGGATCTGAATACTGTACAAAAGAGGTTTTGTATTATGGCGAAGAAAGAATTTCAGGCTGAAAGCAAAAAACTGATGGACATGATGATCAACTCCATCTACACCAACAAGGAGATCTTCCTCCGTGAGCTCATCTCCAACGCTTCGGATGCCATCGACAAACTTTATTATAAGAGCCTGACCGATCCTTCCGTGGGCATGAACAAGGGCGATTTCCGCATCCTGCTCACCCGCGATAAGGACAATCGCCTGCTGACTGTCTCCGATAACGGCATCGGCATGACCAAAGAAGAGCTGGAGCAGAACCTGGGCACCATCGCCCACTCCGGTTCTCTGGACTTCAAGAAGGACAACAAGGACGAGAACATCGACATCATCGGTCAGTTCGGCGTAGGCTTCTACTCCGCCTTCATGGTCGCCGACAAGGTCACCGTCATCTCCAAGGCATACGGTGCGGATGAGGCCTGGCAGTGGGAGTCCAGCGGTGCTGACGGCTACGAGCTGACCCCCGCTGAGAAGGACACCGCCGGTACTGACATCATCCTGCACATCAAGGACAGCACCGATACCGACAATTACGAGAACTTCCTCGATGAATACGGCATTGTGGCCATCGTCAAAAAGTACAGCGACTATGTGCGCTATCCCATCCAGATGGAGCGGGAAAAGAGCCGCCAGAAGCCCGAACCCGATCCCAAGCCCAAGGACTACAAGCCGGAGTGGGAGACCTACACCGAGCTTGAGACCCTGAACAGCATGGTGCCCATCTGGAAGAAGCAGAAGAGCGAGGTCACCGATGAGGAATACGCCAGCTTCTACAAGGATAAGTTCAACGATTACTCCGACCCCGCCCGCGTCATCGTGAGCCGCACCGAGGGCACCGCCAACTACAACGCCCTGCTGTTCGTGCCCAGCCATCGCCCCTATGATTTCTACACCAAGGAGTATGAGAAGGGTCTGGCTCTGTACGCATCCGGCGTGCTCATTATGGAAAAGTGCGCAGACCTGCTGCCCGATTACTTCAGCTTCGTCAAGGGCATTGTGGACAGCCAGGATCTGAGCCTGAACATCAGCCGCGAGATGCTGCAGAAGGACAACCAGCTCAAGCTGATCCACAACGCACTGGAAAAGAAGATCAAGAACGAGCTGCACTCCATGCTGGTCAACGACCGCGAAAAGTACGAGGCATTCTGGAAGGAGTTCGGCCGCCAGATCAAGTTCGGCGCTTACTCTGATTACGGGATGCACGCTGAGCTGCTGCGCGACCTGCTGCTGTTCTGGTCTGCCAAGGAGCAGAAGATGGTCACCCTGCAGGAGTATGTGGACAAGATGCCTGCCGAGCAGAAGTTCATCTACTTTGCCGCCGGTGACTCCACGGACCGTCTGGCCAAGCTCCCCGCCGCCGAGCTGGTTCTGGACAAGGGCTATGATGTCCTGCTGCTGACCGAGGATGTGGATGAGTTCTGCCTGCAGATCATGCGCAGCTACCCCCGCAAGGATGCCGAGGGTAAGGACGGCACCGTGGAGTTCAAGAACGTCAACAGCGGCGATCTGGGCCTTGAGACCGAGGACGAGAAAAAGGCCGCTGAGGATGCCACCGCCGAGAACAAGCCCCTGTTCGATGCCATGAAGGACGCTCTGGACGGCAAGGTCAAGGAGGTCAAGGTCTCCACCCGCCTGAAGGATCACCCTGTCTGCCTGAGCGCCGACGGCCCCCTGTCCATCGAGATGGAGAAGGTGCTCTCCAAGCAGCCCGGCAGCGAGGGCGTGAAGAGCGACAAGGTGCTGGAGCTGAACATCAACCACCCCGTGTTCGCCGTGCTGAAGGCCGCACAGGAGGCCGGTGATACCGACAAGGTCAAGAAATACAGCAGCCTGCTCTATGCACAGGCTCAGCTGATCGAGGGCCTGCCCGTGGATGATCCCGCCGCTTACGCCGAGGCCGTTTGCAGCCTGATGAAGTAATTTCCTTTCCCACAAATAAATTACCCCCTTAACAAAAGGGTCGTGCTCCGCTATAATAAAGTGGAACACGGCTTTTTTGTTTTAGGAGGATTCTGCCCCATGGAGCCCAGACGCAGCAAACATTTCCTTGCCCACATTCCCACCATTGCCCTGCTGGTAGTATTCGCCATGTCGGCACCGTTGGGTGTTCTGTTTTTCATCCTGCGCGCCATCGACCGGGATGCTGAGAAAAAGGAACAGGAGAACGCAGACTATTCCAGCGATTTCCGTCCCCAGGACACCGGTGCCGGTCAGACAGCCCGGGACACCGAGCCGGTCTACGGCCACGATGTGCCCACTGCCGAGCAGCAGAACGCCAAAAAGTGGCACAAGACCCTGACCAGCCTCTGCACGATGTTCGGCGGCATCTTTCTGGGGGTGGGCCTTGCAGGCCTTGCCGATATCATTGACCTGTGGGGCTACTGGTTCGACTGGGGCGAGTTTCTGACCGCGCTGGCCCAGACCATTGGCGGCGGCGCTGCGCTGGCCATGGGCCTGCGGATGAAGCAGGCTCGCAAGCTGGAGCGCCAGCTGGACAAGATCGTTGGGACCCGGGATAATATCCCGCTGGACGAACTTTTTGCAGCCGCGGGCATTGATGCCGACAGGGGCCGCGCCGCCGTGGAGCGCGCCATCGACCACGGCTATTTCGGGGCCGATGCCTATATCGACAACCGCACCGGCACGCTGGTGGTGCGGGGCGCTGCGCCCCAGCCGCCCAGACCCGCCGAGCCCGCACCCGCACCGGCTCCCGAGGATCAGTATGCCGCCCTGCAGCGCCAGCTTCGGCAGGCCAACGATGCCATCCCCGACCCGGTGATGACGGCCAAGATCTCCCGGCTGGAGGATGTCAGCGCCCGCATCTTCGCACTGGCAAAAAAGGACCCGGACAAAAAAGCCCAGCTGCAGAAATTTATGGATTACTACCTGCCCACCGCGCTGAAGCTGCTGAATACCTACGCCCAGCTTTCGGCACAGGATGTGCAGGGCTCCAACATCACTGAGGCAAAGCAGAGCATTGAGCGGAGCATGGATCTGCTCATCACCGCCTTTGAAAACCAGCTGGACAAGCTGTTTGCCTCCGATGCGCTGGATGTTTCCACCGACATTGCTGCGCTGGAAGGGATGCTGAACCTCGACGGGCTTACCGGCGGCGATTTCGCGCCCCGGAGCTGACCGCCGGAACTGCGTTGACCTTTCATCCAGATGCAACAATAATACATGGTCTTTTCTCGACAGAACCGATATTATAGAATCAGAAGAACGGGCCCTGGCCCTTTGAAGAATCATTCACCTATACGAGGAGGAACGCGCCATGATGAAGCCTATTTCTGTCTGGAAGCAGGAGCTGGCGGGCGGCACCCATACCGCCCGGCTGGCCTCCCTCTACTGCTGTTCGCCGGAGCAGACCGCTGCCCACGCCGCACGCTATGCGGCAGTGCTGGACGGGCTGGAAGCTGCCTTTGGTACCCACACCGAGGCCGGACTGTACAGCGCCCCGGGCCGCACCGAGATCGGCGGCAACCACACCGACCACCAGCATGGCCGGGTGCTGGCCGGCAGCGTGAACATTGACATGATCGCTGCCGCTGCCCCCAACAGCCTGAACCAGCTGCGTGTGCAGAGCGAGGGCTATGACCTCTGTGTCATCGACCTTGGCGACCTTGCTGCCCGCAAGGAGGAAGAGAACACCACCATGGCCCTGCTGCGGGGCGAGTGTGAGGCCTTCAAGGAGCGTGGCGCTGCCCTCTCCGGCCTGGACGTGTACATCTCCTCCAACGTGCCCAAGGGCAGCGGCGTTTCGTCCTCTGCCGCCTTTGAGGTGCTGATCGGTGTCATCCTGAACGACCGCTTCATGGCCGAAAAAGTCTCTCCCATTGCCATTGCGCAGATCGGCCAGTGGGCAGAGAACGTCTACTTTGGCAAGCCCTGCGGCCTGATGGATCAGATGGCCTCCAGCGTGGGCAACATTATCACCATCGACTTTGCCGATCCTGCCCACCCCGATGTGGAGCCGGTGCAGGTGGATTTCTCTCAGGCAGGCCTTGCCCTCTGCATCCTGGATTCCGGTGCAGACCACGCCGACCTGACCGATGAGTACGCCGCCATCCCCAACGAGTGCCGCGCCGTGGCCGCTGTCTGCGGCGGCGAAGTCCTGCGGGATGTTCCCTTTGAGACCTTTATTGCAAATCTGCCCGCATGCCGCAAACAGTGCGGTGACCGGGCTGTGCTCCGGGCTTTCCACATCTACGCCGACAACCAGCGCGTTGCCCGGCAGGTAAACGCCCTGCGTGCCGGGGATTTTGAGACCTTCCTGCAGCTGGTCAACGAATCCGGCACCAGCAGCTGGGAATACCTGCAGAACGTCATCCCCGCCGGGTACAAGGAGCATCAGGAAGTGGCTGTGACCATTGCCGCCGCAAAGCATTTTCTGAACGGCGCAGGCGCTGTCCGCGTTCACGGCGGCGGCTTTGCCGGCACCGTGCAGGCCTTTGTGCCGCTGGAGAAGCTGGATGCCTTCAAGGCTGAGATGGAGGCCATTCTGGGCGCAGGCAAGTGCCACATCCTCTCCATCCGTCCGGAAGGAGGTGCCGTGCTGTGATCTCTACTGCCATTCAACAGCTCGTCAACTATGGGCTGGACACCGGGCTCATCCTGCCCGATGACGAGATCTACATCCGCAATCAGCTGCTGATGACCATGCAGCTGGACAGCTTTACCGAGCCCGAGGGGGATATCTGCTACACGGACCTCGAGAGCATCCTGAAAACGCTGGTGGACGATGCCGTGGCCCGGGGCGTGTGCGAGGACAATTCCACCGCCCGCGACCTGTTTGACACCAAGCTGATGGGCGTGCTGACCCCGCGCCCCTCCATTGTCCGCGCCAACTTTGAGGAGCGGTACGAGAAAGAGGGCCCCCAGGCCGCCACCGACTGGTTCTATGAATTCAGCCAGGACACCGATTACATCCGCCGCTACCGCATCAAGCGGGACGTGAAGTGGGTCACCAAGACCCCCTACGGCGATCTGGATATCACCATCAACCTCTCGAAGCCCGAAAAGGACCCCAAGGCCATTGCCGCCGCCAAGCTGGCCCCCCAGAGCGCTTACCCCAAGTGCCAGCTCTGCGTGGAGAACGAGGGCTATGCAGGCCGGATGAATCATCCCGCCCGCGAGAACCACCGCATCATCCCGCTGACCATCAACGGCAGCGCATGGAATCTGCAGTACAGCCCCTATGTCTACTACAACGAGCACTGCATCGTGTTCAACAGCCAGCACACCCCCATGAAGATCGAGCGTGCCACCTTCCGCAAGCTGCTGGACTTCGTGGGCCTGTTCCCCCACTATTTCGTGGGCAGCAATGCAGACCTGCCCATTGTGGGCGGCAGCATCCTGAGCCACGACCACTTCCAGGGCGGTCACTACGAGTTCGCCATGGCCAAGGCCCCCATCGAGAAGAGCTGGGTATTCCCCGGCTTTGAGGATGTGGAAGCCGGCATCGTCCACTGGCCCATGAGCTGCATCCGCCTGACCTGTGCGGATGACGAGCGTCTGGTGGAGCTGGCCGACAAGATCCTGACCGCATGGCGCAGCTATACCGACGAGGCAAGCTTCATCTTTGCCGAGACGGACGGCGAACCCCACAACACCATCACCCCCATTGCCCGGGTGCGGGATGGCAGATATCAGCTGGATCTGGTCCTGCGCAACAACATCACCACCCCGGAACACCCGCTGGGGGTCTACCATCCCCACGCAAAGCTCCACCACATCAAAAAGGAGAACATCGGCCTGATCGAGGTCATGGGTCTGGCAGTCCTTCCCAGCCGCCTGAAGCAGGAGTTGTTCGATCTGGCAGATATGCTGGTGGCCCGGGTGCCTGCCGAGCAGTACCCCGAAGCCCTGCAGAAGCACGCCGCATGGGCACAGGAGATCCTGGCCCGCCATCCTGAGCTGAACAGCGACAGCGTCCACCTGATCCTGCAGGATGAGGTAGGCCAGGTGTTCGCGCAGGTGCTGGCAGATGCCGGTGTCTACAAGCTGGATGAAGCCGGCCGCGCCGGTTTCGTGCGGTTCCTCGAAAGTGTAAAGTAACCACCACAGGCCGGCGGTGATTCCCCACGCAAGTGAGTACGGGTTGCGGCTCCCAGCGTCTGCTTCGTGCAATTGCACTCGCATCCTGCTGGCCGCGGCCCCAACAACAGCTTCCTACATCCGCCACTGGCGGCGGTCGCTGTTGTTGCAGTCCATTTCATCGCCCGCTGGCCTGCTTCCCGGGAGGTTTTTATGCCCTATACTTTAGAAGTCTGTGTAGACAGTGTCGCAAGCGCCCTTGCGGCAAAGCGGGGCGGGGCCGACCGGCTGGAGCTGTGCGCCGACCTGATCATTGGCGGCACCACACCCAGCCTTGCGCTGGTGCGGCAGGTCAAGGCCGAGACCGGCCTGCCGGTGCGTGCCCTGCTGCGGCCCCGATTCGGTGATTTCTGCTACGACCGCTATGAGCTTGCCCAGATGGCCGAGACCGCCGCCGCGCTGGTGCAGGCGGGTGCGGACGGCATTGTGACCGGTGTGCTGACCCCGGAGGGAGAACTGGACGTGGACGCGCTGCGCCCCATCTACGCGGCCGCCCGGGCCGCTGCAAAGGCCGCTGGCCATCCGGTCGTCTGCACCCTGCACCGTGCCTTTGATGTCTGCAAAGACCCCTTTGCGGCGCTGGAAGCGGCCAAAGCGCTGAATCTTGACACCATCCTGACCAGCGGGCAGGCCGCCAGCGCCCCGGCGGGCGCTTCCCTGCTCCGTCGGCTGGTGGAGGCCGCCGGGCCCGATCTTGAGATCCTGGTGGGCGCGGGCGTGACCCCGGCCAATCTTCCGGCTCTGGCAGCTGAGACAGGCGCGCACGCCTTCCACATGTCCGGCAAGCAGGTTCTGGACAGCCGGATGACCTTCCGGCGGGAAGGTGTTCCCATGGGCCTGCCCGGCTTCTCCGAGTTTGAGGTCTGGCAGACCAGCGAGGAGACCATCCGTGCCGCGCGGCGGGTCCTGAACGAATTATAACCCATAAAACGACCCCGGAAAGCTGCAGTCAAGCTTTCCGGGGTCATTTGTTGATCATCGCTTTTTTCTGGCAGCCGGTCTCCTGCGTTTCCGGGGCAGCATGGCATACACATACCCAAAGGCTGTGCCGCACACACCGCCCACGATGTGCATGAAGTTCGCCACATTATCGTGCGCAAAGATGATATCATACACCTGCTGGCCCAGATACAGTGCCGCCACCAGCAGCATGGTCACCGGGATGCCGCCGGAGAAGCCCGACAGCGATGCCAGCATGATGAGCATGAACACGATGCCCGAAGCCCCCAGCAGGGCAGTATGGGGGAAGAGCACACACTGCAGAACACCCGAGATGAGCGCCGTGAGCAGGATGCCCTTGAGCAGGGGGCCACTGCCATATTTTTCTTCCATCGGCGGGCCGATGACCAGCAGCAGGAGCATATTGTTCAGGAAATGATCCCAGCTGGCATGGCCCAGCACATGGCCGAAGAGCCGGATGTAAAACAGTGGGTCTTTCAGAGAACCGCGATAGACGCAGAACAGGTGCTTTGTGGTCCAGCCGCCTGTCCACTGCCCCAGGAACAAAGCCCCCAGGGAGAGCAGAAAAAAGGTCAGGATCACCGGCGAATTGTATTGCAGCTGCAATGTAAGCTTGGGACGTTTCGTAAGCGTTTCATCCTTTCAACGCCCGCTCTGGCACGGACGGAATTTAAGGATATTATAGCATTTATGCCAGATACGGGTCAAGCTGGGCATCCACCGTTTTGTTCCGCTTGGGAGCGGGCTTGTGCACGGCACGTCCGCGGCAGACCACCAGCTCCAGCTGGCGCAGGGCAGTCAGGTCGTCCAGCGGGTTCTTCCGGGTCACGATGAAATCAGCGCTCTTCCCTGCTTCAATGGAGCCGGTCACATCCCCCACACCGGCCAGCCGGGCATTGCGCAGGGTGGCCGTGTAGAGAGCAAACTGGTTGCTCACGCCGCAGTATTTATGGAAGTAGCACAGCTCCCGCCAGAAATCATACTGTGTGACGTAGGGGCAGCCCACATCATTGCCCAGACCCACCGGAATGCCGTTGGCAAGGGCCGTTCTGGCGCTCTCCACCACGCCGTCAAAGACGATCCTGCCATTGTACTGGTCCTTCTCAGAAGCGCCGGAAATGGCCGGGTCAAACAGTGCATAGGGCAGCGCCGGGGAAATGGTGGTGCAGACGAAAGCCCCCCGCTCCTTGTAGAGCCGGATGGTCTCCTCATCCATCTTTGCGCCATGCTCGATGGAGTCCACGCCGTTTTTCAGCGCCACCTTCACGCCCTCGGGCGATTCGGTGTGGGCAGCCACGGGATAGCCCAGCCTGTGGGCTTCATCACAGACAGCCCGGACCATCTCAGGCTTCATCTTCAGCTCGCCGGGGGTGCCCTTTTGGGTGGCATCCATCACGCCGCCCGTGATCATCAGCTTGACCAGGTCCACCCCCTGTTCACCGGCCCTGCGGAGCTGGGCCAGCGCTTCGGCATTGTTGTGGGCCGCCACTGCCACCGAGCCTGCCATGTGTCCGCCGGGCACCGAGATGCCCTCGTTGGCGGCAAGGATGCGGGGAGCCAGGATCTTCCCCTTTGCCGCGTCGTCCCGGCAGCGGGTATCGAAATCTGCCAGACCGCCCACGGTGCGGATGGTGGTCACGCCGCCCAGCAGTTCCAGCTTGGCGTAACTGCACACCAGCCGGTAAGCCACCGCCCGGGTCAGGCCATTGCTCAGGATCCTGCGCACCAGTGCGGCGTTATCCCGGGGCTTTGCGCTGGGTTTGCCGTTGCCTGCCAGATGGACATGCAGGTTGATGAGGCCCGGCATCAGGTAACCGCTCTTAAGGTCCACCTTCTCATACCCCTCACAGGGGGCGGTATCCTCCACGATGGCGGTGATCTTCTCCCCGTCCACCAGCACCATCTTGTGGGCCACCGGCTCCATCTGTTCGGTGCCGTCCAGCAGGATGCAGTTGAAATAGGCTCGTTTCATCCGTATTCTTCTCTTTCCGTTCCGGCGCAGGCCGTTTTCTTTCAGTATATCACGTTTGCGGAAGCGATAAAAGACATCTGTCGTTTTTTCTTCTGCCTCCTGCATTGACATTTCCCGCCCCGGTGGGTACACTTATAAAGTATTCTTTTCTGAAAGGGGGCCCCGCCGTGGCAACGGAAGCCAAACTGCGTCAGCTGGCAGACCGCGGCTGTCCGGTCTACTATTTCTATTCCAGCGAGCGGTATCTTGTCCGGCAGGCGGTGTCTGCCGCCGTCCGGATACTGAGCGCTGACACGGATGAGGAGACCACCGTGCTGGACGGTGCCGCACCCGAGATCGAGCAGCTCATCATGGCAGCGGGCACCATTTCCTTCTTTGGCACCCGCCGCGTGGTGGTGCTGCCCGAGCTTGACCCCGCCGCCTACGGCGACAAGGACCTGGAGGAGCTGTGCAGCACCCTTGCCAGCCTGGAAAATGCCGTGGTGGTGCTGGGCAGCGTGTTCGAGCTGGAGCGCAGCAAGCTCAAGACCGGCAAGCGGGCACAGAAGCTGATCGCTGAATGCAAGAAGCTGGGCTTTGCCGAAGAGCTCTCCAAACCCAAGCCCTATGAGCTGAAGATGATGCTCATTGAGCGGGCCAAGGCGCAGGATACCACCCTGCCCGAGGGCGCTGCCGCAGCCCTGCTGGAGCGCTGCGGCGAAGATCCCTTTCTGCTGGAAAACGAGGTAGACAAGCTCTGTGCCCTTTCCGGCTACCAGACCGTTACCGCCGCCATGGTGGCCGAGATGGGCACCGTGAGCCTGGAAGCGGATGTGTTTGAGATGATCCGGATGATCACCGCCAAGAACGCCACCGGTGCCTGCAAAAAGCTGCAGACCCTGCTGCGCTTACAGCAGGAGCCCATTGCCATCACCGGCGCAATGATCGGCAGTTATGTAGACCTGTACCGGGTCAAGCTAGGGGCTTCCAAACGGAAGAGCTACGCCGCCGTGTTCAAGGATTTTGGCTACAAGGGCAGTGATTACCGGCTCAAGCGCTCAGCCGAAACGGCATCGCATTACACGCTGGGCCAGCTGGAGACCTGCCTGCAGGTGCTGCTGGACCTCGATAAAAGTTTGAAGAGCCAGCCCGTGGATGTGCAGACCCTGCTGGAAGCAGCACTCTGCCGTCTGGCGCTGGCGGGGAGCGGACGATGAGCGAACGAGAACTGCTGCACACCGACCGGGTGCTGGTGGTGGAGGGCAAATACGATGCCGCCCGCCTTTCCCACCTGACCGATGCCATGATTCTGCTGACAGACGGCTTTGGCATCTACAAGGACAAAAAACGCCAGCAGCTGCTGAAAGCCCTGGCGAAGAAAAACGGCCTGATCCTCTTCACCGATTCCGATGCCGCCGGGTTCCGCATCCGCACCTACATCACCGGTCTGGTGGGGGCAGAAAACGTGGTGCAGGCCTACGTGCCCGCCATCCATGGCAAGGAAAAGCGGAAGCCACAGCCTGGCAAGGAAGGCCTGCTGGGCGTGGAAGGCGTGGACGATGCCATCGTCCTGCAATGCCTGCGGGATGCACTGGGCGCAGAAGCCGGGGCCGCGCCTGCCCGCCCGGAGGGTCGGCAGATCACCTACACCGACCTGTACAACTGGGGGCTTTCCGGCACCCCGGGCAGTGCCGAGCGGAAATACCAGCTGCTCAACGCGCTGGGCCTGCCGCCCCGGCTCTCCAAAAAGGAGCTGGTGGAGGCGCTGAACCGGCTGTACAGCTTTGAGCAGCTGGATACCCTGCAGGCCGAAATACTCGAAGCGCACTGACAGACACAAAAAGGAGACCGCACCGCGCGGTCTCCTTTTTGTGTTACAGAATATTTTATAGGGCAACATCCAGCGCCATCATCAGGGCAAACCCTGCCACCACGCTGATGACTCCCGCCGGTTCGTCTGCCTCCACGGCTTCCGGGATCATCTCCTGTGCTGTCACACAGACCATACACCCGGCGGCAAGGCTCATCAGCCAGGGCAGGGCTGCACTGACCCACCCGGCCAGTGCAAGGGCCAGCAGGCCCCCCAGCGGCTCCACAAGCCCGGAGGCAGCCCCCGCCGCAAAGGCGCGGCACTTAGACCTGCCCTCCTGCGCCAGCGGCAGGCTGACCGCAGCTCCCTCTGGAATGTTCTGCAGCCCGATGCCCAGCGCAAGGGCCAGCGCCCCACTGATAGCATCCGGTTCTCCCCGCAGGGCCAGCGCAGCAGCAAGGCCCACCACCATGCCCTCGGGCAGGTTGTGCAGGGTGACTGCCAGCACCATCCGCCCACTGCGGCCCGGCCCGGCGTTCAATAGGCGGCCCGCCAGCGTTTCCAGCCGCAAAAGCCCTACCGCACCCAGCAGCAGGCCCACGGCAGGTGGGACCCATGCAGGCAGCGGCCCCTGCTCTGCCCGCTCAATGGCCGGCAAAAGCAGGCTCCATACGCTGGCCGCCAGCATGATGCCCGCCGCCATGCCGCAGAGCATCCGCCGGGTGGCAGGCTCCCCGGTCTTCCGCAGCAGGAACACACCAGCCGCACCGGCTGTGGTGCAGAGCATCGGCAGCAGCAGCACTGCCGCCGTCAGGAAAATCTGTTCCAAATCGCACTCCCCCTTTTCCCGGTCTATGCCAGGGCGGCAGGAGGTGTGCAGAGAGCGACCCTAAACAGGATCTTCAAAACAATTTCTGCAAAATTTCCTTGATCTGCTCCAGATCCTCTACAAAATAGATCCCCTGCTGGCGTTCCGGGGAGGAGAGCCCTTTTTCGATCATCCGGGCAAGCAGGGCTTTCAGGCCATCGTAGTAACCATTCAGGTTATAGAGGATGCAGGGCGCATCCAGATGCCTGAGCGACACCTTGGACATCACCTCGGCGATCTCCTCCAGTGTGCCGGTGCCGCCGGGAAACGCAATAAACGCATCCCCCAGCGCGATCATCTTTGTTTTGCGCTCAGTCATATCCTTTGTCACGATCAGCTCCGTCAGCCCCTCGTGCTGCAGCTCTCCCTGCACAAAAAACTCCGGTTCCACGCCGGTCACTTCGCCCCCGGCGTTCAGGGTGCTTTCGGCGATCTCTCCCATCAGACCGCAGCGGGAGCCGCCGTACACCAGCGCGTTCCCGCTCTCCCCGATCCACCTTCCCAGCTCCTGCACCGCCTGCTTCAGGGCCGGATCATTGCCCTCGTTTGCGCCCAGATATACTGTGATGTTCATTGTATTCTCCCCCAGTTTCGTTTTTGCCTTATTTTATCACGCTTTTCTCCGGCAGAAAAGAGGGCGGGCCGGTTTTCCTTGCAAATGCCGCCGGACTGTGCTATGCTGAGAGGAAAAAGGGGGATTTTCCTTATGAAAACAGCATTGACCATTGCCGGAAGCGATTCCAGCGGCGGCGCAGGCATTCAGGCCGACATCAAGACCATGACCGCCAACGGCGTGTTTGCCCTGAGCGCCATCACGGCTCTGACGGCCCAGAACACCACCGGCGTGACCGGCATCTTTGAGACCACACCCGAATTTCTGGCCCAACAGCTGGATGCGGTGTTCACCGATATCTACCCGGATGCCATCAAGATCGGCATGGTGTCGTCGTCTGCGCTCATTGAGACCATTGCCAAAAAGCTGCGCCAATACGATGCAAAGCACATCGTAGTCGATCCCGTGATGGTGGCCACCTCCGGCTCCAAGCTGCTGCAGGACAGCGCCATCCAGATCCTGACCGGGCAGCTTCTGCCCATGGCCGAGGTGGTCACGCCCAACATTCCGGAGGCCGAGATCCTGTCCGGCATGACCATCACCGATGCCGCCGGGATGGAGGCCGCTGCAAAGTGTATCAGCGAAAAATACGGCTGTGCCGTGCTCTGCAAGGGCGGCCACAAGGTGAATGATGCCGACGATCTGCTCTGGCGCAACGGCAGCGGCAAGTGGTTCCACGGCGAGCGCATCGCCAACCCCAATACCCACGGCACCGGCTGCACCCTGTCCAGCGCCATTGCCTCCAATCTGGCAAAGGGCTATCCCCTGGATGCCGCCGTAGAGCGGGCCAAGGCATATATTTCAGGCTGCCTGTCCGCCATGCTCGATCTGGGCAAAGGCTCCGGCCCCATGGACCACATGTTCGCCCTGCGCGGCGAATTCGTGGAGCACTGAGCCACAAAAAAAAGGGCGATGATCTCTCATACGCCCCAGAACAGGATTCCCAGTCCCGCCGCCAGCAGGATCATTCCGATGGGCGACGGGGCTTTTTGCGTCCGCTTCTTCCAGACAAAATGCACCGCCCATAAAACAGCAAACACAAGGATCGATCTCGCATCCGGTGCAAATCCATCCGCCAGCGTCTTGATGCCGCCCAGTGTGGAGAGCATCATGTTCAGCGCGGTCGCCAGGATCATGGCCACCACACAGGGCCGCACGCCGGAAAGAAAGGCTTCCACACCCGCATACTTCATCAGGTTTTTCAGCACCGCCGCGATCAGCAGGATGATGAAGAACGAGGGCAGCACCACCCCCAGCGTAGCGATCAGCGCTCCCGGAAAGCCGCCCTGTGATGACCCGATAAAGGTTGCCATATTGATTGCCAGCGGGCCCGGCGTGGACTCGGAAACGGCGATAAAACTCAGGAATTCTGCTTCGGTCAGCCAGCCATGACGCAGCACGGTCTCCCGCACCAGCGAGATCATCCCGTAGCCGCCGCCAAAGGAGAGCGCTCCGATCATCAGAAAATTGAGAAACAGCTGAAGGTAGATCATGCTCTCTCCTCCTTCCGCAGCTTTCTTAACAGGTAGAGCAGCACCCCTGCCGCTCCGCAGAGCAGGATGTAGTAGAGGGACGAGAAGGACACCGCCGCCACCGAGCAGCCCACCATGGCCGCCACGACACCGGCAACGATGATCCTGTTGAAGGCCGTGCCGGACAGGCTTTTCAGCATCTTCATCCCCGCCGAAAGGATCAGATAGATGACGCAGACCTGAATGCCCCGGAACGCGCTTGCCACTGCCGACAGCTGCAGGAACCGGTCAAACACCAGTGAGATCAGGTAGATGACCACAAACGAGGGCAGGCAGACCGCCAGCGTGGATGCCGCGGCCCCTTCTGCCCCTTCGATCTTATAGCCCACATAGGTGGCGCTGTTCACCGCCACAGGGCCCGGCGTGGACTCCGCAATGGCGACCATATCGAGAAATTCCTCCCGGCTCAGCCACTGCTTGTCTTCCACAAATTCCCGTTCCAGCAGGGCCACCATTGCGTAGCCGCCGCCAAATGTGAACGCACCGATCTTCAAAAAAGTCCAGAACAGATCTCTTGTTTTTTTCATACACTTCACCTCGCCACCTGCCTATTATAGCATAAAGTCTCCCATCAGGAAACCCATTCACAAGACCTTCGATCATCCTATCTCTTCCGGCACAAATGAGTCTTTCTCACAAACAAGGTAGATGTCCTTCTTCATTTTCTTCTCAAAGTATCGTTTCAATCTCATATTGGAATCCCACTTGTCCTGCGGATAAGAGCCATACCGTTTCTTTACATCGTTCATTCTATCTTCTATATCCAGAACCCCTTCCGCTCCTGCCAGACTATCACACAATTGAATCAGCCGGTCATAATCATCGTATACTGTCCTGGCCAATTCAGTCTTAATCATTTCCATCTCTTCATCTGAAACATCAAGCTTTCCAATGTATTCATCTAGCTTGTGATTGTTAAAAGAATGCGTCAAACAGATCCTTGCCGCCTCATCATATCCAAGCGACATCATAAATCTGTACCCATCGGAAACATGTCCAAGATGTCTTACGCCAAATTTTCTTCCTATATCATGCAGCAAGCCTAAAACATAGGCCTTCTCCGCATCCATATCTCCACATGCCGCTGCTATTTTTTCTGCACAATGTGCTGCTGTTAAACTATGTTTTCCCCAAGGCCCCGGATTATTTGATAGACCATCCCGAATCAACGCCATTGCTTCATCTCTTGTCGGCAGCATAACCTATCCCTTCTTTCCCTTTCCTTATGCATTGATAAAAACAAATGCCGAAAACCCGCATGAATACAGGCTTTCGGCATTTTGATCCATTACTCGAGCTCGGTAAGTTCAGATTATTACTAAACAAATTTGTTTAGTAATACTATTTAGGGATGTTCATTTTTCCATGAGATTGCCATGGTAGATGTGACTTGCTGATTTTTTAGTATCAGGATAGTATCACACAACCAGTGGGATCTCTGTGAGTATTATAACGTATTATCTTTTGTTTTTCAACCTGTTTTCGTACTTTGTTATTCTGTGTTTGATTTTACCGGCTACGTCCCTGCAATAGTCTGCCGAGAAGCCCTCCCCCTGACCAAAAGATTCAGAGAAGACTTCAGCAACTGCTTCTGCGATTTCGTCCGTAGGCGAGGAAACCGTTATCTTCCTCACAATTCTTTTACTTTCACCATCATACTCATTTGATGGTGCTTCCGGGAAGAAATCGTATGGATCCCACTTGTCGATTTCCTGTTTCACGCAACAATACACAAATTTTTCCTCGGCGCATATTTCATCATACCAAATCGTTGGATCTGCACCATGCGATGTCTGAACTTCGTTCTCTTCACTTTTGTGCTCAATCCATGCTATACCAAAAGGGTATACAGCCCGCTTCGCACCTGCCCGAATATGATACTGCACACCATTCTTTAGATATTCCGTCCAATAATCCATTATATCATCTGGTGTTTTATTCCATTCATCCGGAATATCACTGAATAATCCAATTGAAAGCTTTGTTGTTTCCCTACAGAAACTTTTTATATCAACTCTTTCATCTGGTTCTATAAAATCACTTTTTGATTCTCGGATCCCTTTTATACAACACGAAACCGTGTGCTCCTGCCCATCTGGAATATAGTCAATCAAAACCGCAAATCGTCCGTTTAATTCTGGGCACCGGCCGTCATTTCTTACTCTTCTGATTGTGCAATCGACTTTTTTCTCATCTTTAGTTATTTCAATCCTCCCCAATGGTGTCTGAATCATTCTGCTCACTTCTCTCTATGGTCGTTTCGATGAACAACTTCAAGGCATTCTGTGCAATGATGTTCGTTGTCACAAGGTCAAATCCACCACCAATTACACCGCCAGCCAACGGTACCATTTTTCCGAGATTGATGATTCCAGTTTGACCGAACTTCGTAATCAATCGAAATCCTACTTTTTGATTGATTCGAGTCAATGTTGCGCCTGAAATTTTTTCAATGCTAGCTGTTGCAATTTTCGTACCTAATTTGACACCTGTGCCTTTCAGAACATCCGCAACCGCTTGCCCGGTCATACAAGCATAGACCAATGTCTGCACCTGATCGGTATTGGGTTCATAACCGCCCAGTTTGGCTACCGCAGCAATCATACGGAGCTGCACATAGAGGACGCTGCTTACATTAGCCGGAACCGCAACCGGAAGTGTAATTATCCCGCCAAGTCCCGTAAGAAAACCTGATGTCGTGCACTTTACCAATTGATTTGCCACCAACGCCTTTGCTGCCTTTTCCGCTGTCGGGTATTTCGATGAATAATCCTCTGCCAGTTCATCAACCGACTTACTCACCTTCGGAATGCCCTGTAGTGCTTTGTCATAGCAGACATCCAGAATGTCAACCATCTGCTGCGAGGAAAGTGCTTCGTCTTTCTTTTGGTTAGCCTTGTCAAGCTGTTCCTTGCCTTTGCTGATTGCTGCAGCAGCCCCGTCTCCTGCCGTATCCACGATCTTTTTTCCAACAGTTGCGACCCCAGTCAAACCGTTTTTTAACGTGTCTTGAAATTTAGCCTTTGCCATTTTCTTTTCTCCTTTTATTCAGTGTCCTCATAATAATCCCTGAAATTTTCGCGACTACCAGTTTTACACATGATGGAAACACGGCATCCAATCGTTCACAGGAAAGCACTCTATACTTATGATCACAACTTTGTCCCATCAACTCTATTTTATGGTAAACCGATTATATCAAATACGTCTAGTTCATTCAACTTCATTGGTGTATCACACCTTCCAACCATTAAGTTTTTCTTAATAGTTCCCACTGCCAAACTTGAACCATTCGAAAATCCCGAATCGTTGCCCCTATACGCACAAAACCCCCACCAGCTCATACTGACGGGGGTTGCGCATTTCTGATTAAATCCAGTTGGTAGAAATTACTCGAGCTCTATGGTGGGCGGTTGTCTTCTGTTCGCATTGGTTATTTTCTATTCTTTCCAATGCTTGTATTTCCTGTATTTCCTCGGTTCTCGTTGGCTTCTGGGTGCTTCTGTTACTTGGGTGTTACTTCGGTGTTACTTTCAGGCTCAACCAAACCAAGCTCCACAAGGTAGCGGTTCACGGCCTCGTTGATGAAGTCGCTGCGGCTCATGCGGCCGGTTTCAACGTTCTTTTCCCGGTCGTCAATATAGTTGTCGATAATGTCCAGGGTGCCGGTGGGGATGTGTACCGTTGTGGGCACTCTCCGGCTGGCGCCCTTCATAGGCCTTCCGTATGGCATTGCTTTTCCTCCTGTTACTTGTTGCGGTGGCTCTCTGCTGCTGCGGCCAGAATGTCCAGATCTTGCCGCAGCCCAGGGGCCAGGGCGTCCACCCAGCGCGCCGGAATGGCCGAGAAGCCAAACCAGGCGCCTGCCAGGCCGCCGGTAATGGCTGCGTTGGTGTCGGTATCACCGCCAAGGTTTGCGGCCGCACAGACAGCCTCCTCGAAGGTCTGGGCGTGTGCGAGGCAGCTCACGGCAGTGCTCATGCTGTCCACCACATAGCCGCCCGCTGCATACGTCGCAGCCGCTTCCACGGAGCCGTCGTAAAACGTCCCCTTCAAGCACTCGTGCAGGAAGTCCGCCACGTCGCCGTCCTGGAAGTTACCAACCGATTCCGTTAATAAATATACCATTCTCGTGTACAAAACGCAAGCCTCGGTGGACTTGTCCCCGCGGTGCGTCATTTCTGCAAACGCCCTGGCCTGCATCTCCGCAGCGCCCTTTGTCTTGCAGTAAAGGCCAGGGTATACGGTGCGCATCAGAGCGCCGTTGCCTTCAACAGGGCGGCCGCCGTCGCGCCTGGTCTGTCGCGCGGCCTCCATCCAGTCCGCAGCCGTCGGAACGCCCTGCCAGCGAATGCGGCCCAGTCCCTTTGCAATGGCAATGCTGTGCGAGCAGGCGCCGCCGATGTCCTTCGGTTTGCTGTCGGCCCATGCAATGAACTGCTGGCCGACGGAGGCTACCAGGTCCAGGCCGTTGTCCCCTTCCAGGGCATCCAGGATGCCGCGGGCAACGCAAAGGGTCATCTGTGTATCGTCCGTAACCTCGCCGGGCTTCAAGTTCAGCCAGCCGCCGCCGATCATGTCGGTAACGCGACCGTATGCGTCGCGGATCTGCCGGTCGCTCATAAATTCCAGGGGACCGCCCAGGGCGTCGCCAACAGCCACGCCGTACAAGGCGCCACGGATTCGGTCAAGCTGCTTTTCGTTGATCTTCTTCATTTCTGTTCCTCCCGTCCAGGCATTCGGCCTGTAATCACTCGGCCGTTTTGGTCCAAAAGCGTGTAGCCGCACAACTGTGCGAAGATTTTCGCTGCCTCCTCCGGCTCGTACAGCAGAACCGCCGAAAGGTCTTCCACCGGGTACTCCCCCGGCACCTTCACCACCTGGGCATAATAGCTGCCGCCCATGCCCAGGTCGAAAAGCTCCCGGATTATGTCGTTCTGGTCGATTTTCTGCTTCTTGGTCTTTCCGTCAAAGCAGAAGGCCGCTCCTTCCGGTACGTTCTCGACCAGCTTCAAGTGATCGCCTATCATGCGCCCGCCTCCTTTACGCATGAACCGCAGGGTTGAAGCCCTGAGCCTTTATGTTCTTCGCCCAGGCCGTCACCATGGCGGCAAGGTCCTTTTTCATAGCCGGATAGTATTTTGTGGGCTTTCCGTCCACGAAATCTTTGTAAACTTCCCAATAGCGGCCGATGTAGTCGTTCTGGTAGGTCAGCGGCTCCACGGTACCGGTTTCCCGGTCAACGCCCATGGTCACATCCGGGTCCCGCATAAGGTCGCCGTTCTGCTCCCCATAGTGGGCCACGGAATACACCGGGCGGCCCTCGTGGTCATTGTAGCCCAAGGCCTCGATGCACAGGTCCATATAGCCCGGGGCCGTGAACTTCAAGGCCTTTTCTTCGGTGCCGTCCACGGCATCGAAGAAGGGCGCCAGGGTCTTGTAAATCGTTTTTTCACTCATGCCTTTTCCTCCCGCTCCATCAAAATTTCCGAATCGTGCGCCACCTTCCGCAATGCGGTAAGGCTGGCCGTTACCTGGGCCAGCGTGGCAGCGTGAACGGCCACCTCTTCGGCCCAGGTCGTCGGGTCTTCGCCAGCAGAAAGCAGCCGGATTGAATCGGCCAGGTGTTCCGCTTCAAGCTCCGCCATAACGATCTGGCCGTTCAACTGCTGGTTGAAAAATTTAACTTTGTCCATGCTCTGCGCTCCTCTCTGCGGTATGGCTCCCGCGACCTTGCCCGGCTGGCTGTCGGGTGGTTTCGGCCTGTGCCGGAGGCCATCGTCAGGCGGGGTTATTCAGGGCGAGTATTCCACGCTTCAATAGTTCGTTGCCTGCCCAATTCCCCGCGATGTTCATAAAAATCGCGGGAAAATGTGATATTGCATTTCGGGCATCTAATCCGAATGCCCTCAGTATTAGATTCAGTGATGGTCGTATGCTCCTGCCCGCAGAAAGGACAAGGCTTCAGCGCTTCCTTTTTCATCGTTCACGCCTCCTTCACTTCCACGCTCTTAATGCTGTTCTCAACGTAACTGCGGCCGCGGAGGTGCTCGCAGCTCCAGCAGAAGCCAATTCCGCGCTCTCTCAGAAAATAGCTCGCCTTCGTGTTGTCCTTTCCGCTAAAGGCGGATTGAAGCGCCCAGGCCTGGGCGTCCTCCACCAGGATCATTGCGCAGGCATCGCTGCGCTCGCCGTTCTGGATAGTGTCGTAGGTGAAAATAACATTCTTCATGGTTCAGTCCTCCTCTGGTGCAATAAAACGCGGCTGCGGCTCAATGCCGCGGGCCTTACAATATGCGGAAGCCTCTTTCTTTGCCTTGCAGCTGTAAACCAGCTTGCCTTCCGGGAGGTCGCCGCTCTGGCATCGGTGCGAATACTCGTGCACTTCCCAACGTGATTCCATCGAGCCGCTGCCGAAGTAGTGCCGCCTTTCCATGGTGTAGATCATCGCGCCGCCCTCCTTAGTGTACCTTAATCAGTGTCCCGCTGTTCAGAATGTACCATTCTTCACCGTTCTTCACGGTCGTCTTGCAGCCCTGTGCTTTAAGCAGCATCCGCATCTTTGCCAGCTGCTTTTCGGTGCACTGCATCCAGAAGAACCCTGCATAATTGAACCACTCGTTGCTCTGGATGTTCACGGAATGGGCATTCTCAAAAATGCGGTTAAAGGTACTGGTTTTCATGGTTTAGCCCTCCTTGCCTTCGGCTTTCTGCTCAATTTCGAGCAGCTCGTTGTAAATTTTTTCGGCCTCGTCGCCGGTCAAGTTGAACTGTTCGATCAGGTCGGAAATTGCATCGGACCGCCAACCGCCTTCGTACAGGGACGCCGCAGAATACTGGGTGTCGTATTCCTCCTGGCCGCCGCAGCGGAGGTCGTCGCGCCAGTTCTCGTAATCGGTCTCTGTCATGTTCAGCATCATGGATGTGTCCTCCCCTCTCATGCCTGGAACGCCGGGCACACAGCGCCGCGGAAACGGGTGAGCCGGATTGCGTGGTTCAGTTCCTTTTCGCTCATGCAAGCGGCAGGAATCTTGCTCACAAAGCCAATCGCCCACCAAAGGCCCTGCACCGTCTGGCGGTCCAGAACGGCCCGGCGCTCTGCGTCGGTCTTGGCGGCGTTGTACCGCTTCAAGGTGCTTTCGCAGCTTGCAATGAAGTTGGCCGGAATGTTAATGGAAAGCGCGTTCATTGTTTTGTCCTCCTGTTGTTGTGTGCTGCTGTTCTCTACGCCTTTATTATAAACTGCTTCGGTTTATAAGTCAAGAGGGAATTTTGCGAAACAAGATTATTTTTAGGCAAAAAGAAAAAGCCCCCGCTTCCAGCGTACTGCCAGAAGTGGGGGCTTTCATGTGCTTTTAGGTGGGATTCATGCGAGTGTTACTGCTGCGCAGCCTTGGCCGCCTTGTTAAGGTCAATCTGGGCCTGGATGCGGGTAGTCAGATACCCCACGGTATCGTCGCCGGAAATCTCCTTGATGTAGTCCAGCGCGTCCTTGCTCAAACTCTTAATTGCTGCGGAAATGGCACCGTTCAGGGCCTTGGCCTGGGCGTCCTTGTCGAAAGATCCGGACGCTTTCAGGTCGTTTACATAGGTCTGGTTCATGGCTGCCACAGCGTTTGCCACGGCATCGGTGATCTCGCGGCATACGCGCTGGATGGTTTCGTTCTTCACCTTCTCGGCCGTGGAGGCGTCAATGGCGGCAGCGGCCTTGTGGATGTACGCGGTCACAAGGGGGGAGCAGATGGTCAGGGCGGCAAAAAGAAGCTGGGTCAAAATCTCTTTCATGGTGTACTCCTTTCAAATTTAACGAATAACAGAAAGCCCGGCCCTCTGGATGATGGCCGGGTAGTTCTTATAGGCGTGGTTCAGGTCCACATTGCCGGTAATGCCGGGGATGATGCCCTCGCTGGTATACTGCCAGATGCCATGCTTGCGGGTGGGGCGCTTGCCGCGGTAGTCCGCGATCCACAGGTCAAAGGCTTTCAGGGCATCCATATCCAGCTCCGTGTTTGCGTAGCTGGTATAGGTGTAGACCATGGCGTAAAGGCCCCAGGCCTCGATCTGCTTGGCTGCGCCCGCCACCAGGGCGGACAGTTCCTTGGCGGGGATGGGTTTCAGCTTGTTGTCCTCCACGTCTACCGCAATCGGTAGCTGGAAGGTTTTGCCCTTCAAGGCCTGCTTCACTTTTACCAGCTCAACGGCCCGGGTGGCCTCGTTCTGGGCATAGGTGTAATAGTAGGCGCCCACCGGGATGCCCAGGCGGACGCACTCGGCATAGTTGCGCTCAAACTGGGGGTCAATGTAGACGCCGCCGAAGCTCTTGTTGGTGGAAACGGTTTTCAGGATCGCGCCGTCAACCTTCCCGCTGCGCTTCACGGCGTCCCAGTCGATGGTCCCCTGCCACCGGCTGGCGTCCAGGTATCTGTAAATCATTTTTCGGCTCCTTTCGTCTAAGTGTCCGGCCTTTCGTCTAAAACAAGGCTCATTTTAGACGAAAGCCTTAAAGAAAGTCGTGCTTTTCCAGGCGGTCGTCATAGCAGCGCTCAATATTCGCAATAGCATGGGTGCACTTGTTGTTTTTATACTCCTCGTGCGTCCTGCAATACGTTCTGTAAACGTCTATGATGCCTAAAATCTCGTCGAAGTCCTCTTGGGTGTGGTCGATGCCGCGGACCAACTCATTGTTAAACCGAAGAATCCGGCTCCGCAGAAGGTCCGCGTTGCGTTCATCGTCCATTCGGATGTGCTTGTCCAGAAGGCGCCGGGTTTCCTCCTGGTACTGCTTAACCTCAGACCATTTTTCGTCCTGGCTCTTTTGCGCTGCCTCCATCTTTTCGGAAAGTTCCGCGGTCAGGGCACGGGCAATGGCCTGTACAATGGTCTTCCACGGGTTGATCTCGATTTTCTTCACCTGGAAAATTTTAGTGACCGCCAGAAGCCCGGCGGCCACGAATCCGGCTGCTGCAAGTAAATCTTGGGTGCTCATGTTCCCTTCTTTCTGCACTTGTGCGCCACTATAAAAAGGCAGCAATCATAGGCCACCACCTCCTTTCCTGCTGCTTCCATCAAAGCGAAAACGGGAGCTCGTCTGCGCCCAAAAGTTGGCCGATCTGACCGTCCACGTTGGTGATCTGCTCCTCTGCGCATACCGCACCAACCTGGGCCAGAGCTTCCGCCTGGGTGTGGATGATCTCGTTCTGCTTGCTCACAATGTCGGTCAAGGCTTCGATAATCTGTAAATTGCTCAAGCCGCACCGCCTCCAAATGCTTAGCCCGAGTAGGCTTCGCCCATGATTTCCTCATACTCGGCGGCGGTGATCCACTTCTTTTTGACGGCCAGCTTGACCGTGGACTTCTTCCAGAGCCGGAAATCGTGGTGCTGCTTCACATCGTCGAATTTTGCGCTATGTTCAGTCATGTTACATATCCTCCAAATCAACGTCGTTTGTCAGAGCGAGGAAATCAAGCTGCGCCTGAATCTTTGCCCTGAAAAGCTGGTCTGCCGGAATCTCGCGCAGAATGAAAGCCCACTGACCGTCCGGGGTGTCAGCGGGCTGCATGATCTGCACAAGCTCCGCATCGTGCAGGGTGTCCGGGTAGGCGCACCCGGTCATATCTCCGTCGCTGGCGGAGATATGCACCTCCGACAAGTTGCCGTCAAACATTTCCGGGGTGATCTCGGTTTCAGAGTGGAAAGTGTTCGCGCCGCTGTTCAGGGTCAGGTTTTCGAGTTTTGCCCCATCAGCCAGCGTAACCGTCCATGTCCGCTTTTCTTTTTCCATGTGATGTCCTTTCTGAACAGCTCTCTAAAGAGTGCTGTCATGTTGCGGATTTGCTGCTTGCTCATAAACTTATAGTTGGCGCAAATCCATGATTTGAAATTGTTTTCAGCTTCTCGGTATTCCATTCGGCCATTATCCACCAGCCGCTTATAGGCTTTTAGCTTTCGGCGTTCGCGGGTAATAGCTTTCGGGTTGATCTTGCAGGTAATCTCACCGTCAGGGTGCAAGGAATACAGCATTTGCAGGTGGCGGTATTTGCCGCCTAGCTTGCAGATGTGGGTTTTCTTTTCGTTGATGATAAGGCCCAAATCTGCTGCTTCCCGGCGTACTCCCGCCATAGCTTCATGCAGTTCTTCCTTTGTGCGGGCGACCATATAGAAATCATCCGAATATCGGGCGGCTTCTTTGATGCCGCATACAATTTTGATGTAGTTATCTATCGGCACCGGCACAAAAACGCCCGTGTTCTGCGAGATCTGGTTGCCGATGTCCACGCCCTTGCGCAGCATCTTTTGCCCGGTCAGGGCGGATGCAGGAACACCAAGGTTGAGCGTGGAACTAACCTTTTCCCGTACATTCTCTGAATTTCTTCATCGGAGAATCTTGAAACGTCCAATTCGTAGGTTTTGAACGTGACCCGCAGAACGCCCATGACCTGCGCAAGCTCTGCCGGGTCTGCAATTTCCCGCGCCAGATACTTTTCCAGTTGGGCAAGTGCAACATCGTGCAAAATGTTTGCATAGTAGCCGGAAAAATCAGAAAACAGGATATAGCCCTCATTTGTGCCCTCCCGCTCATAATACTGCCGCAGGTGGATTTTGAAGCGGTGGCGGTGAAATGCCACGCCCTTGCCCTTTTGTGATGCGGAGTTGTCGTATTGCAGGTACTTTGCCAGCAGCGGCGTTAGATACTCGTCGCAGGTCAGGTGCGACACGGCTTTGTCCGCCGTTGCTGTGCTGGTGATAAAGCGTTCATGCCCTCGCTCTTTGATTTCGAACTTCACGCCCGGCTGCGGCTCATAGGTTCCTGTCTGGAAAGCACGTTGGAGCTTTGCCGTTTCAAGTAAGTGGTTCATCTCAAAAAGCTGTGTGCCGTATTTGTATGCGGACGGCTTTATCGCTTTCGTTCCCGCATCGTACAAAAAGTTTGCATCTTCAAATTTTGTCATATAAAAAGAAAAACAGCGTGATAGCTCCGTCGGTCGTAACCGGGAACATCGCTGTTGATGCCCTTTCGGGGCTTTATCGCAGCTTTCGCCACGAAGGGACAGCCTTTCCTTTCGCAGAGCTGCGCCGGGCTTTACCCATCATGCGCAGTTGTGAAATCCAAAGGCCCGGCCGCAGGCCAGACGCCATTGGCGTTGCTGGCGTTGTTGCAGTTCGCATTGCCGTTGCCGTTGCAATTCGCAAACTTAGCTGCCGAGACGACGTACAAAGGATGCCCCCAAAGGTGTTTATTTCTTCGGACTTGCAGCGGCCTGCACCGCTGCTTTGAATCGTTTTGCGTCGGATTTTCGCAGGTTCTTGATGTAGGCCACCAGCTTATCAATTTCAAGCACAATGCCCGTGTATTTGTTGAAATCTGCCGGGATGGCTTCGGCCACATACTGCAATTCATCCTGTAACTTCCAGCAGGCGGCAATGGCTTTGTCAAGCTCAAGCCGTCGTGCATCAAGTTCCATCTGGCAAGACGGCCAAATAGAATTTGCAGCGCGGAGATGGAGCGGAATTTCGCGGGAAAGATCGTGCATCCTCCGGCGTTCCTGCTCAATCAGCCACAGGTTGAAGCCCTGTTCCTGCTCTCGAATCTGCGCGGCCGCCTGCTCCCTTTCGGGGCCAGGCGGCAGATATTTTGTCATGGTCTCGACGCGCTTCTCGTATTTGGTTTTGCTGTAACCGAACGTCCGGGCCAGCTCCGTTGTGATCTCCATGCTGATCTTCCGCGCCAAGTGCTGCGCTTCAAGCCGGGACGGGGTGCGTTCGTGTTTCGGGATAGCCATTTCTTCACTTCCTTTGCGGTTGTCTCAATCCTGCGGTACAGGCCCGCAGGATGTTCGATCAACCGGTCAGCCCGGCCGCAGGCCAGACGCCATTGGCGTTGCTGGCGCTGGGGCAGTCCGCATCGCCGTCGCCGTTGCAATCCGCGAACTTAGCCGCCGAGACGACGTCTCGCAGCCAGCACCACTGGTCACGAACGAAGCTCATCCACGGAGCCAGCCGGAAAAGGGGCAACTGGCTCTTGTCAACGGTATAGTTACGGCAGGTGTTCCACGGGTCGGTGCCGTCCGGCATGGGCGAGAATTGCCGCCCGCCATAGACCATGTTCTCGTTCATCAGGTCAACGGTGCTGTCGTACCAGTCGGAGCCGGTAGGCTTGCCATTGGTGACAGCATTGACGAGGTATTCACGGTGATTCAAGATATGGGCAGAGCCAAAAGCAGTGTTGAACGTGGTCTTTGCCTGCGTCAAGCCGTTCTTGTACAGGTCAGAGCCAACGTAGCCGCCCTCGGTCGTGTTGGTGGGGTTGAACTTGTAGGTGTACAGCTGGCTGCGGGGAATGACTACGGCGTGATGGGTATTGCAGGCCGTATCGCCACACTTATACCAGTAATCAAACGCAGCGATGATGTAGTCCATGCCGCCGATAGACCAGTAGTCGCCAAGGTACAGGTCTTTGAACGTGCCCGCTTTGATGGCTGCCCACTGCTCGCTCGTGACGCTGGTGCCCAGTGCCTTGCCACGGTAGACCATGTTGTGCGTTGCGGCGTTGTCCTCAATACTAAGGGCAGTGCCGCCGCCGGGCATAACCAGCGGGCCTTTCAGCTCGCCGCCGGTCAGGGGCAGATAGGTTTCCTGCGCTTCCTTCTGCAAATCCTCTTTGGTCTTGTCGATTTTGGTGTTGACCTGCGCAATCTGCTGGTTCACCATCTTCACAGATGCAACGGCGTTGGGGTCAACGGTCACTTTGATGTTGGCGACATTGGAGATTGCCATAATGCCGTACAGCTCAATGGAAAAATCGCTGTTCTCCGTGTGGGACGGGATTTCCACGCCGCGGTCGTCCTGCATAATAACCAGCAGGGTTTCGTCGCCGTCTGCCAACTTCGCATAGATGCCGACCTGATGCAGGATATACCCAGTTTCCAGATCGCCATTGGTGATCTGGATTTTGACTCGCTTGCCCACGTCGTCGTCGCTGCTGTCGGTTGCATCCTCGATGCCAAGGATTTTAAGGGTTTGCTTCTGCTCTTTCACGTCGGTCAGAGCCGCCAGCGATTCCGCCTCCGTGGTGCCAGAGCCGCCCACGGCTTTAGTGATTGTCATGGTTGCGCCGGACAGAACTTCGCTCATCATTTTCGTGCCGACGTTGGTGTACAGGCTGTTGTTCCAACTCATGTGTTCATACCTCCAATTTTGATTTCAAACTGCTGTCGATACGCTGCCACGCCTACCGGGGCCGGGGCTGTTGCTGTATGGTCTGCCGGGCGAATGTCGCCCTTGATGCGGGCCGCCATCTGCATACGGTACGCGGCGCAGCCCGCCGGGGCGTACGTGACGGCCTTGTGGTCTTTTGGCCGCAGAGTGCCAGCAATGCGGGCGGCTTCCTGCTGCCGGATGCCCCACAGCCCAGCTTTCGCGTAGGTGGTTGAAAACAGCTCGCGGGGGCGCAGCTTGCCCACAATGGGCACAGCTACGCGCTGTGCGGTGCCGTGGTAGCCTGCGCCGATATAGGCGGTGGTAAAAACCTCAAAGCACACTTCAAACGCAAGGTGCGACGGCTTTACTTTCTTCAGCTTTCGGACGATTGCGTCATAGTCAACAAAACCTTCTCCATTCTCAACGTAAACACGGAACGTGTATGGCGCAACATTTTCTTCAACCCGGATTTTCCGTCCAGACATCGACGAAAGAATTTCCTCGATTCTGGCAGGATTCATGGGGGCCCGCGTTCCTCGTTTAGAAATAACCGCAGCCCGGCGCGCTGCCAAACTGCGGCTTTCGTCTACTTCGATACCATAGCGTTGCTCCCAGTAACATAGTCCCCAGGTTGCCGTTTCCGGGTTTGCCTGCTCGCGCAGTTCCGAAAAGCGAGTTTCTGCGTCGTCCACTTCCCGGCCCATGACCTCATAAAGCCATTTCGCAACATAGGAACGCTCATAGATGGGCGAAACACGGGAAATCATGCGCTTGGAAACATGATTTTCGGGGAATTTTTCAAGGTCAAAGTTCTTCTGGGTGCTCATTCGCTGGTCGCCTCCGTGTCCTTGATACCGTGGATTTCACCGGTGCAAGGGTAATCCGCCGGTTCCAGCGGGATATCCTTCACGTCTCCGTTCACAAGAATTTTAGAAAAGTTCTTCACGCCCACAGTGCGGGTCAGGGCCGCGTGGATCTCGTTATACTTCACCAGACTGTCAGCCTTGGCGGTGATGTAATACTCAATCAACGCAGCGCGGAAGATTTCTTCCACCTCCGTTGCAGTCTTGGTGTCGTCCAGCTGCAAGCCTTCAACGGAAATGTTCACCACTTCGCCCTCGGGGGCTTGCACCAGAAGAATTGCGCCCACAGGTGCCTTGCGTTCGATTCGGTTGTTGTCCCTCATAATGTGGTCATACACGTTTTGGATAATAGATCCGTTGGCAGGCTCGCCGGAGGAATCCAGAATAATAAGGCGCACCCAGTTGGGATGCGCCTTTTCATACTGGGCATCAACCAGCACCGTGCCAACGCCGGAAACCTCTTTGGCCCAGCGTTTATAGTCCGCGTCACAGCCCACAAAGGATTCACCCGAAGTTTCGTCATACTCCGCAATGCGCAGGCGGAGGGATTCGTCGTCTTCCTCCTCTGCGCCGCCGGTGATCTTGTCGGCGTTGGTCACAAGGGTAACGCCTGCAATCGGGTCCATCATAATTGTAATGGCACCCGCGCCCACGTTGCCGGTAGGGCCAGGCTCTACGGCCGTTACAGCAACGTCAACGGTGCCGTTCTCCCCGCTGGTCGCCTCGCCAATGTACGCCACGGAATCCGTGGCGTATTCAATGGCGGGCACTCCGCCAGAAGAAGGCACACAAACCACAGTCCCCTCCGGGATCTGTGTACCAGGTGAGCCGGTAAAGGTGACGGTTCCAGCCGCAGCGTTCGCTGGGCGGCGGGAAAGGCCGTCGCCCCTGGCGTGACCATCGAGATAGGCGCCGTAGGACCACGCCGGAAACATCAGCTTCAAGGTTTCTACAAGGTGGAAATTCAGAAGTTCGTCCTTTTCAAGCGCCGTCGGATAAGTAAAATCCCAGGGGAAACCGCCTTCGGTGTCGTCAATGTCGGGCGGGAGGCTCTCCATCATGCGCGCCTGGATTTGCTCCGCCGTTTCGGTTTTCAGCCAATCGGGCGGGGAGAATGCCGGAATTGTGGCCATGCTCTCACCTCCTTACTTTGAAAAGTTCAGATTGACGGTCTGGATCTCGTCATAACCGCGGCCCTTAATGTTAAATGCACAATCGCAGCTGTCTGGCCCGTCCCATGTAAACGTGAAGTCTCGGCAATACTCTGTTTTGGGGTTTGCCATGATGGCCTCCGTGATGGTCCGTTCCAGGCTGGCTTCCACGCTGGCGTGGTCGCTCTGCGCAAGCGAAGTTTCAAGCTCCGCACCGTACTTGGTCGAATACGCCAGAAAGGCGTCCCGTTCCGTCATAACGGTTTTTATGCACCATTGCATATAGGCTTCGCGGCCGCTGGCTCCCGCCATGCGTCCGGCGCCGTCAAGACGAAAATCACCGGTCGCGTAGTCAAAATAAACAGAGGGTTTATATTGCTGCTTCCGGCTTTCCTCGTTCTTCTTTGTGACGAAGTCGGGGACTTCAAAAACGGGGTAAAGCTGCTTTTCAGCCATGGGAAAGTCCTTCCTTTCGTCTGGTTATTTTTTCAGGTCTTCCGCCGGGCAGATAATGTCCACCACAACAGCCTCCGACTGTACCCAGGCCACCAGAACGCGGTCCCCGGGTTTCAGGCGGCGCATTTTCTCGGGGATCAAGACGTGGTGCTGGTGTGCGCCCTCGTCGCCTCCGCTGCCAGCGCTGTTCTTCGGCGGGTCTGGCGGGTCCGGCTGCCCAGCAGCCGGTATGCCAATCGTGCCAGAACACGTCTGGCCCCTGGAATCCAGAAGAGTTGTAACCTTCTTATGGTTATGCTCACCGCTGCCCGGAGAGCCGATTTCTTGGGTCTTCGCCAGAATGTCCCCGGTTTTGCCAAGGGTCAGCTGGCGGCAGACGTGATAATCTTCTACCGGGATCGGAATAGAAAATGTGTTGGTTTGGAGGCTGTAATCGTCCAGGATTTCGCCAAAATCAAGGACCAGGGCGGAATTTCGGTCCTGGTCCTTTTTGTTCTGCCCGGTCAAAACCTGAGCCAGGTGGTTCACACCCTTGTTGCCAGAACTCGGGTTCACAGTTTCCTCCTTCTTACTTCGAGAAGGCGCCTTCATCCACCCAGCCGTAAACGTGCGTTTCGGCCCAGTTCTGATAGATCAGGTGGTACGGGTGTTTTGCGCCCTTCTTTATGATGGTTATTTTGGCTTTACCCGGCGAAAGGTTTGTGCTTGCGGCCTTTGTATCGGTGGAAGCCTTGTAATGGCTGCCACCGGCAAAGTTCACAATGTCGCCCACCTTGTACTCGTCGGAGCCCTTCTTGTTCCCGGCCGAATCTTCGCCCAAAACCTTAACGGTCATGGTCATTGTGCGGTTTGCTGCATCATGCTGCACTCCCAGAACGGTGCAAAAGCCGTTCACGGTTCTGGCTGCGGCCCGGATTTTGTCGCCCTTGTTGATGAACGGAAGATCCGCGCCTTTCAGGGTGGTTTTCCGGGTCGGCTCCCCTTTTTCGTCAAGGGTCTTCTGTGCGGCGGACTTGGCCTGTGCGGCCGTGTCGTCCGAACTGCGGGTATAGATACGCTGCCGGATGCCGTACTCCGTTTTCCCGTCCAGGGTAGCTTCCACAGACCGCTTCTGGGTCTTCTTTTCAAGGCCTATCACCTTAACGCGGGTCACAAGGTCGGCCGTGCTGATCTTGTCGCCGCTCGTTGTCAGGCTGTCGTCCTCGTCGAAGTGGTAAACGGTTTCGTTGGCATTGATGGGCAGAACGTTCACCTTGCCGCCGCTCATTCTTATAACGTAGTTGTCCGCGCCGTGCTTTTCGGCATCGTCCAGAAGCTCCGTTATAATGTCCCCAAGGTATTCAGCCTTAAAAATGGTCTTTGCGTGGGGCTTGTCCGGGCCCTTGTATTCCCCGGCCGGGATTCCCCAGTCGGAAAAGATAGCGTTCAAGGCGGATTTCGTGCCAGTTCCGGCCTTGATATAGCGGTCGTCCTGGCTTTTTTGGAGGTTGTAAAGGTCATCGTAGCACACCACGGAAAAGTCCTTCATGGTGGCCCCGTCCTGCGGGTTCCATTCGATTACCTTCCCGCTGGTAACTTCCTGTTCATCGCCTCCGGCCGAGGCCGTTACCACAATAGCGGTGTTCGGTTTTATGGTCGAAGAAAGCGGGCTCCCGTTATAGTCCACGTTGGCAACCGTGAACGAAAACCGGGTGCTCAACTCGCTCTCTCCTTCCTCCCAACCTAGATCTGTGACCGCCGGGGTCACATTCAGCCGGGTGCCGTCTTGCAGGACCGCATAAACGTTGTATGCCACTTTGGAAATGTCGATCATGCGGCCCTCCTCACCCCGGAATGGTCAGGACCTGGCCCGGCTTAATTAAGTTCGGGTTGCTCCCGATCACGCTCTTGTTGGAGTTGTAGATCTCCGAATAGCGTGAACCGTTGCCAAGGTACTTCTTGGAAATGGACCACAGCGTGTCCCCAGGCTTCACGGTGTAGGTTTTGCCGGTTGCCTGGGTGGATGCTGCGGCCGCTGCGCTTGCCGGGCGCTCGTCCAGGCTTCCGCCATCCGTTTTCCCGTCCGCCTCGTCCGTGGTTTTAATCAGAATGTCCTTTGCTTGCACAAAGGAAATACTGTATTCTGCCCGGTCGAAGTATTCATGGGTAACGGTGAAGTTCTGGATATAAACGTCGTGGTTTATGGCCGTGCCGGTCACAAGAAGCCGAAGTTTCTTCCGGTTCTTCTTCCAGCCGTCAAGAATACCGATCATCACGCGGGGCGGCTTCCAGTCGAAAAGTGAAACAATACCCATGCCCAGCATGGAAACGCCGGGGAGAATACCGTTCCAGGAAAATTGCGCCAGCTTTTCACCATTCGGGATCTTCACCTCGCCAACATTCAGAATGTTGTATGAAATGAAATTTCCCTCTCGTTTGTCGGAAACCTTCTCGGGTGTAAGAGGGAGTGCAATTCTGGTTCCCGTGTCGAGCTGGGTAAGATACACAATCTCGGGTAACATTTTGCCCTCCTTTCCTTATGCGGGCATATTCGCAAGGACGCGGGCCAGGCGTTCGGCCAGCTCGTCGCTTATGTCGTCCACCATTTCGCGGATGCGGGATTTCACGGTTGCGATAATCTCGTCCGGGCTCATGCCTGCGGTGCCCTGGATGATAAACTGCGGGTTCAGCCCAATTTCTACCGGAATAGAAACGGGCTGTGCTGCGGCTCCTGCGGGTGCCTGCGGCGCCGGTGTCGGGTACACGACCGGGGAGAACGTGGGCACATTCTCGGGGGTGTTGTCGTCCGAATCGTCCGAATAATCTGCACCAAGAAGCGACCCCGTTTGATTCCAAAGATCAAGTGCTCTAGTTCGGCGGCTGCCACCAAGCGGAATAATCGCTTCCGGGCCATCTTCTGCCACAAGACCAATGTGCGGGCTCGTCATAATGCCGCCCATAGCGTGCGGAGTAACACGGCCGCCGCCTCCGCCGCTGCTCGTGCCTCCGCCGGTCGTGAACGATCCGGCAGAGAAGCCAGAACTAAAGGCGTTTTTGGCGTTGGTGAAAAATCCGCTGATCTTGTCGCCCACGCCAGACCAGAAGCCGGTCCACTTCGCCGGAAGTGTCACGGTGAAGAAGTTTGCTGCGCTCGTCACGCTGCTTTCAACCCATGCCGGGACTTCTTTTGTCCAGAAGTCGCCAACGCCGGTCCAGAAGTCCGTCCACTTGGTCGGCAGCGTTTCGGTAAAGAAGGCGGTCGCCTTCTCGCCGGTGCTCTCCACCCATGCGGGGACATCCTCGGTCCAGAACTCCCCCACACCGTCCCAGAAGGCGGTCCAGTGTTCGGGCAGCGTGTTGGTAAAGAAAACCTTCGTCTTGCCCAGGGCGTAGCCGATTGCATAGGGGATTGTTTCGGAGAACGTGGTGCCCACGCCATCCCAGAAGTTCGTCCAGTGCTCCGGCAACGTCGAAGTAAAGAAGGTTCCGACCGTCTGTTTCAGGTTATCCAGGGCTCCGCCTTCGTCCAAGGCGTCAGAAAGCGCCTGGCCGATTTTATCGCCAAAACCCAGGGCGCCCAGGCCGCCAATACCGGCACCAACAAGGGCACCGACGCCGGTTCCTACAACAGGCACCACGGAGCCAACGGCCGCGCCTGCTGCTGCGCCTGCGCCGACCATGCCAATCTTCGTTCCACCCTTGGAATACTCGTTCTGCGCGTCCTTGCCGGTGGTCTGGGTGCCGCGGTACAAGTTTCTCACGCCTGCACCGATGCCCAGAAGGCCAAGAAGGCCGCCCAGAATACTTGCGCCGCCCGCTGCGGCCGTGCCTGCCGCCGTGGTCGCATGGCTGCCAAGGGCCGTGCCAATGCCGCCCAGGGTGCCGCCAACGCCGCCGGTAACAGAAGTCAGGGTGCCGTCCGCGCTCATGGTGGCCTGGGTGGAGCCCTTTTGCAGGAGCTTGCCCAGCCAGCTGTTTGCGGAGGTCAGGCCCTTTGCGGACAGGGTCGCCGGGTCGATTTCAACGGCCGTTCCCTCAAAGGTTGCCTTCCCGTCGCCGAGAAGCCTTGTTGCACTCGGCAGGGCTCCGGCCGCTGCCGGTGTGCCCGTGCTGGGGATCAGCGAAGTGCCGGTGCTGCCGGAAAACGCGGTTTCTGCTGCCTGGCGGACTTTGGAGCCCTCCCCGCTGCCGAAGTTTCCAGACTTCAAAACCACCATCTGGGCCGTTACGTTCATAACGGCCGCGGAAGTCTTGAAGGAGCCTCCCATGGAAGGAAGCCCGGAAGCGCCGGTGCCGGTATCAGAGCTACCGCCCAGGCCAAGCGTAGCGGTCAGGCCGCGGAGCTTAGAATAGGCACTTGCTGCGCCCGTTACCAGCTTAAAGCCCAGAATTGCGCCAATGGCTGCCACCTGGCCCTTGTGGCCCTCTGCCCAGGTTTTCAGGCTGTCGAGAATCACATCGAAGTCCAGGCCATCCATAAAGCCAGAAACGAAGTTCGCGCCGATGGCTGCGCCGTCGTCAATGGCTCCGGCGGGGTCAATGCCCAGCAGTGCCAGGAATCCGGCAGTAATACCGCTGCCAAGGCCTCGGCCCAGGCCTGCGGCCCTGTCGGCGAAGAACTGGCGGCCGCTGCCGTTCCACCACTCGCCGAACGGCTCCGCCACGATCTTGTCCCAGGCAATGCCCAGCTTGCCCCAAATGTCGGCGTTTGCCCACTCGTCGCTCGCGGTAAACTCTGCAATGGTCTGGCGCAGGTCTTCGACCTTGGCGTCCACATGGTCCATTGCGTCGCCGATTGCGTCTTCCACCAGCGGCATTTTGCCGGTGATCCAGGTTGCAAATTTCCGAAGGTACGGGGAAAGGCGCTCGCCCAGGGCGATTTTTGCGCCGTCAACCGCAGATTGCAGCAGCGTAAAGCTGCCGTTCATGTTATCCAGCATCGTGTCTGCCATCTGCTGGGAGGCGCCGTCGGCGTTGTTCACGGCTGCGGTCAGTTTGTTGTAATCATCCGCGGATGCGTTGATGATTGCCAGCATACCGGCCATGGCTTCCTTGCCGAAAATGGTGCTTGCGGCCGCGGTCTGTTCGGTCTCGGAAAGGCCGCCCAAGCTGCTGCGCAAGTTGTCCAAAACCTCGTGCAGGGTCTTCATTTCGCCGTTGCGCTTGGTCAGGCTGATGCCGTACCGGTCCATGGCTCCCTGCATCTTGTCGGTGGGGGCCGCCAGGTTCGCAAGGGAGGTTTTCAGGCTGGTGCCTGCCATGGAGCCTTTAACGCTGGCGTTTGCCATAAGGCCCAGGGCCAGGGAAACGTCTTCCACGGAGTACTTCAATGCACCCGCCACAGGGGCAACGTACTTGAAGGATTCGCCCATCATACCAACGTTAGTGTTCGCGTTCGCACTGGCCTGCGCCAGAACGTCAGCGAAGTGCCCGGAATCGGATGCTTGCAGCCCGAAGGCCGTCAAAGCATCGGTCACAATGTCGGAAGTGGTCGCCAGGTCTTCGTTTGAGGCTGCGGCCAGGCTCATAATACCGTCAATGCCGTTCAGCATATCTTCGGTTTTCCAGCCTGCCATAGCCATATAGCCGAAGGCGTCCGCCGAATCCTTGGCAGTGAATTTCGTGGTTGCGCCTTCCTCTTTCGCTTTGGCAGTGAGTTTCTCGAACTCCTCGGCCGTGGCGCCGGAAATGGCCTTCACGTTCGACATGGATTCCTCGAAGGCTCCGTATGTGTCAACCGTATTTTTAAGACTGAGCGAAACGCCAAAAATTGCCCCCGCCTGCACAACGGGATTTCCTATCGTGTTTGCGATAATGCTCTTAAACGGCGCCGTCAGTTTGTCCACAACGCCAAGGGTCACATTCCAAACCTTTCCCGTGAAGCTCCGGGCTCTCGTTTCCACGTTCTGGATCGTAGCGGTCGCCCGGTCTACGGCGTCCAGGTCGATGTGGAAGCCCGTGCTTGTCAGCCGGTCCAGCTGGTCTTTGGTGTGCTCGACGCTCTTATCGAACCCTGAAAGGCGCTTCTGGGCAGACTGCACGCCGGGGCCGGTATTGTCGTTGACGGTCGCGTCAATGGCAATTCTAAAAGTTTCAGAGGCCATTTGTTCCCTCCTCTCCGGCCTTCTGCTCTTGTTCGAGCTGCACCATCATGGAGGCCAAACAAAACGCTCTTTCACCATGCGGGGCGTTCCAGACCTTGCCCGGCATTACGCCGGTGCGCTGGAAGATCTGGTGCAAAAGCGTTGCGCGCCCTCCGGCGAGGATTAGTTTTTTGCCACGTCCTCCTCGGAGAGCTCATAGCCGCTGATCTGGTCGATAAGGGAAAGAACGGCCTCTTTCTCGCCTGCCATCAGAAGCGCGTTTACGGCCTCGTAGCCGGTCACGAGATCCAGCTTCTTCCACAGAGCCTTGTTGCACCAGACCTTTGCCTGGTCCTCCGGGATGGTAGCCCGGAAAATCAGCTCGGCGCGGTAGTTCACCGCGTTCACTTCCTCCGGCACACGGATGCCGCCCTGGACCTTGCTCTTAACGAACTTGGTAAACTTCTTGCGGCAGTTGTTGTAGTCCTCCTCGCTCAACGGGTGAATGTGGAAGCTGAACAGGTCCTTGCCGTTGCGGGAGATCACAACGTTTTTGATGCACTCCTCCGAAGTCTTGAACTCGGCAGCAGCCAGAAGACCGTCCAGCAGGGCGGTTTCATTCTCGCGGGCGTCCGCAATCTGCTCTTCCTTGGTGGTTTCGGTGGTTTCTGCGGCAGGGTTCACAGTAGCTTTGATGCTCATATATTTGTCCTCCATAATGGTTTTGTTCGTTCATGCGAATAAAATAGAAGGGAGGCGCCCTCGCAAGGCGCCTCCCCCTGTATCTGTTCTCCGTTTTTGTGGCCTCTCTTATGCGGCCAGGAGCTTCTGGAGCTCCGGCGGGTCGTTGACCACCATGTTCCATGCGCGCTTAATAATATCGCCCACAGAAGCGCCCTGGAGGTCAATGTTGCCATCGGGCACACAGCCGCGGTAGTTCATGCGCTGCTCGCTGCCGTTACGGCCGTAAACAACGCCCTGGAAGTTCCAGTTAGGCTGCTGGCCGCTGTGCATCATGGCAAACATATCCTCGATCAGGGCGTCGTCTTCAATGGTGATCTGGGAGAAGGTCAGTGTCACCTTGTAGCTGGTCATGGTGGCGTGTGCCTGGGCGTCGCCCAAGGGCTGATAGTCAGAGTTAGAAACGTTCACCTGGACCTGGAAGCTCTCAATGGTGGCAAGCATAACGCCTTCACCGTTGAAAAGTACCGCGTCCTTGCCACTCAAAACCTTGCGGCTGTCGGCCGGGCCGGACTGATTATACATAGCTCATTCCCTCCTTTACTCGCTCACTTCGGTGGCGAAACGGAACTTATACGCCAGATAGACGTGTTCCAGGCTGTCCTTGTCCACAATGTCAAGGATGAACCATGCGGAATCGCCCTGCGGCGGGTTGCTCTCGTCCTCGTACATATCGCCGGAAGTCAGCTTCTTTTCGCCCACCATGGCGGCAATGACGGCCTTGCCCATGGAAATAACAGTGCCGCGGCCGTCGCTGTCGTTGTCCAGCTTGCCCACAATGGGGTCCAGGCTATCGTCAATGCGCTGCATAAGCTCGAAGCGCTCTTTGGTGCGGCGGATCTTCTTCCAGCCTGCATCCATGTCGCCGTCCGGGCTCACCAGGGTGTTGATGCCCTGCTCGATCTGCACCTGGCCGGAATCGTTCTTGGTCAGCACGATGCAGCCACGCTTCAACGCCTTCTCGATCTGGCTGTTGGTCAGGCCTTCGTCCAGGTCCACAAAGCCCTTCACAACGGTGTGGGTCAGGGCCACGTTGGAAGCCACGGAAGCGATCACGCCGCCAATGCGGGCGGCCAGCTTGTAGCCGTTGTAGTCGTCGCCGGTGGCATTCAGGGCGCCGTTGACGCAATAGTGCATCTTCTCGTCATTGAAGGCCGCGGCGTGGGTCGTGCGGGTGTCGAACTCAACGTCCTTATTCTCGGCAACGCAGCCCATCAGGTAGCCGCCGCCGGTAAAGGTGCGGGTGATGTAGGCCTGCATCAGGGCGTGGACGGCCGCGTCGTCGGTGTCCACACAGATAACGTTGCCGCGCACAGCGTCGAAGGCATCCAGGGCCGCGCTGTAACTCGCGGTGTTCGTGGTTGGCTGGGTGCCCTTGGTCATGGCCGACTGGGTAACGGTAGCCATAACGCCAGAGCCTGCGGCGGTTGCCTTGGCGGTGAAGTCCTTGGTTGCCGCGTTGATAGCTGCGGCCAGGCCCGTGGGTTCCTTCTTGTCGGCCGCAAACGTCACCTTCAAAAACTCGGTCGTGCCCTCGTAAATGATGCACTCGCGGTCGTCGCCGGTCAGGCTGTCGCGGATGGATACAGTAAAAGCCCGGTCGCCAACATAGGCGCCGGTAATGGTCACAACATCGGCCTTCGCATCGTCTTTCAGGGTAATGGTGGGCGCGGTGCCGCCGGTGCCGCAGCGGACAAAATAGCCGCTGGAAATACCGCCGGAAAACATTTCGGTGATAAGGTCCTCAGTGTTGCCGCTGCCAAATACCGCGTTCACGTTGGTAGACGGGTCAAAGGCAACGGCTTTGTTCAGGGGGCCCCAGTTGGCGCGAATGATGCCCATGCCGACGCCGTTCAGGGCGCCAGCCAGTTCACCGCCGCCAACGCTATAACGCCGGTGGTAAACGCCCGGGCGGGTCTTGGTTTCGCCCACAGAATAAGTGCCCGCCATATTATTTCACCTCCCTGTTTGCAAACTCGGTGATGATGGTCCTTGCCTCCTCAACGGTGGCAGTCTTCTTGCCAGCCATGCGCAGGGCAGCGGTGGCAACGTCCGGCGAAACGCCAAACTTTTCCGGGGCTGCTGCGATAAGCTCGGCCGCGGTATAGGTGGCGGCCGCCTCTACGGGCGCGGCAGCCGTGGTTTTGGTTTCTGCCATAATAGCCTCCTTTTACGGTTTGTAGTTGTAATTCGTATTGACGTGGTTCAGCTTGTGGGCGAACTTCGGCCGCCTCAAGATTCCCCAGCGGACGGCAAGGCGCATCTGCCCGGCCGTGAGCGGGTCAAGGCTCCCGTCCACCTCCAAACCGCGTATGAACATGGGGGAAGTGTCTAACATTTCGACTTCCCCGCGGGTTGCAAGCTCGTCCGCAAGGGCTTTGAGCCAGCGCTGGCGGCCTGCATAGGTCGGCGCGATCAGGTGACCCACCAGAACGCCTTCCAGCCAAATAACGGTGTTGGTTTCCTGTGCCCGGTGGTAGTTCGCAAGGCGGAAATAAGCCGCCGGATGCTGGTCCGACGGCTCCGTATACTCGCCCATGCGGTCGCTTCCAATCACGGTCACAGCGTTGCTCCACCTGTTCGTGAAGGCGTTCATTGCCAGGATGGGGTCCGGGTCGGTGGTTTCCTGCTGCGGCAGCGCATACAGATCAAAAGTCACCGTCACGCCAATAACGCGGGCGCTCTTGTCAAGCTGCTTCGTGGCCTCGAAGGTTTCACTTGTAACCCACGCCAGACTGTACGGGGGCTGTTCCTGCGGCGCCATAATAACGTCGCACAGGGCAGCCCGGACGCTCGGCTCTACGGCCTCCGGCGCGGTTCCGCTGTCCAGGCACCAGACGTCAAGGTAAATATTCCCGGCGGTCTGGCGCTCGGGGTTCGCCCTCATGTCGATGGTGTAGGAAATGCGCGGGTACTGTTCAGCCCCAGCCCAGCCCGGATCTGTGTCGGTCGGAGCCGGGCCAAAAAAAACGGCCGGTGCCCCGTTATGGGACGCCAGCTGTTCAGCGGCGGCGGATTCAGAGATCCGCTTATAGATAAGTTCTTCAAGCGTCATGCTGTTCTCCCTCGGTCTGGATGGTCTTCATGTCGGAGCTCCAGAAAATTTCCCAAAGCCCTTCCGTGACCTCGTCTGCCGCGATCAGAAAGTAATTGCACACGTTCCGAATACCCGGAAAATAAAGGCAGCGGATCTCCCCGCCGGTCACGGCGGTAACAATGCCGTTTTTTGCCTCGTTCCAGTCTGCATACTTGGCGCGGATCAGGTCGCCGGGGTGGATGGCGGTTGTATCAATCGCCGCGGATGTGGTTTCCTTCATAAGGCCCATGGGGCTGCCCTCCTCTTAGGTGTATTTTTCTTCAAAAATAGCCTTCACCTCGGGGAAGGCCTTCTGCTTGATTTCCTCCGCGTAGGGGCGCGGGGAAATTTTGCTGGTTCCATCTTCCAGGAACGGCGCATACTTCACATCTGTGCGGATGCCGGGCGTGTAGTGCTTGGCGCTCTGGACGATTTCGCTCTTGGCAAGCGGTCGGAAGCTCCGGCGGAGGTCGCCAGTGCGAAGGGCAGGCGGTTCACCAGGGGCGGACGCCGTGTAGGTCTTATTACTCGCGGGCTTGCGGTACACCTTGCCGCTGCGCTTCGGGTTGTTCGACAGCACACTAAGTTCGTGCTTGCGAATAACGTGTGCAGCGCGTTCGGCACGGCTCGCAACCTGTTTTTCTATGTCCTGCACAAAGCCTTGGACGGCACCAGAAATATCAATTTCCATTGTGCGTGTCCTCCCTCTGCTGAACATAATAGAGCGTATAAAGGCCCAGGTTTCCCAGCGGGTCCACGCCTTCAACGTAGTACGCCCGGTTCTCCAAAATAAGGCGGTCGCCATCCTTGGCCTTCGGCTTGCCGCGCTGCACGATCTGGTGTGTTACCGGGTGCGCGTTCTGGCTGAATCGCTCGATCGCCTCCGGGGAAGCATCCGAAAGAACGCCGCGGAGAAGTTGGCGGCTCTCCGTGTCGTATTTCGCGGCTGCCCGCCCGGTCGTGCTCTTTTCCGCCATGAGCGGCTCGATCACGAAGTCCTTGTAAAGGTTTCCTGGTCTAAGGTAAAACATGGCCGTTGCCTCCCCTGCCGCCGGTCCCGCGGTTTTCCATCATGCCAGCATAAAAATAATGCTGGCCGCCGATGGCTGCCGGGTTTGCTACCGGGGCGGAAGCGTTCACATCTGCCTTTAAGTCGGAATAGAGCTTCTTCCAGTAGTCCAGGCGGTCGCTCAACGAAAGATTCAGCTCGCCGACTTTGGTGTTCACCTCGTAGGAAAACCGGCGCAGGATGCTTTCCACACAGGCCAGCTTTGCGCGCTTCCAGCGGGGGTAGGCTTCAATGACGGCTTTATATTCCTGGTCGCTCAACGCACAGGTTTCCACGCCGCCCTCCACCATCGTGTCCCCCAACTCGAAACGCATCTGGTCAAGGCCGTGTTCAGTGATTTTGCTTGCATCGTAGGTGTATGTGAGCTGTGCCAATCAGCTCACCCCCTCGGAGCCGCCCTCCGGGGCCTCCTGCGTGGTTTTTTCGGCTTCGTCTTCCAGGAATACGCCGCGTTCCTTGGCGGCCGCCTTAACGCTCTTGCGGCTGTCACAGGCGTTCACCAGGATAAGGACGCTCTGGTCCTCAACCTCGGCAATGGCCGCCACAGCCTCTTCGGCCCGCTGCTGCAAGATGCACACAGCCTGGACAACGGCGTCCGGGGTGGCGTCAAGCTCTACCACGCCGCCCTCCGCGGTAATGGGGAGGGTCAGCGCTTCGATTTTGCCAACTTCGAGCTCCTGGCACTCGGCAATAATGCCCATGTCCTGCATTGCCCTTGCGCGGCCGGGCTGGATCATTTCAGCCTCCACAACGTCGCCCGGGCGGTATTTCACGCCGCCAAAGGTCGCCATTTTCAGACAGGTGTACTTCATAGCGGCCTCCTTATACGCACTCTTTCAGGAAGATTGCCAGGTCGTCAGAAGTCTTCTTCATGTCGGAAGCGCACAGGCCTTCGATAAACTCAGCATGGGTGCCGGGCTCGCCCTCGTACTGGTCAAAGGCGACGGAAGCGCCGTTGCCCAGCATATCCCAGGTGAAGATGTAGCCCGCGGAGGGCTCGTCGATCTGCGGGGTCGGGGTAGCATAGCACAGCAGCGCGGCCTTGGGGTCGCAGATGAACTCCATATTTTCCTTCTGGCCCAGGCCTGCGGAGTTGTAGGTGGATTCCAGGATCTTCACCTGCTCAACGCCGAAAAGCTGCGCCAGTACGTTGGGCGTAACGATGGCCGGGTTTGCGGTGGTGCCGGTGTACTTCACGCTCTCCTTGACGAAGGGGTTGTTTTTCAGGGCGTTGTAAGCCTCGATGCCAAGGGCCAGGCGGTTAGGGCTGCGGCGGCCCAGGCGCTTGATGTCGGTGCGCAGGTCGTCGAAGAAGCCGATAGGGTCAAAAGAAGTGTCCGTGAACTTCACAAACTCGTTGGAGCCGCTGCCGTTGCTGGTGCCGGTAAGCTCATGCTTCCAAACGCCGCTCTTGAAGAAGTTCTTTGCAAACAGAATATCCTGGTGCAGCAGCATCTGTTCGGTGGCGGTGCGGACCTTTGCGCGGCGGGGGTCATTCACGCCGGGGGCACGGCTGCGCTGGTAGTTCAGGGCGGCGATCTGGTCAATGCCAAGGATGATCTGGTCAACGTGGCACTTGTAGGTGTTGTCCTCCTGGCCCATCACAGCAGGGTCAACCTTGCCGAAGGCAGGCTTAGGCTGCACGTTGTCGCGGGCCAGATCTTCCTTGCTGAACGTGTAGTAGTAGGAAGCGGACAGCTGCACCGGGCAGACCGGGAAAATGCTGTTTGCCACATAGTCTTCCGGCTTCTGGAAGTAGGCCATGGACATGTTGGTCAGGTAGTTGTTGGGCTGCCAGCCTTTGGCAATCTCGGCAGCAATGCCCGCGGTGGTGTTTCTGGTATTCATGGTTTAGCTCTCCTTTCCTTTAACCCGCCTTCGGCACAAAGCCGCTCTTGGTGATCTGGATGTGGATAATCTGGTCTGCGGCGGTCGCGCTCTCCATGGCATAGCCGATAATATACTTCTCGGCAACGGCCTTGATTGCGCGGCCCTTTGCATCGCTCGCCAGCGGGTCGCCTGCGGTAACGGCCGCGCCAGCCTGGACCAGAGTGCGGTCTTTGATCTGCACGGTCACGCCCTCGCCTGCCGCCACCTTGTCCTCGGTGTCAGGCAGCAGGATGCCCACAGCGGCGGCGCCCTCGGTAGCCAAGGAAACGCCGTTCTCGCCCAGGGTGACGAAGTGGTTCTTGCCGTTCTCAATGGCCGCAGCAGCAGGCGCGGCCAGGTACGGGCTGGAATTGGTTGCAGTACCGATGATGCTCATACTCTTTTCCTCCTCTCTTTAGCGGCCGTTCTCGTACTCATGGACAAGCTCGGGGTTCTGCTGGCAAGCCTTGTCGATAGCCTCGTAATAGCCCATGGTGGGGGCAGACTTGCGGATCTCCTCGGCCTTCTTCTCGATCTGGCTCCATGCGTCGTCCGCGCCTGTCGTGGTGTGACTGTGGTCGCCGCCGCGCTTGCCGATCTCGGAAAATGCGCCGGACTTCTGCACTGCTTCCAGGTTTGCGTCCAGGACGCCGATCATGTCGTTGTAGGCGGTGCCGCCTGCGGCTTTCAGGGATTTCAGCACAGGGACAAGCTCCTCGGGCTTCTTGCCCAGAAGCTCGTACTTTTTGGCAACGGTCAGAAGCTCGCGGTTCTCCGCATCCTGGCGGAACTTGCGCAGTTCTGCGATCTCCTTTGCCACCTCGGGGTGGATGCCCTTGTAAATGTCCTCCTCGCCGCCCGTGGTGTTATCTGCGGGGGTGGCGGGTGCGGCCTTCTCAACGCCAGCAGGGACGGCAGGCGCTGCCTGGGCCGGAATACCGGCCTTCTTCTCGATTGCTTCCAGCTGTGCCACTTCCTCGGGGGACAGCTTGCTCTTGTCGATTTCCATGTCAAATGCTCCTTTCTGCACGGGTTCTTCCTCCTGCTGCGGTTCAGCGGGAGGCGTCGGGTCGGTGCCCTCTTTCGGGGGCTCCGGCGGTGTATTTTCGGTCGCGGGCTTCGGCTCCGCCTTGGCGATCATTTCGTCCAGACGGGCGCGGGCTGCTTTGGCGTTCTCGATTCTGTCGGGTGTCAGAGGAGCGGGGGCTGCCTTTTCCAACTTCACGGGAATACCGCCGGACCACTTCGGGATCGCTGCTTCGGTCGCTGCTGCGAACTCTGCGCAGCTCTGGGCCATGAGGGCCTTTTTGTCCTCGGCCGTAATGTCGGCATTTGCCACAATGCCGCACAGACTGTCATTCAGCGCGTAACAGTAATCCCAGATTTCCTCTGTGGTCTGGCGCATCCGGCGGCGGGCCATAGCGTCGCCAAAGGTGGGGACGTCCGCGTTCTTGGAAACTTCTTCAACGGCCGCAGCTGCCTGCGCATCGGTGGCACCGATACTCTTGGCAATGGCGTGAACAATCCGCTTCAAAATAGATTCCTCGGGCGGGGTGTCCTCCTTGGGCTGCACGGCAGGCGTTTCCCCTTCCGCAGGCTTGCTCTTGTACAGGGCAATACTCGCGCCAGGGTTCGCGCCGTTGTCCACGAAGTCCACTTTTTTGATTTTCAGGTTTTTAAGTTTGGTTGCCATTTGCGTTTCCTCCTTTCTTTGAAGATTTTTATAAACAACAAAGCCTCGGCGGGTGCCGAGGCTTTGGTTTATCGGTATTTAGTTCTCGGGTTCCTCGTCGTCCACTTCCTCGCGGACGGCCTCGCCCTCAATGGAAAACATGGGATAAGTGCCGTCTTTGACCTTCTCCCAAACCTCGTCGTCCGTCACCTTAAAGCCGATCCACCAGCCTTCCGGGACAACGCCCTCCGGGATGCCCATAGCGGCCATTTTTTCCTTGGTGAAAATTACGCTCTCCACCAGGACGGCACAGCCGCCGCGCTCGTGCATTTCGCCGCCCTCGCGGTAGAACTGCACGAAGTTATAGGCAGCCTGTTCCAGCTCGTCGGGCTCGATGATGTCCTCGTAGTAGTCCGTCACGGTATCGCCCGCGGCCGTGGCTGCCACGCTGGCCCAGCCAAAGGCCAGGCGCTTTTCATCAACGGATTTCTGGATCTTGAAGGTGCCAGCAATGCGGTCGTTCGGCTCTTTGCCGGGCGGCTTCTTGCCGGTGAGTGCTTCGTTAAAAGTAACCATGGCTTTCTCCTTATTCGCTGAATTTGCAGGATTTTTGCAAAAATCAGCGTAAATTTCAGCGTATTTCGTTTTTTAAGCGTAAATCATTCACTGTTTACGCGGGGATAGCAAAGCCCGGCAGCCTCGCCATACCTCTTGCGATACCATTCGTGAAGGTCCGCCGTGCTGCGGATCATCTGGGCAATGTAGTTGCCGCCTTCCACGATCTTGTAGGTTTCGCGCCGGAAGCGCTCAATGGTCAGCTTTTCAAACTGCCAGGCTCCGGGTGCGTAGCCCTCCGAAGTAAACGTGAAGGTGTCCTCTCCGTCCTCCGTCACCTTGCCGGGGACCTCGTGGCCGCGTTCCATGTCAAAGTAGCGGAAGGCACCGTGCCAAAGGTGGCAGTTCAGGGCAAGGCCGGTGGGCTTCTTGTCGCCCGGGCGCTTGATGGTGTAAACAAACCGTCTGTTCATAGCAGATCGCCAACCTCCACAAAATCTTCAATGGGCACTCCGTTCACTTCCGTTATTCCCGCGTTGCGGAACGCTTGCAGCAGCCTGCCGCGCTCATGCTCACCCGGGCAGCGAATCTTCTGTATAGACGTGGCCGGGATGCCCTGGCGGAACATGATTTCATTGCTGGGCCGAAAAGATTTATTCTGCCCTTTCACGAACTCCTCGGAGCCCTGGCGGCTGTGAAGGCGGCTCGGCTTGGTCGTGCCGTAGCTGTCGCCGGTGTATGCGTACCAGTCTGTGCGGCCCAGCTCCGCTTCATCAATGATAAGGCGGTAGCCGCTGCCGCAAAAACTATCATCATACCGAATATGACCACGACCCGCTTTCGTTCCGATACGGGTGAAAACGTTATCTGCGCCGCCGCTTTCCATGTCGGCGCTGGGGCTTGCACCGGTCAGCCGGATGCCGGAAAGGCAGCGCCGGTTTGTGCTGCGAAGGCCGCCGCTCTGAATGATAGAAACCACGCTGTCAGCGCTGCCAACGCCACACCAAACGTAATCTGCGCCCGCAGCCTTCAAGGCTTTGGCCTGTTCCGGGTCGTAATAGACCGCGTAGCCGTCGCATACCTTGCGCAGCTCCACGCCGTCCACCCGCTTCTGGTCAATGCCCAGGTCCTTTAGGATTTCGTCCAGCTTCTTGTCCAGGGCGTCACCGGTCAGATTTTCATACTCCGGGACGCGGGAAGGGGCGTTCTGCCAGATCAGGCGGGATTTCACAAGGCGTTTTTCGGCTTCCGCCGTAGGTGTTGCCGCCAGGTCGTCAAGGCCCGCCGTCTGCAACAGGTCTTTCATTTCCAGGGCATCAAACCCGCCGTCTGCCGTCACCGGCACACGGGCCCGGAAAAAGCCCTGCCAGGAGTAGTATTCGCCGCCCTCGTGGGTGTAGATCTGCAAGGTCTTTTCCCCATCGTGGACAGCCTGGCACTTCGTATTTACGCCAAGGCTTAAACCGCCGGAATTGAAAAAGGCGCTCGTCTTGGAGGCTTCCTCAAATTCCAGGGCTTCGGTTGTGCTGTTGGACTTAATCGTCTTCAATGCCCGCTCCCAGGTCCCTTGCGTGAGCTTCCCGCTCACCTCGTAAACCTCGGCGCCGTCAATGTTCATCCGCCGGGCGCGAAGGACAAGGCCCTCCACGCTGCCACGGTCGGAAGCAATGGGGATTCCCTCCTGTGTGGTGGGCACTTTGGACAGGTCGGAGAAAATTTCTCCGGCGCCCTTAATGCCCTTCGGGATTGCCGCCTGCGGGGCCGTGTACTGGGCTTTTGCCTTTCGTGCGGCCGCATTTGCGGCAGCCTTGGCCTTCACTTCCTGGGAAAGCTCTGCGGCTTTCACAGGGTCCGTCACGGCCTGCACCAGCTGGGCCTTGCTCATTTTGCCGTAGTAGGCAACGCCCTTGCTCTTTGCAATCTGTTTCAGGTCTTGGACGGTCATGCCTTTAGCTGCCTGCGGGGTGATCTGCACGGCTGCAAGTGGCTGCTTTGCAACGGCCGTGGCCTCGTCCGCCCAAACAAAAGAAGCCTTCGTGCCGGTGCGTTCCGTCAGAAGGCTTTCGTAAAACGTGCGGTAGGTTTCGCGGAGGGTGCTTTTCCGCTCCACGATCTCGTCCAGTAGCTTTTCCGCTTCTTTTCCTTGGCCGTGTAGGGCCTCGGCATAGGAGCGGAAGATCTCGCGGTATTCTTTATCTGGGATGCTCTCCACTCGCTTTATATACGGCAGGGTGTCTTGGAGGTTCAGGTCTATGTCCTCCTCCGCAAACCGGCGGAAAAGGGTGTTGTAGACCGGCTCTGTTTCGCCGTATGCGCTGTTCGGGTGGTATGTGTAGCTCATTACATGGCTTTTGGCGTCGCCCATGTAGCGGAAGGCCTGTTCCTTGTCAATGCCAACGATTCGGCCCTCCTGGTCGGTCAGGAAGTTTTCGCCGTGGGCGTCGAAGTTGCCCAGAAGCCAGTCTGTGACGTGCTCGCGCTGGATCTGCGCCGTTATTTCCGGCGGGAGGTCGGAAGCTGCGCCCAGCTGCCAGGATTCAAGGTCAATCCCTCCGGCGGAGGTTTTCACTTTCTCCTGGAAGGCTCCAAATTTTCCGTCAATGGTGCCAACGCCCACCGGGACGGCCGTGTCCGGGTCCACGATGGACTGCACCTTGTAGCCAGCTTCCTGCGCATACGCTCGGAAAGGCTCATACTGCCCGCCCTTGCTCTGGGCGGGTTTGAAATACCATTCCCAGCCGTTGGCGTCGGTGTAATCGTACATCTTGCCAGTGTTGCCCAGGTGGACAGGGCCGTTTGAGGTCATGCCGTCCGGCACTTTCAAGCTGCCCGCCACAAAGGCCTGGCTGTCGTCTGTGTCCCTTTCGCCCGGGTCCGGCAAATTACCCGGCCACGGCTGTATAACGTCCTGTGCGGGCTGCTGGGGCAGAAAGACGGGCGGTTCCTTTTCCTCGAAGTATTCAGCGCACCGGCAGCGCGGATGCACCGGCGGATGTGGGCCCATCTTGAAGGCCATTTTTGTTGTGCCGATGTGGTAGCTTCCCTCCGCGTCGGTTTCGGTGCCGTTCAGGGCGCCGCATACCGGGCAGACGTCTTCATCGTCAGCAGTCGAAAAAACATAAACGCCTTTCCCAAGGTAGCCTTGTGCCTGGGCTTGGGCTGTGCCCTCACGATACCCGGCGCAGTACGCTGCGGCGTTCTCTGTGATGGCAATGGTATAGGCTCGCTGCCGGAGCTGCCTGTCGGCATACTTATAAGCCTGCTCCCTGGCCTTCTTGGTGGCCGCTGCCGCCTTCACGCCGTTGTCAAGGAGGTTTTTCTTAACGCCGGCGTAATATTTCAGGTTTGCGGCCGCCTGTGGTTCTGTCAGGCCGATAAGCGGCCGGATTGCCCGGGAAAGCTCGTCCACCGTGAACTGGCCCTTTGTGCTGGCCTCGATCATGGCGCGCATGGCGTCCCGGGTTTCATTGTTTATTTTCGTTACCCACTCGGCGCCGTGGTCTTTGATCCAGGCCGTCATGGCGTCGCTCATGGGGTCAAAAACCCATCCGCCGGAAGCCGACGCCGCCAGGGCATCGGCTCCGGCTTTGGCTGCCTGCTGCCAGATGGGTTCAAGGTGGCTTTTCACAAAGAGGGAGTAATCTTGCTGCCACGCTTGGAGGGTCGCTTCGTCAAGGTAGCCGTTCATAATGGCTTCACGAAGTTCTTTGTAGGTGACGGCGTTGCTCTGGGCCTTCCAAAAGTTGTGAAGGAAGTACATCGGCTCACTGGAAGCCGAGTTCAGGTAGTCGTTCAGCTTTTTAAGGACATCTTTGCCCGCCTTCGACTTCTTGGGCTTAGATTTCACCACGAAGTCGTGGGGCGTCGGTGCCCGCGCCTTGCGAATACTAAACATTTTAGTCCCTCCCCAGGTCCTTTCTCGCCTTTTCTACCGCCGCCGGGTCTTCTTTCGGCTCCTCATCGTCAAGGCCGCGCATCTTGTCGCCGCCGGTCTTCTCCGGCTTCTGGGCGGTTCTCACCTTGCCCGGCTCGCGGTCCTCGCCAGGTATCGGCACATAATCGTCAAGCCGCTTCGGCAGCCCGGCGGCCTCGCGGATGTAATCCTCCACGCCCTCGTCGGGCACCAGGAGGCCGGAGGTCGTGACGTTCTTCAAGTAGTTGCCCAGCTTGTCCAGGTCCACGTCCTCTACGTCGCCGTGGGTAAGGTGCGGGTAGTCCGTAAGGCCTGCGAAGTGCTCGCCGTTCATCTTCATAAGGTCAGGAATGGCCTTATTGTTGAAGGTTTCACAGATCACGTCCAGAAAGGCTCCGATTGCCATGGAAAAAATATGCGTCTTGTTGTCACTCAACGCAAAGGAGCCGGTCTGCTGGTGGCCCAGCAGCACAAAATCCGCCATAACGGTCATGGCGATTCGTGTGTCGTAGCGGTCAATAACTTTGTTCGTATCAAACTGCCGGTCGCCGCCGCTGCTCAAAAGCTCCAACTTCCAGCCGGACGGAAGCACAAGGCCTTCCAGGTGGTCCCGGCGGATATTTTGAACAATAGCCTGGGCGTTTTTCAGAATGGCGGCCATATCAGGGTCGTTCTGATCCCAAATGTCAAGGCCTTCCGGCGCAGTCAGCACCGGGAAGCCCGCAAGGTCGCGTTCAATGCCAATGCCTTCAATCTCCTGGATTCTACGCTTAAAATACCAGGAGCGGTAGGCGTTGCGCAGGATGCTGCGACCCTCCGGGTTGCCCTTGCTGCTCTCCGTGCGGAAGAAAAGCAGCTTTTCCGCCGGAATCGTGATAAGCTCAAAATTCGGCGGGGGCATCTGGGTCATGGCGACAAGGTTGTCGTTCTCGTCATACTCCCATTGGTAAAGGCTCTCTTGGGAGCGGATGGGGAGTTTCATCCAGCCCACCAGGCTGTCGTTGTACTTGCTGTTCAGGCGCGGGTCCCGGCTGCTGCCGCACCGGCGCTTGTAAACGATCTCGTGGGCAGACCAGCCGAAAGTCAGGAAGGACAAGATTTCGCTGATCGTGTCCGTCCAGGTGTCTTGCATATCGGCCATACATTCCAGTACGAAGTCTGCGGCTTCCTGGTCCTTCTCGGAAGCGCCGCCGGGCGCCACGTTCCAGTCCACTTGCCGGATCAGCATTTTAATGGCGTACAGAATGGCGCCCACAAGGTCGTCATTCGCCGCCATTTCGCTATACACCGCCATGCCCCGGCGGCCGCGCAGTTCCGGTAGAAATTCTTCATAGAAGACGCCGCCATAGCGCTTTTGGCCTATGCGGCCGACTTCTCCTTTTCGGGTTGTCACGCGTTTTCCTCCTTCTGTTTATCTCCGCCAATAGCTGCTCTTGGAAAGCATCGTTTCTGCCTTTGGCGGGCTCTTGGCGGGCTTGTCCATCAAGTACAAGATAGCCTGCACAAGTGCGTCTATATCGTCCTTGTATTCGCCCTTTGGGAACATCAATAGATCCTGGATGGTGTCATGCACCCAGGGCGCCGTTTCCGGCTTCGGAAAATGAATATTCCCGGCTTCAAAGTAGGGTGTAACGGAAAGGGCACGTTCTTGCTTGCTGCCCTTCGGGTTAAACTCTACCATGCCGGGAATCTGTTTTTTCAACAGGTCAACGATTGCAGGGCCGTTGGCCTTGTTCTCTATAACCTTTGCCCTGGCTTTCGGCCATTTGCCCGTCAGGGTGCGCACGGCCGCCACGCTCTCGGTAAAGGTCATTTTTTCGTTTACCAGGTCCCAAATGTAAATGTCTGCGCCGCTCCGGCCCACAATGTAGCCCGCCACCTTCGCGCTTCCTTCGCTCTTGGTGAAGGCCATATCCCAGGACTGGATAAGCATACTTTGGTGTGGTGCTGCTTTGGGGTCGAAGAAGTTTTGCAGCCATTCGCGCTTAAAGATCAGGCCGTCCGCCGGAGCGGGGGTCTGTTCATACTGGCCCGCATACTGCAAGGAGCCCATGGACTTTTTAAGGCTCGCAAGGGTTTCTTTGTCGAAACGCTGTGGGTTCAGGATGTCGCCTTCCTCGCGGATCACCTCGCGGCCGCTCACCGGGAAAGTGATTATTGTGCGCTGCGGCGCCTCCGCCGGGAGGCAAAGGTGTGTATAGCCCAGGTCTTCGGCCAAAATATGGCCGGTCAGATCCTTTTCGTGAAGGCGCTGCATCACAATAATAAAAACGCCCGTCTTCGGGTCGTTCAGACGGGATTGCAGGGTGTTTTTGAAGAAGGCTATGGTTGCTTCTCTCTCGGTTTCGCTGTTGGCTTGTAAGGGGTTCTGCGGGTCGTCCAGGATGATGCAGTCGCCGCCTTCACCGGTCAGCGCGCCGCCGACAGATGTTGAAAACATAAGGCCTTGGTGGTTGTTCTTAAATTCGTTTTGCCGGTTCACGTCGTCCTTTAGGCTAAACCGGTCCCCCCAGTTGGCTGCATACCATGGGGATTGTATAATGTCACGGGTCAAAACATTGTGCTTGCGGCTCAAACTGTCTGAATAGCTAACCTTTATGAATCGCCGTTCCGGGTGTTTTACCCACGTCCAGGCCGGATAGCACACTGTAATTTCCAGGGACTTCATGTGGCGGGGCGGCATATTTACGATCAGGCGCGTTATCTGGCCGCGGTTCACCGCTTCCAGGTATTCGCCGATGCAGTCAATGTGCCAGTTATCAATAAACGTCGTGCCGGGCTCAATGATGGGCCAGGCCTGGCGGATGAACTCGGGGAGGTTCCGTTCCGCCTGTTCCCTGCGGACCTGTCGGAGAAGCGCCGCCGGGTCAACCTGGGCTAGATTTTTCCAGTAGTCCGGCAAGCTGGCTCAATTCCTCGTCAGAAAGGGCGGAAAGGTCTGCGCGCTGGGTGCTCTCCACTTCCAAGGCGCCGCCATGGGTAACGGAGCGGTTCTCCGTGGGCTCTCCACGGCTCAACCGCTCCACTTTTACGCCTATATCAACCATACGAACGACAGCGTTTGCGTCTATGTCGCCGTCTGGGATGGTCAGCAGGCGGCCGGTGGCCTTGCGCAACATCTGTTCCGCAATGGCCGCGTGTTTCTCGTGCATCTTTACGATGTTGGCCGTGTTCTTGGCTGCCACGCAGTCCAAAATATAGTTGTCGTACTCCTCCGCCCTCGCCACCCAGTCAAACTTCGCGCTCATGGGCTCCAAGCTCTTGCGGGTAACTCCCAGCTGTTCAGCCAGGCCGCGAATACTGCGGCGGACGGTAAAATCCGGCCGGACAACGTCGCCGGGCTTCTTCGGCTTCTCCAAATACCGCATATCGCGGTAAGCACAGAAGCACTCATACTGCCGGGCTGTTTCGCCGGGCAGCTTTTCCCAGGGGTCCCGCTGTCCCGTGTGTGCCATGGTTCTTTCCTCCTTCCTGGTAAAAAGTAAGGCCCGGGATTGCTCCCGGGCCTCCTGCGCTGTTATTCGTCCCCGGTATCTTCTCCGAGAATTTCTTTTAATAAGGCCGTGTTGTCGTACTGGTCGGCTTCCTCTGCGGTTTCCGGCGTTCCGATGATCTCCGCGGCCTTCTCCGGGTCGCCCTTGGCGAAAACCAGGACTTTTTCATGGTTCACGCCAAGTTTGCCCGCTCCGGCTTTCAGATAGTCGTTTATGTCCTCTGTGTATTCCTGCGGGTCTTCCGTGCGGAAGGCCGCGCTTTGGGCAGGGTCGCCGTTACAGAACACAAGGACGTTCTGGTGGTCTTTGCCCATCTTCCGGCTGTGCTCGAACTGCTTCCCCACGCGGATTGCCAGCCCTCCGGCCGTGTTTACCAGAATCGCTTCGTTGTAAAGCATCAGGCCCACGTCCTGGAAGGCGTCGATGGTGTCAGAAATGAAATTGCGGTAAAAGCCCTTCTTGTCCCGAAGGTCGCTCACCACAATAACGGCAAAGCTGTCAGGTTTCAGCATAGCGGTTGCCCGGCGGATAACATTGCGGTAAAGCTGCAAGAACTCGGGGTAATCCTTGTTTGAAAGGTCCTCGGGCTTGTCGCTGTACACTTCAAGATCCGCATAGGGCGGGCAAGTGAAAAAGAGGTCATATTCTCCCGGCGCCAGCTCGTCAATGTGGGAACTGTCGCCGTTTATCCATGTGGGCGGTGTCACCTCTGGCGCATCGTCCAGGACGCTAACGTGGGAGATTTCTTCCCAGTTGTTCACGTTGGCCTCAATCTGGCGGCTGCTTAAATCGCAGCCGGTGTATTTCCGGCCGGTAAGGGCCGCCACCACGCCGCGAACGCTGCCGCCTGCAAAGGGGTCAATGATCGTGCCGCCCTGCGGGCAAAACCAGCGGTAGGCCAGCTCACAGAGGACCGGGTCAAAAATGGACGTGGCGCTGTACGCCATGGCATCCGGGAAAAGCTCTGCGAACTCCTCCCAGCTTATTTTCTGCCCGATTTTCTCCTCATAGGCGTTCTTGGCCTTGTAGGCACCCGGCGGCTGGCTGCTTATGTTATAAGTCAAGCCCGCCTTCGTGTTGTCGTCGTCAGCGCCGCGGCCGACTTCGGAACGAATACCGAGGCGCTTCCAGGCCTTCTTCCTTTCGGCCCATGCTCCGCCTCTGGAATCCAGGACGGTGAAGGGCGGAATAAGGAATCTTTCGCCCAGGGTCAGGCGCGCGGCCTGCTCCTCGGCTTCCCTGTCGGGTTTGCTGCTGGCGATCATGTCTTCGATCTGCTCCATCGAAAAGCCGGACAGCTCCGGGTCCAGGTCGTCGGTGTTCTCTTTGAGCTCGGCCAGAATCCCGGCTATGGCGTCCTGGTCCAGGACAGCAAGCTCGGCGATTCGGTTGTCTGCGACAAGGTCCGCCATTTCGGCGCTGTCGTTGTCGTAGTCCTGCCACTCAATGGGGGCGTACTGGCTGCCCGCCTCGTAGCCTGCAAGGCGCCGGGCGTGGCCGCGTACAATGTAGCCGCTGCGCCTGCTCACGGTGATTGGGGCTCGCCACCCCTGTTCCCCGATTATGCGGGCCAGCATCTTCACTTGTGCCTCCGGGTGCCGGTTAGGGTTCCGGGGGTTCGGTTTCAGGCTGTCGATCTCCACGATCTCGTCGTACGCACAGTATACTTTGAAGCCGTCAGGCGTCACCTCGCGGGGGGGGGGTGCCGTTATAGGGTTTTTCATTCATCCTCAAGCCTCCATGCTAGTATTATATATCTTTCAAAGTGCCCTGTCAGTGCCCAATTTGTGCACCCTGGCGCACGTTAGGCAGCCTTTACGGCGTCAATGCCGAAAAACAAGGCGGTAAGCGGCTGAATCGCTGCATTGATGTCCTTGTATACGGTGCGCCGCTCAATGCCAAAAGTGCCCGCGATTTCCTGTACACTTTTTTTCGGCTCCCGGATGTAGGTTTCCATGACCACCTCGTAGCGCCTCACGTCCTCCTCTGTGCCGTTCTGCTGGCACCAGACGCGGTAGAGGTCCAACATCTTCTCAATGTGGGCCAGAATAATCAACGTGCGCTCCTGGCTGCGCTTGATGCTCTCAATATAAAGGCTGTCGTCCCGGGTGTAGCTTTCCAGGCCGTCCAGGATGCTGGCGGCGCTTTCCTTCTCCTTGGCCTGCTTGGCGTTGTAGATGGCGCCAGCGGTGTGCCGCTTCAAAAGGCGGTAGTTTTTCAGCAGGAGCCGGGTGTTATGGAGACGCCGGTCCGTGCGCTCCTTGGCCTCCTTCTGGTGTTCTTCCTCAATGTGTGCGGCCGCTGCGCTCACGCCTGCGGCAACGCCGGTGCGGATCGCGGTCTGCATAAGGGTCTGGCCCATGTTGGCAATACGGGTGCCCAGGGCGCCCATGTTCTCGCGGCTGTTCATTCTGCATCATCCTTTCTTCTCGGGCACCAGTCGGGGGACTGGCGGTTTCCTCTGGTGGGGATGTGGCGGGGGCCTCCGTCCTCGTAGCCCTCGGCCGTCCATCCAATGGCGCAGTCTTTCCGGGTGCCTCTCTGGCCCTCCTGGGTCTTAACGCAGTGCTCACACTCGGAGCAGTGCGGCGTGGGGCGGTCCTTGGGGCGTTTAAGCGCATCCGGCAAGGCCTGGGCCGGTTCTCCACCTATCACAGCGCGGATCTCCTCGCTGTCTTTGATCCAAAGCGGGACGCCTGCCCTTCGTGCTGCGGCTGCCAGTTCTTCCAGCCAGCCTTCTTCTGGGGTGATTTTCCCCGACCTGTGGCCGGTTTCGGCTCCGGCAATGATCCAGTCAACCTTTGCGGCGGCGTCCCCGTCTGCAATGCCCAGGGGTTTAAGCATGGGTTCATAACTCACAAAGGTGTGGTGGTATTCGCTCCACCAAAAACTGTTTTCCGGGCCCGTTATGCTGCTGCCATACCAGAAGTTCGGAAGCTCCGGCAGCTTTCCCGCTGCTGCAAGGGTCTGGTAGCGGCCTGGGTTCTTGGTCAGGAATAAGTAATTGTGCTGGGGCGCCGCCTTGCAGGCTTCAAAAACTGCCTCGATCCATTCTTCTGGAATCCAGTTCCCGAAAAGGTCCGCCATGCTGCAAACGAAAATGTTCGCAGGCTTCTTTTTCTTCGCCGGGTCTCCCAGGCGGTATTTGTGGAAGGTCGGGGCAAATCCGGCCGGGAACGGAAGAACGGCGCCGTTGTAGTTCTTAAAAGGTTGTTCCAGAATGTAAAGCCCGGCGGTTTCCGTTTTAAGCTGCTCGTTCGTCATGTTCAGGCGGGTGTTCCCGGAAAATCGGGTGGCCTGGCGGCGGGCGTAGCAGTATTCACAGCCAAAATTGCAGCCGGTGACGGGGTTCCATGAAAAATCGCACCAGTCGATGGCACTTTTATTCATCATTTTTGTGTGTCCTCTCCCTGTTTCAAAAGGTCCGGGTTGTCGTAAATGTTACCCACGATTTCGTCCGGGTATGCGATCCGGCAGGCGCACCAGGGGCGATCTACCGGAAAAGCTCTAAAAGCGCTCCACTTTTTGTCGTACTTCACCACGGCCAGGCCGACGGGCAGGGACGTTTTGTGGTGAATCTTCAAAATATCGCCCTCGAAAATGTCCCGGGCGCGCTTGTCCAGGATACCGGTAGCTTGCCCCACGGTTTCAGGGTTCACGCGGCCGTATTTGCCCACAACGTTTTTGCCGGGGCGGATAATACAGATTCCCTTGCTGTCAACGTTCAGGTTCCCGCGGGCCCATTCACCACTTTTCAGCTTCCCACGAAAAAGAATCCGGCGCGGAAGCTCCCGGGTTTCAGGCTCGCGGCTTTCTTTGGCTGCCAAGCCGAAAAAATCAAATCCTTCCATTTATCTGTACTCCTTCCCGGTCATCTTGTCGCGCAGCGGTATGCGGCCGATGATCTCAAAGCCTGCAAGCTCGGCCGTCTGGCGCAGAATCGGCACCAGGGCCGAAACCACAACAAGGCGGGCGGCATCCAGCCGCTTTTCCTCCCTGCGCATATTCTCCCAGGCCGTGCCGGGTGTGGGGTCGCTGTAATGTTCGCTGTTTCTGCCCATGTCCATGCGTGGGTCCTCCTTCGGTAAAATGAACTTTTCCCTTTCTTCTGGTCGCATCTGGTGCGCGGTCCAGTAGAAAAACGGAAAATCTTTCGAGTTGTAGTCTGTCGGGGTGCTGAATTCCCAGACCAGCGGTGGGCGTTCTGCCTTTTCATCACTCATTCATCAATCACCGCCCTGTTTTAACGGCTCGAACTTGCTCCACGCAATCGGCGGCCAGAAACGGCCGTCGTTGTAGGTGATGCAGAACGGGATCTCCGGGGTGTCTATGTATTCGGTGTTGGTGTGGTAGTTGCCGTAGGCGTCCACGGTTAAAACCGGGTGTTCCAGGGGCGGCAGGGTCTTTTTGACGTCCATCCATATATGAGGGGGCAGGGTTTCAAATTCTTCCGCGGTCATGCGGTGGAAGTCAGGCGCCGGGCCGTCCAGGAGCCGGAAGCCATCATGGCCCGGCCTTGGCTTCTTATAGGGCCAGTGCGGGAAGCGCTTGTGGAGGTCGATTGCCCAGGCAGCGAAGGGCGGGGCTGTTTTTCCGCTGCTCATTTATTTTTCAACCTCCTTGCAATGTCGTTGAAATTCCGGGCCGCCGTTTCCGTGGCTTCTTCCGCCGTCCTCCCAAGGTCCGCCAGTGCTTCCGCAAAGCGGTTCCAGGCGTCCATAGCCTCCATCTTTGCTTCCTCGGTGAAACGCTCTACGTCCTTCATTTCTGGCCCTCCCGCAGCCGCCGGGCAGCTTCGTTCATGGCGCTTTTGAAAGTCTGCGCCGGAACTCCGGTAAACGCCGGGCGTGCGTACAAGTCGCAGCTGCGTGCAATGCCTTCCAAAAATTCCGCCAAATGCTCCGTTGTGGCGTTCTCAAAGGTTTCAATACAGTTCCTTTCGTGGAGCTCGCATCCCTCTTGGCTGTCAAACTCTTTGCCGCAGCGATCACAGACGTATACGCTGATTTTTCTTTCTTTCACGTTTTCGTGCTCCCTTCTTCCGGTTCCAGGCGTGTGTGGCAGTACGGGCAGGCCTCCCGCTGCACATTCATCTTGCCGCCGCAAACTGGGCACTCATACCATGCACCGGGGCGCATTCTTTCAAGGGACGGTGCGCTTATGCAGTGCCATGTAAGAGGTTTCGGCAGCGGTGCGCCGGTCACTTCCGAAACCTTGGCGGCCTGCATAGCCGTCACAACGGCGGCCATGGCGGGGCTCAAAGGGTCAGGTTCTTCTTCCTGGAAGCCGTTTGCCCTGTTCTCCACCTTCTCGTAATAGCTGCGCCGCATCCGGCGTTCCTCCTCATACGCGACAATCTCGTCCGCATACTCATTTCCAACGCTACGAATAGCCCGGGTCAACATATCGGTTACAAGGTCGTGATATTTGCCATCTTTCTTTCCCTTGCGCTGTGCTGCCTCTCTGGCCTCCCACAAGTCCGTCAGCTTGTCCCGGCGGTCGGAGGTGATCTCGCCGTAGCCATAGGCCTCTTGGATCTGTTCCAGGCTTTCCCAGCCTTCCAGTTCCGCGAACGGGTCCGTCTCGGCTTTTGCCACGCTGCGGGCGCGGGTCTTTTTCTTGATGTATCTGTTCATGGCCTCCTGGTCTTCGTCCGCTTGGCTCCTTCCCTTTCCGCCGGTTGTCAATTCGTCCAGTGCGTCAATGACGTGCAGAACGGTTTCGGCTGCCTCATGGTGGCCTTGCAGCTCGTAGCCTCCGGCAGCGCCAAGAAGAAGGCGGCGGAAGGAATCGGCTCCAACAAATACGTTCTCGCTCATTTTCGTTCCTCCCGTGCCTTCCGAAGGCACTTCATTTTGTAGGCAGTTGCCTGGTAGCCCTGCCAGCGGTCGGAAAACCATTGCTGCCAGATCGCGCAGCCCGGGAAGGTCTTGCGGTCTCCACCTTTGCCCACAGTAATGCTCGTGCAGCCAGCGGAGGCACATTTAAGGCAAGGGCTGTCCGCCGGGCGCGGGAGGTTGTCTGTGCTGCTCATTGTGTGTTCTCTCCTTTCGCCTTATTTCCGGCCTCTGCGGGCCTTTGAGGGCTCGCTGTTCATGGGCTGGTATCTGTTCTTATTCTCGTTCCATTCAAGCGCCACCGGAGCCTCACAGTTCAGGCAAGGCATATCAAACGCGGCATCCTGGATGTTCGTATGGTAGCGGTAAGCGCTGCCGCACTCGCACCAGATCTTGACCTGGCGCATATTTTTGAGCTCCGTTTTCCCGCCGCACTCCCGGCAGTAGCACGAAGAAATGGGCGTTTTTGCGCAGAATCCGCGTTCCTGGCCGCACTTCTCGCAGCGTATATACAAGAAACCCGTGAACTTTGCCGCAGTGGGCGCCTCCGGGGCTCTGTGGGCGCTTTCGGTGGGCAGCGTAGGTTTCACCATGGCGGGAATGTTCGGCCGCTGTACAATGCGTTCTTTATGCGGTGCTGGGCGCTGGAACGTCTTCGGTTCAAATGGCAGCCGGTCCACCACTTCCTTCACGGAATCCTCCACAGCCTTTGCCACTGTCTTTTCCAGCGGTTCTTCCTGCTTCTGCCGGGCGGCCGCTGCCTCCTTCTTTTTCAGTTCGCCGAGGATCTCCACGGCCAGGTCGTCCAGCATGGCCCGCTCCGTGGCCGTGTGGCCCGGGTCGCCAAATGCGGCGCCCGCCTCATAGCAGGCCCGGCGCAGGACGCGCAGTTCTTCAACGTTGAAGGCTTCAAAACGTACTTTTTCCATGTGTTTCTCCTTACTCCACCGGTACAATCTGGCCGTCAATATAACGGCAAATTTTCCCCTGTTCGTTATAATATGGAACTGCAAATACGCCATACACACCGCTGTAATCTATGTAATACAAAATCTTTGTATCTTTCGCATAAACCAGCGGTTGCGGTCTCATTACGCTGATAAACCAGTCCGCTTTCCCGATTTCGTCGCCATCTTTCGGTGGCCTTCCCTCAAGTGCTTTTTCAATCTTCCCGCATCCCGTCAGAATCATTGCTGCAAGGGCCACGCAAACAATAGTCTTCTTCATATGTTTCTCCTCAAAGCCAGGCTTCCACAATGCTGTCGTCCGGTGCTGCCGGAAGGCGGCTCATTTCGGCCGGAATTGCCTTTCGTAAGTCTTCCAGGGTATCTTCCAGAACCATGTATTGGGTGCTCGTCGGGACGCTCATGTCCCAAAGGCGGGCAACATAGCGCCGCGGGTAGTCGTCCTGGTTTGCCGTCACGATAATAACGGGGATCGCGGCCTGCTCCGTCAGCTTCGCATACTCGAAGCGGGCTAAATAAATATCGTCACTCATTCCAGAACTCCTTCCAGCTTTTCAATGGTTTCTAGGTACGGCAGGCCGGTGCGGCCGCCGAGGTGCACTTCCCAGGCCGGAAGAAAATCTTCCGGGGCCGCGCTCGCCATGGGCGGCGGCGTCCAGGTCTGGCCGTAGGCCGTCACGGTGGGCGGTGTGCGTTTCTGCTTGGCCGTTCCTCTCTGGGTGGCCCATGCGGTCCTGGCTGCCCGCCAGAAGGGCCAGGGAACGGCAAAGAAGCGGCGAAGGTTGAAGCTAACCAGGATCATGCCCACCGACTTGTCGGTCGTCCAGGCGTCCAGGAAGGCCGCCTGGTGGGGCTGCACCGCGTCAAAATCAATTCGGCCGGTGTGGGTCTGCTTTGCTTCTACCGCAACAGGGGTGCCATTGTAGCGGCCCAGGAAGTCAACGCAAGATTTATGCTCCACCTTGCAGCTCTTGATCTGGCCGGTGCCGTCGCGTATCGGTAGGAACTCGGTCGGAACTTTGTAGACCACAGCCTTGCCGCTGCGGGTGTATAGGTCGTTCACCTGGATAACGAAGTCTTCAAAGTCACGGCCGCGGTTTGCGAATGTGTTGTAACCTCTCATGCTGTCCTCCCTGGGCTTTAATTTTCTTCTGCCACTCGCAGAGGGGGCAGACGTAGGATTTACCGCCGCCTTTTGTTATGCGGCTCACGTTCCAGCGGTTCCCACAGATCTTACAGATCCGGTAGCACCGGCCATTCTCTGCGCTCATTTCGCCCTCCACGAAGGGCCGTCAAGGGGAACTGCAAGGCACATTTCCCGGAGGCGGTCAATCATCTTCTGGGCGTTCCGTTCGCTGCATCCGGCCGGGGTCAGGCTCCGGGTCAGTTCTTCGGTGCCGCAGTTGGTCGTTACGATCACCGGCATATAGGCTTCATAGCGGGCGTTTACGATGGTGAAGATCATGGATGAAGTCCACTCCGTCGCGGCCTCGCTGCCCAGGTCGTCAATAATCAGCAGCGGGGTTTCGGTGTAGAGCTTCAAAATGTCCGCTTCGTCGCCCTGGCCGCTGTAGGTCCGGCGCACGTTCGCCAGAAGGTCGATCATGGTCATGCACAGCGCCGGGGTGCCGTTGCGGATCAGCTCGTTTGCCACAGCTGCGGCCAGATGCGTTTTGCCGGTGCCATAGCCGCCCACCAAGAAAAGGCCGTTGCGCTCCTGCTGCGGCGGCACCGCCTCGCCGTCCTTTCCCTTGCCGGGAAGCATCTGCGCTTTGAAGGCTGCCGCATACTCCTTGCAGGCGGTATAGGCCTTCTGGTTTTCCGGCGTCACCCGGAAGCGATCAAAGGTCCGGTTCTGGAATCGGGCGCCCATGCCGCTGTCACCCAGCAGCCGGTTTATACGCCGGTTGAAGGCTGCGGCGGCCTCTGCTGCTGCCTTTGCCTCCTCTGCGGCCTTGTTCTTGGCCTCCACTCTCTCCCAGTAGGCTTGCGCCCTGGGGCAGTTGCAGCGCTCCGGCCGCGAATCCCAGCCAAAAACGCGGGTCTTGGAAATGGCCGGAAGGAGGAAGCCTCTGTATTGCAGGGTTTTGCCGCAAAATTTACAGTGTTCCGGTGCCGGGGCCGGTTTGTCCATCTTGTAGCCGCGGCGGATTGCCTCGTCTGCCAGGATGGAAGTTTCACGCGGTGTGGAATCCTGCGAGGTCTTGGGTTGCCGGGATTGTGTCCCGCTGGCGATCATATCGCCCAGCTTTTCCATTTCTTGCTTCCTCCTTTGTCCATTTATCTGCATCCACGGCCGCGTCCAGGTCCTTCACGCCCTTGTCCCTATACCGAGCCAGAACGCCGCGGACGTATTTCCAGTTCGGGGCTTTGTTCCTCTGGGCGATTTCCATTGCGTGGATCACCACGTCGGCGCCGAAGTCCGCGACCGCCTGGGTCAGGTCTTCAAGCTCCCAGCGCGGCGGCGTTGGGTTGATGTTGTTCAAGTAAAATTGCCCGGCTCGGGCCAGTTCCGGGTCCGTTCGTGGTTCCGCTCTCTGCGGCGGCTGCGGGGCTACGACAAGCGGTTTTTGTGCCGGTGCAGGAACTTTGTTCGTTTCTGCCCTGGCGGCCTCTGCGGCCTTCTCTGCCCGCTTCCGCTCTTTGAATCTCCGTTGCCGTTCTCGTGCCGCCTCCCGGCGGGCCTCCGCTTCTATCTGGCCTGTGTTCTCGGCCCAGTCATGGAGCCGGAAGCCGTCCGGCGTATGGTCTATGTAACCGGCATCCACAAGGGCCGCCAGAAAGTCGGCCGGTTCGCCTGCCCACCCGGAAACCTCTGCGATCTCCGTTGGCGTCAATCCCACCAGGCTGCCGTCCTTTGCGTTGTTCGCGGCCCAAACCCAAAGCATTGCGAGGTGGCCGACTGCCTGGGCGACGCCTATCCCCAGCAGGCCTTTAAGGCGCAGCGTTTTCCGGTGCGTCAAGGTCCCCTGTTCAATTTTTACCCCGGCCATGTCGTCCTCCATCGTGAAAAATTAACAAACGTACACTTCCGCGCCCGTAAGCCGCTGGATCTCGCGTTTCATTTCGGCTTCGTCCGAATTTTCCGCCGAAAGGTGCACCAGGTAAATTTGTTTCAGGCGCGATAGGTCGCTGGCCTCCAAAAATTCAACCAGGTGTTGGAGGCTCATGTGGCTGTGCATCAGCCGGGCGGCGCGTACTGTCGGAAGCACGTCTTCCGCAAGGTTTTCTTGCACCCTCTCCCGGGTGTAGTTGCACTCGCCCAAAATGTGGGTAATGCCGGAAAACTTATATTTCAGGTAATAGGTATCTGTGAAATAGAGCAGCTTTTCGCCGGTTGCGGTCGATTCCAGCAGAAAGCCTTGTGAATCCGGCGCGTCGTGCTCCACATCGAAGGGCAAAACCAGGAAGGTTCCCACGGTAAACTGTTCAAGCGGCCGCGTAACGTGCAGCCTGTGGCCTTCCAGGTGGCAGGCATCAATGGTGCCCTGGCCGGTGTAAACGTCCACGCCGTAGCGCAGAAGGGCGCCTGCTGCCTTGCTGTGGTCCCCGTGGCAGTGCGTAATAAAGCAGCCTTTCAGCTCTCGCACACGGAAGCCGCAGCCTATCTGGATTGCCTTCAAGGGAATACCAGCGTCAAGCAGCAGCGGGGTTTTGCCATCGGAGATCCAATAGGCGTTGCCGCTGCTGCCGCTGGCAATGGGTCGAATTTCCACTTAAAAATCCGGTTCCGCAACGTCCCACTGTGCCGGGGCTGCCTTCCGGCCGGTGGGCTGTGCTGCGGGTGTCGCCTGGGGTTCCAGAACTTCGCCGGTGTTGGCGTCAACCCGGATCGTTTTCTTGGGCTCCGGCAGGCTGGCGGGTGCCGCAGGCTGCGGGGCGCTGGTGTCGATCAGAACGGTGTTGGCCTGCTCCTGGATCTCGGCCTCTGCCTGGATCTCTGCATAGGCAACTTCTCTGGCCTTCATCACGCGGTAATCTTCATCCAGCTTTTCAGGGTCGCGGACAATGTGCTTTGCACTGAAAACCTCGCGGATCAGGGTCTTGCGGCACATTTCATCCAGCCAGCCTTCCACGGTGGTGTCTTCCTTCTTGCCGGTTTCCTTGTTGTAAACCTGTTTCGTGCCTCCCCAGAACTCGGCACTTGCATACTTGGGCATCCGCTTCCGAATGGCAGCCATGGGCATAATAATGAGCTCGTTCTGGGTCGGGTCGTCATATTCAAGGTAGCCAAAGCCGCCCACAATGTCGCCGCGGTCAAAGGGGTTCACGACCTCGAACTCGTAGGAAGCGACCGGGTGGCGGCTGTCCTTCGGGTGCGGGGTGAACTTGTCGTTGCTATAAACAAGCTCGACCGTGTCCGACTTGGGCGGGCGCTGCGCATATTTCAGGGCAACATAGCGGATGCCGTTATAACCGGGCATCAGGGTCACGTCATACAGATTCGTTCTGTTGTTCTTGTAGGGAATCGGGAACAACATATTTTCGCACTGCATATCCAGGCCCATGCGGGCGTAGCGCACCAGGTCCATTGCCAGGTCTTGGAGGTTGACGAACTTCCACGTTACGGGGAGGGTTTCATCATACTTGTGGTCACGGTTCTTCGCGTTCTTCGCCACGCGGTTTTCCTCCGCCGTAGCCAGGGCGCGGTCGATCTGAATAAAATAGCCCTGGATAAGGCGGCGCTGGAAGTCCGTTACTTCCACCTGGCTGCCGGTGCTGTTGGCGAACTGGGCCAGCACCTTTTTGGTGAAGCGGGTGCCGATGCTCTCGGTGACGGTTTCTGCCACTGCGTTTTCGGCTGCGGGGGTCATTGCTGCGTTGTTCTCTGCGTTCATGTGTGTTCCTCCATTTTTTTATTTCTTGCTGGCCGCGTAGAAGTCTACGGGCGGAAGCTTTACGGATTTTGCAAGCTCGTCCGCCATCTGTGCGGCCGCCGGGTCCTGCTTTGCCAGGCTGGCGGCGATGTGGCGGTGGAGCATAATCAACATGGCGGTGTCCGCCATCGGGTAAGGCCCCAGGGCTTCCGCAATACAGTTGAAGTAGTGCGCAAAGCCTTCCAGCAGCACCCGCAGGCCTTCTTCCGGCTTGTGCTGCTCCATGGTCAGCTCAACAGCCCGGGGCAGATACAGCGAAGTTTCCGGGGCTGCCTTGGGCTCCTCCGGCTTCTTCCAGGGCGGGTGGAACGGAAAGTTATTTTTCATGTGTGTTCTCCTCTTTGTCGTTCAGGACGTCAAAAACCGTTACCTGGTTCGGGTCCGGCATTTCTCGAAGGGCTTTCATGCGGCAAACGTGGCCGATGCCGTTTCTTACGCCCTCTTTGCTGGTCAGCAGGCCACCGCAGCGGCGGCAGCGGCAGGCCTGGATCATAAACGTGCCGGGCTCCCGGTCCTTGTCTGGGGCGCTCATTTCTTCCCTCCCGGAATCGGAATCACAATCGTGGCGGTGTGCCGCAAAATGTCGTCTTCCAGCTCCGGGCCGTTCGCGGGAAGAACGCCGCGGATGCCGTCGTGAACAGACTTCATTGCCGCAAGGAAAATGGGCGCATCCGTGCCCGGAAAGGTCTTGATAAGGTTCTTGAACTGCTGGCCGTAGAAATTCAAGCCCTGCTGCATCGTGCTTTCGGCTGATTCGGCCCCTTCCTCGTAAACCTTCCGCATAAAAGATTCGTTCATTTGTCTACCTCCACGCGCAGGCTTTCGTCTTCTGCGCTCACGACCAGGCGGATCACCTGGGAATCAACAGGGAGAAGCTCGGTCACGCTCTCGGCGTTGTCTACCACAATCGGCAGCCGGACGCCGTAATGGTGGGAAAGCGTGGCGATAATTTCCAGGCCAGCGTTTACCACAGCCGCCTTGTTGGCGGTGGAATACGGCACCATGGCGCCGCCCTCACCGGGCACCAGAACTTCGCAGCAGTCAGCAAGGCCGCCGTTCGTCTGCTCCCGGAAAAGTTGGAAGCTCACTGACTTAAACTTGCTGTTGATCCGCTCGGTCAGCAGGGCCACTTTGGTTTTTACGAAGACTTCACAGAGGTAAACGCCCTGTTCGGTCTTCTCGTACTCGGCAGCCAGGCTCTTTTCCTCGGCTTCAAGTTCCGCAATGCGCTGGCGCTGGCGTTCTGCGGCCGCCGTCTGGCTCTGCATATAGCGGATCTGGCGGCAGTTGTTCATGGCTGCCTGCTGGCGCTCGTTCACTTCACGAAGGGCCGCGCTCTGCTTCTGCTCGGCTGCCTCGATCTGGCCGGAAATTGTCTGGATGGTCTTCGCAATGGCCTGGCCGCGCTCGGTTTCGGAGAAATCCGGGCGGGGCGGCTCCGCCTTGATGGCCTCTATGCGGGCGGAATAAATTTCATCGGCGCGGGCCTCGGCCGCTGTCGCCTTTTCTTCGAGGGCCGCAATGTCCTGTTCAAGCTGGGCAATAGTTTCCTTGCTGGCTTCTTTTTTGCCCTTGGCGTTGATGGCTTCCAGCTTGGCGGACCGGCGCTGGAGGAAGTCTGCGCGGAGCTCCTCCACCTTTTCCTCCGGCAATGCCTGGCCGCAGGTCGGGCAGATCTCGCGGTGCTCGTCCCAGGTTTCGGCCGCCGCTTCCTTGTACTCGTCCAGAATTTCGGCCCGGCGGACCTTCATGTGTTCCAGGTCCGCTTTTTTGCGCCGGGCGTCCGCGGTAGCGTTGGCGGCCTCTGTCTTGGCCTCCAAAAGCTCGTTTTCCGCCTTTTCCTGGGCCTTGCGGTACTCGGCCCTGGCCTCGCTGCCCTCCTCAATGTACGCGGCTTTTGCTGCTGCGTAGTCCGCCTTGGCGTTTGCCAGGGAACTGCGGAGCTCGGAAGTGTCACCGGCCAGAATCGCCCGCTTCTCCTCGGCGATCTTGGCCTCCTCGGCCTCTGCTGCGGTCAGCTTGTCCGCCAGGTCTTCGGCCGCCGGGAGGTCCTTGTCGATGGCACGGGTCGCCTCGTCAATGCGGTTCGGAATGGCTTCGATCTTCTTGTTCAGGTCCGTTTTCTTGGCGGCCGCAATTTTGCGGTACTCGTCCACCTTATAAAGTTTGGTCGCGCTGCCGGGCATTTTAAGGAACTCGGGCAGCTCTTTGAGCTCCGGGGTGCTGTCGATCACGTCAGCGTCGGAAACGTCGCCGCAAATGTCCAAAAGGATTTCCCGGCGCTTCTGCCAGTCCATAACGGATGGGAAGTAGTCGGGCATGGTCAGCAGCTTCATGGTTTCCTCGCCGCCGCAATACTCCTGGACGGCCGCCGTGTACTCTTTTTCTTTGCAGGGAACGCCGTTGATCTGGTAGTCAATGGTATTCCCGGAATACTCCTCGGCTGCACTGCCGCGCTTGCGCTTCCAAACCTCGTGGAAGGTCTTTTTCAGGATCACGGTCTGGCCGTCGTCCAGCCGGAAGGTGCCGGTTGCGCTGTGTTCCAGGTTGTGCAAGTCGCCGTTGGGGCCCTTCGTCTTGGGGTCCCAGTTCTTTGCCCATGTGCTCGGCTTGCCGAAAAGCAGCCAGGTGATGGCGTTGAAGATGGTGGTCTTGCCGCTGGCGTTCCGGCCGTAAATGCTGGCGCTGTGGCCGTCCAGCTGGATTTCTTCATGCTTCAAGCCCTGGAAGTTTTCAAGGCTCAACGTCAAAAGCTCCATTGTGTGTCCTCCTTGATTTTGCGTAAAAAACGTGATAAACTGTTGGTGTGTGTTCTGGGGTCGTCAATTTTTGGCGGCCCTTCTCTTTATTGTCCATTATTGTCCAGGCTGAAAACGCGGCCTCGCGGATGTACTCCGCGGCAATCTGCGCCATATAGCCGGGCTGCTCTCTGCATCCGTCATACCCGCAGAACTCTGCGATATGGCGGATTTTTCTTTTGGCCTTCTCCCAGGCTTCCGACCACGCGGAATCGCTCACAGGGTGGCCGAGAATCGCGCTGGTGCGCTCTCTGGTTTCTTCTTCACTCATAAGCCGCACCGCTGCATGAAATAGCTGCGAGGAACGCGGCCCCGGGGCACTTCGTAACCCTTGGCGCGGAGCTCGTTGTTAAACTTCTGGATGGTGTGGTAGGCGGTAGACTTAGAAACGCTCAAAATCTCCATTGCCTCGTCCACCCGCACCATTTTGGAAGGCTCCCGGGTGCTTTTCTTACTTCTTGCCATTGTAGGCATCTCCTTTCAAATTCTTCTTGATCCAAAGCTGCATTGCCTCCGCTGTGCTGGCAACGTTCTTCATGTAGGCCAGGATCTCGCCCATCTGCACATCCTCGCCGGGGTCCACGCGGCCATCCCTGGCAATAGAAATAATGGCGGCACTAACTTTGTCTGCGCCCTGCAATGCGGCAAGTGCCTGCATCATAACGCGGTCGAACTCCTGCAAGGCGCAGGGCTTCACGTTCTGGCGGCCAATCGGGCAGCACGTCGAACAATAGAAATTCAAAAGCTGCGGGGCGTCGTAGGCATCGGCCAGAAGCATAACTTCTTCCGGGTATGGGGTGATGCTGTCCAGCTCTATGCGGGCCAGCCGGGTGCGGTCAATGCCCGTTTCGTCTGCTGCTCCTTCGCGGCTGCTGAATCGGTCGTTGACCTTCGCAGCCTCCATTCGTGCCAAATAGAACGGGCTGTTTGCCGCTTTCGTGGCGGGTTTGCTCATGTGTTCCAACCTCTTTTCGTGGTAAAATTTAGGTAGCGGGCCAGTTCTTCGGGGCAAATAGGCGGCCTTCTTGCCGGGCAAGCGCCCGAAGGTCCTCTTTAGCCTTTCTTACGCCCACGGTGTTGTCCCAGGCGTAATAGTTGCCGTCCGGGGCCAGAACGTGCCGTTTACATTTGCCGTTGCATCGGTCAATAATGGCCTGGTAGCTGAAATAGTTCTGCTTGGCAGCCTGGCGGGCACTGGAATAGCATTCCAGCAGCTCGCCGGTGGCGCTGAATTTCAGCACCGGCCGCCGGGTGCTATCCGCGCCGGTCATGCGGCCTATTTCTTCCGGGGTGCGGAAAACCAGGTTCCAAACGGAGTTGTCCGCCGGGTTGCCGTTCTTGTGAAAAATCGCCATCCCGGGAGGAACTGGCCCCAGAAAGGTTTCTGCCACGACCTTTGCGGCGGAAGCCTCCTTCCTGTGCCCTTCCAGATCTGTGAGGTGCACAAAGCGTTTTGCGCTGTCCCTGGCCTTTCCGCGGGGCTTTTTCTTAAACTGGGCCAGGATGGTGCGGCCTCCATTCTGGCGCCTCCGGCCGTGCCAGAAGGTGTTTGCAATGCGGCCCATGTCGCTTGCCTGGTACTTGCCGCCATAGCCGGGCACGTCCCGCCAGGCTTCACTTACTGCCACCGGTTTTCCCTCCTCCGCATGGCTTCCATCTGGCGGTCGTAATATGCGCGGCACTCCGCGCAATGCCCGGAGGAAATAAGCCCCAGTGCAAAGATGCCAGCTAAGGCGCCAACAACCAGGCCGCCAATAAACAAAAGGATCATTCTTCGCAGCCTCCTTTCTTTGCAGGCTTGTGCGCCGCGCCCTGAGCCTCTTCCTGTTCTTGCTCCGTATCATTCACCAGCGACGCCTTAACGCTTTCCGAAATCTCGCGCACCTGAAAGTTAAACCGTTCCACGACCGCCTCTGCGCTCTCCGCCCGGCGGTCCCGCTCGTCCTGGATATCCTGCGCAATACGCTTGGCGAATAACTTTGCAAAAACATCCGCCACTTTCTGCGGGTCTGCGCTGTCCTTGGCCGAGGCGGCAATCAGGCCGGAAGTTGCCCGAAGCAAAAACACGATCGTGTCGTATGGGCTTCCTGCAACGTTGCCGGTCATTTCAAAAGAAAGGCTGTCGCCTCCCTTGTCTACAATGCGGATGCTGTCAAATTCTTTCATGCGTATTCCTCCGGTGCCCCTCTGGACCTCCAAACGCCATAGGTCAAAGGCTCAAGGCCCGCGGCCCGGCGCTGCTCGTTGTATTTCTTCAAGGTTTCCAGGTCGTCGTCCAGGCTTCGCGGCTTCGGCCGTGCGGCCTCCTCGGCCCTCCTGGTCTCGTTCGCCCTGCGGACGGATTCTCTGTTGTGGCCCACACGGCAGACGGCGCAGCGCTTTGTATTGCTCGGCACGTCAACCATAAGCGCGCCACAGTCCACGCATTTCACCGTTGTGTGAAACATGGTCAGCCTGCCTTCCGCTTCATGCGGGGCTTCACGGTGCCCTTCTGGGCCTTATGGATCTTGTTCTCCCGCTTCTCCATGTCCTGCACTGCAAAGCTCACACGGGCCAGCAGCACGGCCAAAAGCAGAAAGCCCAGGGAAACCATAAACGTGCCGGTGCTGGTTTCGCCGGTCGTCTCAAAGTTCCCGGCAAAGCCCAGGCCAAAGAACAGGCCCAGGCCGCCGCACACGGCCGCGATCTTCTGCAAGGTAATGGACTTGATTTTCATTTTGCTTCCTCCTGTGGTCTTATGGTCACGCCTTCCGGGTCTACGGTAATCACCGCGCCAAGCCCGGCGGCCAGCTTCATAACGGTGCCAAACCGCGCCTGCTCAAGTTCCGCGCCCGGCCTGGTCAGCTTGAAAACGGCTCCCATGGAAAGGTCTGCGGCCTTGCTCAGCTTCTCCATGGAAAGGCCGCGCAGTATGCGGAGCTCGTCAATCGTCATTTTCCGAGCCTCCAATATTTCCCAGCGCACCCAGCAGGCGCAGCGCATCAACCTGGGCCTTGCGGCACTTGCGGAAGTTCTTTGCACTGTTGGACGCGCCAACGTGGACGGAGTTTTCAACCTCTGCCGTCATCCGGTCCGCGTAGTAAAGTGCTTCTTTGGCGGCTTCGTCGGCCTGCTTCCGCAGCATAATGGTAAGTTCTGCGGCAACGTTGTCCGGGAGGATCTTTCCCTTCGCCTTTTCCAGGGCGATCTTGAACTCCGCAGCCTCCTTCCGTGCCTGGCCCTCCATCTGCTTGGCCTTCTGCAATTCGGTTTCAAGCTCTGCAATGCGCTGGCCCTGGGCGTTCACCTTTTCGGTCATGCTCTTGCGGGTTTTTTCGTGCGCCTCCCGTTCGTCTTCCCAACGGCCCCTCATGCTGACTGCAAAATCGTTGTCGATGTTCTCCTCGGCGTCCTCCACGCAGCCACCAAAGGCCCACGCGCAATAGCTATCTTCGCCCAGGGCATCCAGAATGTTCTTGATTCGGCCCAAATACTCGCGTTCGGTGTCTTTGGAAACGCCTGCGTTTGTCTGGATCTGCTGCACCGTGCAGTCGTCCAGCTTTTCGGCTCCGTAGATTTTCCCCTGGATAAACGCTTCTTTGAAAGCAGCGTCCACGTTAATTTCGTAGACCTTCGACTTGTGGGTAATGCCTTTGCCATCCACCACGCTGATTTCGTACAAATTCATGTGTGTTCCTCCCTCCGTGTTTCGTTACGAAACACTAGAATCCAAAAAAATATCGTCGTTCTGGCAACCGACGGCCTTTTTGATTCTCACTGCCACATCGAACGAGGGATTTTTAACGCCCCTTTCGATGTTGGTGTAAGCCGAGCGGCTGATACCCGCTTTCTGGGCCACTTCTTCCTGCGTCAGGTTGCGTTCGATCCGAGCGTTCAGCAGTGCCTTTCTCATTTTCTCGCCCTCCTTTCGTGTTTCGTTTGGAAACAATGCCATTATAGTTTCGTTTGGAAACATTGTCAAGTGATTTTTGAGATTTTTGTTTCTTTTGGTGTCAATATGTTTACATAGGAAACATAGGGCGTTAAAATGTTTCTATACGAAAGAAGGAGGGCGTCATGTTCAGCGAACGACTAAAAAGGCTCCGCATGGAAAAAGGCATCACGCAAAAAGAACTCGCGGATCGACTGCACATTTCCAGGTCAACCATTGCGGGGTATGAATCGCTCGGAAAAGAACCAGACGGCGAAAAACTCTGCGCCCTGGCTGATTTTTTTGGGGTGTCCGTTGATTATCTTCTCGGCGTTACGGACAGCCGCGAACTTACAAGCCCAGCGCCAGCGGCCGCGCAGCGCCCGGCGGAGGCCGCAATCGCCGGGGAACTCGGTTCCCTGTCTGATCGGCAGCTCGACCGGCTCTTGGGGTATATTCAGGCGTTGAAGGAACTGCCGGAAGGCGCCGCATCGCAGAACACGACCATTGTGGAGAAGAACGTCTCAGAAGAGAACTCCTCCGCTGCGGGCTGATTTGGTTTCGGAAGTGAAAGGGCAAGCCGCCCAGGGAGGAAAACATGAACACGCTAAAACGAATCTTGAAGGGCATTCTGAAATTTTGCGGAATCTGCCTTTTGATCTTTCTCGCCATGTGTGCTTATAGCATCATCAAGTACAGCGGCAAATATCGCAACAAGGCGGCCGCATCTTCGGTTTCTGTCGCTTCAAGCGTTGCGGCTTCCGAAAGCGTTTCTAGTTCCGCCGCCGCTGCCGCTTCCGAATCCTCGGAAAGTATCGCCGCCTCTCTTTCCGCTGCCGTATCGGAAGCGGAGCCCTTCATGCTCGACGCAAGCGTCCTCACAACAAGCCGCACCGGCCGACAGGTCGAAGCGCCGGGGCTTTCACTGTCCTATGGTGAAATCGAGAGCCTTACCGTTGGCGGCGCCTGCGACGGCCAGATCGTGGTGAAGGTTCAGGCCTTCCCGGTCAGCAATTCGGAAAGCCGGGCCTTTGAATCCGTCCAGGATCTAGTCTTGAACCACGGCTTTGATGCTTGCAAGGCCATTGATTACTGGGTCGTGAATCCAGCCGGCGGCAACAAGTTTTTGAGCTTCTCGCTCGATTCCACTCTCATTTCCAAAATTGCTTCCGGCTCCATCGGTGCCGAAGAAATGGCGGGCGAAGTTTCCGACCTCTGGGTTGATAGCTCCGTCGTGCAGTAAAAAGCAACGCCCACCAGACCGTCAGAAAGCGGCCTTGTGGGCGTTTTGTTTTTCTTTGGCTAGTTTTTCGCATCGGTTTATAAAAAGCCGTGACAGGGCTTCTCTGGGGCCTCTGGCAGCGTTTTACCCTCTTTCGGCAAGTTGCCAGCAAGTTAAACGGCCGCCCTGCGTTTTATTCGCGCCGCGCGTTTTTTCTCGCGCCATTGCACGCTATTGCACGCGAATTGCACGTTTTTTAGCACGAATCGCACGTTTTGCGCGTTTTCAATCACAAAAAAGGGGCATTTTCGCGCGTTTTCCGGCATCAAGTTCAACTTTTCAGATTGCACGGGTTGAACTCATTTTCCGGGCTGCTGTCAAGTTGTAAGCAACTGCCGGACCATTTTCGGCACGTCACGAAAAAGGTCTGCGCCATGTCTTCGTGGCGCCGCGCAAACGTCCGCCTCTCAATCTAACCCATAAGCTATATATTATATTATTAAGCTATATCTAAGATAATAATATCTAAGATTAAGTTATATAGACTAGATATACAGGGATGTAAGATAGGGGTTGTTAGGGGGAAGAATACGGCAATTTAGGCCGTTGAAAACCGTGTTGAAAGCATTGTTTTTTGTCGTTGTTCCGTTTTGTTTTGGCTGTTGAAAACTGCATTTTCGGGGCGGTAACGCGTTGCCAACGCGTTACCGGGTGCGTTTGTTGAAAACTTGTTGAATCTTTTTCTTTCGCTTATTCGTCAGTTTTTCAAAATGCTGCCCAGTGAAGAAAATTCACTTTCAACATGAAACTTGCGTTTTCAACTTTTTATCGGTAACGCGTTTGCAACGCGTTACCTGCGTTACTTGTTGAAAACTATGTTAAAAGCTGTTGAAAAGTAGCAAATGGAGGGTTGCTCATGCCTGCATACAAGAATCAAAAAACGGGTGAATGGTATTGCATCTTCCGTGTTACGGACTGGACCGGCAAACGGAAGCAAATAAAGAAAAGCTGCTTTGCCCGCCGGGCGGATGCCCTGGCCTATGAACGCGAATATCTGGCGAAAAGCTCACGCACCACCAAAATGAAATTCGGCTCCCTGGTGGAGCTCTACATGGCGGACGCAAAAACCAGGCTCCGGCCCACCACCTACGAAATGAAACAATGGATCTTTGAAACGAAGATCCTTCCCTACTTCAAGGATCAGCTGGTGGATGAAGTGTCCGTTTCGTCCATTCGTGCCTGGCAAAATCACCTGATCGACGCCAGGGACAAGAACGGGAAGCCGTACTCTGCCACCTACCTGAAAACCATCAACAACCAAATGAGCGCCCTGTTCCGGTTCGCCGGGAAGTATTACGGCCTGAAAGAAAACCCCGTTTCCCTGGCCGGGTCCATGGGCAAAAGCAGCGCCGAAGAAATGCAGTTCTGGACACTGGAAGAATTTCAGAAGTTCATTGCCGGAATGTCAGATCCTACGGCATACGCCGCGTTCAATATCCTGTTTTGGACGGGTATGCGGGAAGGCGAACTGCTGGCCCTCACCCTGGCGGATGTAGATTTTGAACGGAAGGGAATTTTTGTGCGGCACTCCTACGCCCGCCTGAATGGCGAAGATGTTATTTCAGATCCGAAAACCCGCCGTTCCAAACGGTTCATTACGGTGCCGGACTTCCTGCTGGAAATCATTCGGGACTACGCTGCCAAGCTCTACGAATACCAGCCGGAAGAACGCCTGTTTGAATGTACCAAATACTGGCTAAAGGAACAGTTAGAGCGCTGCTGCCAGCGCACCGGCGTGAAGGTCATTCGGGTGCACGATATACGGCACTCCCATGCCTCCCTGCTTATCAACATGGGCACGGACGCCCTTCTGGTACAGCAGCGCCTTGGGCATGAAAAGGTTTCGACCACGCTTGGCACCTATGCCCACCTGTACCCAGATCGGACAAACAACGTCGCGGATCGGCTGGAAGCTCTGGCCTTCCCAGGGGAAAAGAAACCGTGATACTGGTTTGATTCTGCCCGGGGTGTTACTTTTCTGTTACTTTGGGCGCAAAAAAGCCCCGCCTTCAAGCGAAAATTCTTGAAAGCGAGGCCATTTTTATACGTTGTTGTGTTCTATTTTGCAGAGGTCTAAAAAAACGGAAGGCAAATTTTCATTACTCGAGCTCGATGGTGGCAGGCGGCTTACCGGTGCAATCGTAGAACACACGGTTGACGTGCTTGACCTCATTGACGATGCGGCTGGTCACGGTGCCCAGAACATCCCAAGGCACATTGTAGCTCTCAGCCGTCATAAAGTCGGTAGTAGTCACAGCACGCAGGGCCACAGCATAGTCATAGGTACGCTCGTCACCCATCACGCCGACGCTGCGCATATTGGTCAGAGCGGCGTAATACTGGTTGATCTCCTTATCCAGACCCGCCTTGGCGATCTCCTCACGCCAGATTGCGTCTGCATCCTGCACGATGGCAACCTTCTCAGGGGTCACCTCGCCGATGATGCGGATGCCCAGACCGGGGCCGGGGAACGGCTGACGGCTGACCAGATACTCAGGCAGGCCCAGTTCGCGGCCAACCTGACGCACCTCATCCTTAAACAGGTTGCGCAGGGGCTCCACCAGCTCCTTGAAGTCCACGGTATCGGGCAGGCCGCCGACATTGTGGTGGCTCTTGATGACGGTGGATTCGCCGCCCAGGCCGCTCTCCACAACGTCGGGATAGATGGTGCCCTGTGCCAGGAAATCCACCTTGCCGATCTGCTTTGCCTGCTCCTCAAAGACGCGGATGAACTCCTCGCCGATGATCTTGCGCTTGCGCTCGGGCTCAGTAACACCGGCCAGCTTGCTGAAATAGCGGTCACGGGCATCCACACAGATGAAGTTGATATCAAAGCCGTTGGCATTGCCCGGGCCAAAGACAGAGCAGACCTCTTCCTTTTCGTTCTTGCGGAGCAGACCATGATCCACAAACACGCAGGTCAGCTGCTTTCCGATAGCCTTTGCCAGCATTGCAGCCAGCACAGAGGAATCCACGCCGCCGGACAGGGCGCACAGCACCTTGCCGTCGCCAATGCGCTCCCGCAGAGCCTTGACATTGTTCTCCACGAAGGAGTCCATCTTCCAGTCACCGGAGCAGCCACAGACGTTATACACGAAGTTGCGGAGCATCTTCTTGCCCTCAGCGGTGTGGAGCACTTCCGGGTGGAACTGAACAGCGTACAGGCCCTTCTCGGCGTTCTCTGCAGCAGCCACAGGGCAGTTCACAGTGTGTGCGGTGATCTTGAAGCCGGGGGCTGCCTGCTCGATGTAGTCATTGTGGCTCATCCAGCAGATGGTGGAGGGCTGAACATCCTCGAACATCTTGCTGCTGTTGTCCACAAAGACCTCGGTCTTGCCGTACTCACGCTCAGGGGCGCGGCAGACATGACCGCCCAGCAGGTGCATCATCAGCTGGCTGCCGTAGCAGATTCCCAGCACAGGGATGCCCCAGTTGAAGATCTCGGGGTCGATGGTGGGCGAATCTTCCAGATAGACGCTGTTGGGGCCGCCGGTGAAGATGATGCCCTTGGGGTTCTTCGCCTTGATGACCGACAGGTCAGTTTTGTAGGAATAGATTTCACAGTAGACATTGTTCTCGCGGACACGGCGCGCGATCAGCTGATTGTACTGGCCGCCAAAGTCCAGCACGATGACAGTTTCATGCTGCATGATGTTCTCCTCCCTTTTCTATCCAATGGAATTTTACAGATAGATATAGTATAGCACATCTCACAACGAAAATCGACAGTCTTTGTGAACTTTCCCGATTTTATTTTACGCGAACAGGATGCCGCAGCACCGTTTTCAATTTTTCCGGTGCTGTCCGGCGCGGATCGCTGAGGTAAATTTCGTGGTGACGGCGGTGCCCGGTGAAATCAGTCTCATAGCCCTGTTCCCGCGCAAAAGCATCCATCTGCTCCAGCGTCTCCGGTTCGGCATCATAAGAACCAACATGCATACACTGCACACAAAGTCCTTCATCATAGTGGAGGAACTGCACTTTGGAGAAATCCTTCTTCTTTTTTGCAGTCGCTTCCTGAACGGCCCAATCGAACACTTCCCGGGTCACGAAATCCGGCAGGCGGATCATACTTGTCCACTCAAAGCATTCTTTGTGGGCGTAGTCCACACCGTCCACCCCCTCTTGATGCCACAAACCCTCCAACGGTGGGACAACATATTCAAAGTAACCGTCGATCTTATGGCTTCCCTTGTAGCTCATCTTGATGGTAAAGGCAATGCCATACAGCAACTCCATTGCCGCCTGATATTCCCCACCTGGTTCATTGGGGTCTCCCCTGCCCTGTACAGACACAAAATTCATCGGCGGAACAGTTACAATACCCGGCTTCCTGGGTGGAAGATAAAACTCCTTGTACTCCTTCTTATAGTCAAACGCCATAGTGCCGTCCTCCATTCTTCGACATCTTGTTTCTTTAATGTCAGCATATCATAACAACCTTTATTTGTAAAGCACTTTTTGGCAAAAACAAAAATCCCCTGCCATCTCGGGCAGAGGATCTGTTAGCGCAAAAAGAGCCTTCCCACTCTCCGGAATGGGAAGGCTCTTTGTAAGTTTAACCTTTTGCCTTAGAACAGGCGCAGAGGGTCAAAATCACTCAATGATCTTGCCAACAACGCCGGAACCAACGGTACGGCCACCCTCACGGATAGCGAAACGCAGGCCCTCTTCCATAGCAACGGGGGTCAGCAGCTCAACGTGCATCTGAACGTTATCGCCGGGCATGCACATCTCGGTGCCTTCGGGCAGGGTGATGATGCCGGTCACGTCAGTGGTACGGAAGTAGAACTGAGGACGATAGTTGGAGAAGAAGGGGGTGTGACGGCCGCCTTCGTCCTTGGTCAGGACGTAGACCTGAGACTCGAAGACCTTGTGGGGATGGACAGTGCCGGGCTTAGCCAGAACCTGGCCACGCTCGATCTGGGTACGGTCAACACCACGCAGCAGAGCGCCGATGTTATCGCCAGCCTCAGCGAAGTCCAGAGACTTACGGAACATCTCCAGGCCGGTGATGGTGGTGCTCAGACGATCGGGCTTAATGCCAACAATCTCCATTGCATCGCCAACCTTAGCAATGCCACGCTCAACACGACCGGTAGCAACAGTACCACGGCCGGAAATGGTCATGACATCCTCGATGGGCATCAGGAAGGGCTTGTCTTCCTCACGATCGGGGTTGGGGATATAGCTGTCAACAGCGTCCATCAGCTCCTTGATGCAAGCATACTCGGGTGCATCAGGATCCTTGGAGGTGGACTCCAGAGCCTTCAGAGCGGAGCCACGGATGATGGGGGTGTCGTCGCCGGGGAAGTCATACTCGCTCAGCAGCTCACGGATCTCCATCTCGACCAGATCCAGCAGCTCCTCGTCGTCGACCATATCGCACTTGTTCATAAAGACAACGATATAGGGCACGCCGACCTGACGAGCCAGCAGGATGTGCTCACGGGTCTGGGGCATGGGACCATCGGTAGCAGCAACGACCAGGATAGCGCCGTCCATCTGAGCAGCACCGGTGATCATGTTCTTAACGTAGTCAGCATGGCCCGGGCAGTCAACGTGAGCGTAGTGACGAGCATCGGTCTGGTACTCGACATGAGCGGAGTTGATCGTAATACCACGAGCGCGCTCCTCGGGAGCCTTATCGATGTTGGCATAGTCCATGAAGTCTGCGTCGCCCTTCAGTGCCAGATACTTGGTGATAGCGGCGGTCAGAGTGGTCTTGCCGTGGTCAACGTGACCGATGGTGCCGATGTTAACATGCGGCTTAGAACGGTCAAATTTTGCCTTTTCAGCCATTGGAATATCCTCCCTTAATCGGATTGAATTTGGTTACAACAGTCCTGCAAACACAGAATTGCATTGCAAAACTATTCTACTAAATTTGTCCTGTAAAATCAAGTGCTTTTACAGGAAATTTTGCCGGAGCTACACTACCCCGGCAAAATTTTACTTTGTTTCAGGCAATCAAGCCTTGGTGCGGCCAGCAATGATCTGGTCGGCAATGTTCTTGGGAACCGGCTCGTAGTGAGAAGGCTCCATGACATACTGGCCACGGCCCTGGGTCTTGGAACGCAGGTCGGTGGCGTAGCCGAACATCTGAGCCAGAGGAACGAAGGCGTTGACACGCTGAGTGCCTGCCATTGCCTCCATGCCCTGGATCTGGCCACGGCGAGAGTTCAGGTCGCCGATGACATCGCCCAGATACTCATCAGGAACGATAACAGCAACCTTCATGATGGGCTCGGTGATGATGGGGTCAGCCTTGCGCATAGCGTCCTTGAAGGCCATAGAACCTGCAATGGAGAAGGCCATTTCAGAGGAGTCGACCTCGTGATAAGAACCATCCCACAGGGTGACCTTGACATCAACGACAGGATAGCCAGCCAGAACGCCGGACTTCATAGCACCCTGGATACCATTGTCGATAGCCGGGATGTATTCCTTCGGGATGGCACCGCCAACGATGGCGTTGACGAACTCGTAACCCTTGCCGGGCTCGTTGGGCTCGATCTTGATCTTAACATGACCGTACTGGCCCTTACCACCAGACTGACGTGCGTACTTGGTCTCCTGATTGGCCTCCTTGCGGATGGTCTCACGGTAAGCGACCTGAGGTGCGCCAACGTTGGCCTCGACCTTGAACTCACGCAGCAGACGGTCGACGATGATCTCCAGATGGAGCTCGCCCATGCCAGCGATGATGGTCTGGCCGGTCTCTTCATCAGTGTAGGTCTTGAAGGTAGGATCCTCTTCGGCCAGCTTTGCCAGCGCGATGCCCATCTTCTCGTTGCCGGCCTTGGTCTTGGGCTCGATGGCAACGCGGATAACGGGCTCGGGGAACTTCATGGACTCCAGAATGATGGGATGATTCTCATCACACAGAGTATCACCAGTGGTGGTGTTCTTCAGACCGACAACAGCAGCGATATCACCTGCATAGCAGCAGTCGATATCCTTGCGGTGGTTGGAGTGCATCTGCAGGATGCGGCCCATACGCTCTCTAGCGTCCTTCACGGAGTTGTAGACAGTAGTACCAGCCTCGACCTTACCGGAGTAGACACGGAAGTAAGCCAGCTTACCAACGAACGGATCGGTTGCAATCTTGAAGGCCAGAGCTGCGAAGGGAGCGTCGTCGGAAGACGGACGGGTCTCCTGCTCTTCGGTCTCAGGATTCACACCCTTGATGTCCTCAACGTCGGTAGGAGCGGGCATATAATCCACGATAGCGTCCAGCAGCTTCTGGACACCACGGTTCTTGTAGGAAGAACCACAGACCACGGGCACCAGAGTGTTGGCAATGGTCTCCTTGCGGATGGCAGCCTTCAGCTCCTCGCGGGTGATCTCCTCACCCTCGAGATACTTCTCCATCAGGACTTCGTCGTTCTCGGCAACAGCCTCGATCAGGATGTTGCGGTACTCCTCGGCCTGCTCGACCATATCCTCAGGGATGGGCTCAGTGCGCATATCGTTGCCCATGTCGTCATAGTAGACCTCAGCGTTCATATCGACCAGGTCAACAATACCACGGAAGGTATCCTCCTGGCCGATGGGCAGCTGGATCGCCACGCCGTTAGCGTGCAGACGATCATGCAGCATCTTGATGCAGCGGAAGAAGTCGGCACCCATGGTATCCATCTTGTTGACGTAAACCATGCGAGGGACTTTGTACTCATCAGCCTGACGCCAAACGGTCTCAGACTGAGGCTCGACACCGCCCTTAGCAGCCAGAACGGTCACAGAACCGTCCAGGACGCGCAGGGAACGCTGGACCTCAACAGTAAAGTCCACGTGGCCCGGGGTGTCGATGATGTTGATGCGGTGACGGTTCTTCTTGAATGCAACCGGATCCTTCTGGGTCTCAGAGTGGCTCCAGTAGCAGGTGGTAGCAGCGGAAGTGATGGTAATACCACGCTCCTGCTCCTGAACCATCCAGTCCATGGTGGCACCGCCATCATGGACTTCGCCGATCTTGTGGTTGATGCCGGTGTAGTACAGAATACGCTCGGTGGTAGTCGTCTTACCAGCATCAATGTGGGCCATAATGCCGATATTTCTCGTCATCTGAAGAGAAACTTCTCTGGGTGTAGCCATGAAATTAACCTCCTACAGAACAGATCAATAACGGAAATGAGCGAAAGCCTTGTTGGCCTCGGCCATCTTGTGGGTATCCTCGCGCTTCTTCACGGCGTTACCAGTGTTGTTGGCAGCATCCATGATCTCGGCGGCCAGACGCTGGGCCATGGTCTTCTCACCACGGCTGCGGCTGTAAGCGGTCAGCCAGCGCAGACCCAGGGTCTCGCGGCGGGCAGGGCTGACTTCCAGAGGAACCTGGTAGTTAGCGCCACCAACACGGCGGGTCTTGCACTCGAGGCTGGGCATGATGTTCTCCATCGCCTTCTCGAAAGTTTCCAGAGGATCGTTGCCGGTCTTTTCCTGAATCATGGAGAAAGCCTCGTAAACGATCTTCTGAGCGACGCCCTTCTTGCCATCCAGCATCACGCTGTTGACCAGACGGGTGACCATCTTGGAATTGTAAATAGGATCAGCTAAGACATCGCGCTTAGCAATGTTACCTCTTCTAGGCATCTTTCTTCCCTCCTTCACAGAATGATATCATCGGTACTCGAAAGTAATAAAACTCCCGTTGTGTCACAAAGAGCTGACCTTACATAAACCGTTACCCTCCGCGCAATGCGGACTTGTTATTTATATAATGGAAAGCCGTTTATGGCGGTTGTCCTCAATTACTTCTTTGCAGCACCGGCCTTAGGACGCTTTGCGCCGTACTTGGAGCGGGCCTGATTACGGCCTGCCACACCCTGAGTATCCAGGGTACCACGGATGATGTGGTAACGCACACCGGGCAGGTCCTTAACACGGCCGCCACGGATCAGCACGACGGAGTGCTCCTGCAGGTTATGGCCGATACCGGGAATGTAAGAGGTGACCTCGATACCATTCGTGAGGCGGACACGAGCAACCTTACGCAGAGCAGAGTTAGGCTTCTTGGGGGTCATGGTACGAACTGCAGTGCAGACACCACGCTTCTGGGGGCTGCTCAGATCAGAGTACTGCTTCTTCTGAGAGTTATAAGTCTTCTGCAGGGCGGGAGCGGTGCTCTTGGTAACCAGGACCTCACGGCCTTTGCGTACAAGCTGGTTAAAAGTAGGCATTTTGTTTCTCCTTTCTTAATAGTGAACATCGGATATTTTCCGACTTTTTAGCCGCACTTCCCCTATGGGGACGCGCAACAGTTATATAATACTCGTTTTGATTAGGAATGTCAACAGTTTTTCCAATATTTTTTTGTTTTATTCGCCGAAGGACTCAACCGCTGATTTTTCCTTTACTCCCTCAGTCTGCTGCGCAGACAGCCCCCTCTCAGAGGGGGCCTTTCCCCTGCTTCGGGCCAAGCAGGCCTCCCTCCCAGAGGGAGGTGGCATTGCGAAGCAATGACGGAGGGAGTTTCAAATCAAAAAAGCCGCCCTCCCCTGCGTTCAGGGAAAGGCGGCTCATGGATCGATTCAGTTCCGGGCAGACAGAGTTTTACTGCTGGTTTGCTGCAGCCAGCTCAGCGGCAACAGCCTCGTCGCGCTCCTGCTCACGGCGCTTCAGATCCTCACGCACCTCCGGCAGACCGGTACCGGCGGGGATCAGCTTACCGATGATGACATTTTCCTTCAGGCCGGCCAGCGGGTCAACCTTGCCCTTGATGGCGGCTTCGGTCAGGACACGGGTGGTCTCCTGGAAGGATGCGGCAGACAGGAAGGACTCGTTTGCCAAGGCAGCCTTGGTGATGCCCAGCAGCACCTGCTGATACTCGACCAGCTTGATGCCCTCTTCACCGTCATCAATGCGCTTCTGCAGCTCGGCGTTGATGTTCTCAACTTCCAGACGGTTTGCCAGTGCACCGCCGATCAGGTCGGAGGAGCCGGAGTCGGTCACGCGGACCTTGCGGCACATCTGACGGACGATGACCTCGATATGCTTATCGTTGATCTCAACGCCCTGCAGACGGTAGACCTTCTGGACCTCGCTGATCAGGTAGTTCTGCACATCGCTCAGACCCTTGATGGCCAGGATATCCTGGGGATACAGAACACCTTCGCGGGTGATGATGTCGCCCTTCTCCACACGATCGCCGGGCATGACACGTGCATGCTGGGTGAAGGGGATGGAGTAGCTCTTCACCACCTCGGCACCGTTCTCATCCTTGCCGGTGACCTTGATGACGACGTTCTTCTTGGTGTCATCCTGAGAGACAACACCGGAGATCTCGCTCATAATGGCCATGCTCTTGGGACGGCGGCTCTCGAACAGTTCCTCAACACGGGGAAGACCCTGGGTAATATCCTCAGCAGACGCAATACCGCCGGTATGGAAGGTACGCATGGTCAGCTGGGTACCGGGCTCGCCAATGGACTCTGCTGCGATGACACCGATGGACTCGCCCAGCTGGACGGGCTCACCATTTGCCATATCGCTGCCGTAGCAGTGTGCGCAGACACCCACCTTGGCGCGGCAGGTCAGCAGGCTGCGGATCTTCAGCTTGGTGATGCCTGCAGCCTCGATGTCGTTGGCATCGTACAGGTCGATCATCTTGCCCTCGGGCACGATGACCTCGCCGGTGACGGGGTTGATCACATCGCCCACAGCGTAACGACCGATGATACGCTCACGGAAGCTCTCGATCTTCTCCTTGCCCTCGTGGATCTCAGAGACCCACAGGCCGTCGGTGGTGCCGCAGTCGATCTCACGGACGATGACCTCCTGAGAAACATCGACCATGCGGCGGGTCAGGTAGCCGGAGTCAGCGGTACGCAGAGCGGTATCGGCCAGACCCTTACGAGCGCCACGGGCAGAAACGAAATATTCCAGAATGTTCAGACCTTCGCGGTAGTTTGCACGAATGGGCATCTCGATGGTCTTACCTGCGGTGTTGGCCAGCAGGCCGCGCATGCCGGCCAGCTGCTTGATCTGGTTCATAGAACCACGCGCACCGGAATCAGCCATCATAAAGATCTCGTTGTCCTTGGGCAGGTTGGCTGCCAGAGCCTTGGAGACCTTATCGGTGGTTGCCTGCCAGATGTTGATGGTCTGGGTGTAACGCTCGTTCTCAGAGATCAGGCCGCGGTTGAACAGCTTGTTGACCTGAGAGACCTGCTTATCCGCGTCAGCGATCAGCTCGTCCTTCTGCGGAGGAATGACAGCGTCACACACAGCAACAGAGATTGCAGACAGGGTGGAGTACTTATAGCCCTGAGCCTTGATGGAGTCCAGCATCTTTGCGCAGGCACGGGTGCCATTGCGGGTTATGCAGCGGGAAATGATGTCGGGCAGGGTCTTTTTGGTCACGCGGAAGCTGACCTCATACTCCAGCCAGTGCTCCGGGTCGGTGCGGTCGATATAACCCAGGTTCTGAGGAACGGGGTTATTGAAGATGATCCGGCCGACGGTGGCATCCACCAGACCGGTGCGCTCCACACCATCAATGACCATGGTGCGGCGGACCTTGATGGGAGCGTGCAGGGTCACAACGTGCTCTGCATAGGCCATCAGGGCCTCGTTCTCATCACGGAAGATCTTGCCTGCACCCTCTTCGTTCTCACGAACGGTGGTCAGGTAGTAGCTGCCCAGGATCATATCCTGAGTAGGAACGGTAACAGGTGCGCCGTCAGAGGGCTTCAGCAGGTTGCCGGAAGCCAGCATCAGCATCTTGGCCTCACGGCAGGCATCCTCGCCCAGGGGCAGGTGAACTGCCATCTGGTCACCGTCGAAGTCGGCGTTGAATGCGGTACATGCCAGGGGGTGCAGCTTGATGGCACGGCCCTCGACCAGCACGGGGTTGAAGGCCTGAATGCCCAGACGGTGCAGGGTAGGTGCACGGTTCAGCAGGACCGGGTGGCCCTTGATCACGGTCTCCAGGCTGTCCCAGACCTCGGGCTTTGCACGCTCGACCATCTTACGGGCAGACTTGATGTTGTTGGCAACACCCTTCTCGACCAGATCCTTCATCACGAAGGGCTTGAACAGCTCCAGAGCCATCTCCTTGGGCAGACCGCACTGATCCATCTTCAGCTCAGGGCCGACGACGATAACAGAACGACCGGAGTAGTCAACACGCTTGCCCAGCAGGTTCTGGCGGAAGCGGCCCTGCTTGCCCTTCAGCAGATCGGACAGGCTCTTCAGGGCACGGTTGTTGGGGCCGGTGACCGGGCGGCCGCGGCGGCCGTTGTCGATCAGGCTGTCAACTGCTTCCTGCAGCATCCGCTTCTCGTTGCGCACGATGATGTCGGGAGCACCCAGCTCCAGCAGGCGGCGCAGACGGTTGTTGCGGTTGATTACGCGGCGGTACAGATCGTTCAGGTCGGAGGTGGCAAAACGGCCGCCATCCAGCTGGACCATGGGGCGCAGATCAGGGGGCAGCACGGGCAGCACGTCCATGACCATCCACTCGGGGCGGTTGCCGGAAATGCGGAATGCCTCAACGACCTCCAGACGCTTCAGGATGCGGACCTTCTTCTGGCCGGAGGACTTTTCCACCTCAGCGGTCAGCTCAGCGCTCAGCTGATCCAGATCGATCTCCTTCAGCAGCTCCTGGATGGCCTCAGCACCCATGGATGCCTCAAACTCATCGCCGTAGCGCTCACGCATCTCACGGTATTCCTTCTCGGTCAGCAGCTGCTTCTTTTCCAACGGGGTCAGACCGGGATCGGTAACGATATAGCTTGCAAAGTACAGGACCTTCTCCAGCAGGCGGGGGCTGATGTCCAGCATCAGGCCAATGCGGCTGGGAATGCCCTTGAAGTACCAGATGTGGCTGACGGGCGCGGCCAGCTCAATGTGGCCCATGCGCTCACGACGAACCTTTGCCTTGGTGACCTCGACACCGCAGCGATCGCAGATCTTGCCCTTGTAGCGGATGCGCTTGTACTTGCCGCAGTGGCACTCCCAGTCCTTGGTAGGTCCAAAAATGCGCTCGCAGTACAGGCCGTCGCGCTCCGGCTTCAGGGTGCGGTAGTTGATGGTCTCAGGCTTCTTGACCTCGCCGTAGCTCCAGTTGCGGATCTGCTCCGGAGAAGCCAGGCCGATTTTAATGGAATCGAAAACGTTGTTTTCCATGAAACGAACCCTTTCTTAATCTCTAGTTAAAAATCCACTTCGTCGGAAGCGGGAGCCGCACTGCCGGAGTTGTCATCTTCCAGCACAGAAGGATCATCGAAGCCTGCGTCAGCATCCTTGATGGTGTAATCGTTCAGCAGCTCATTCTCGTTGGTAACAGTCTCGGAACCTGCAACATCACGCATATCAAAGCCGGTCTCTTCGTCGTCGAAGTTCTGGCGCATATCGATCTCGTTGCCGTCCTTGTCCTGGACCACAACGTCCATACCCAGAGACTGCAGCTCCTTCAGCATAACGCGGAAGGACTCGGGGATGCCGGGCTGCGGGATGGGTTCGCCCTTGACAATGGCCTCGTAGGTCTTGACACGGCCCTCAACGTCATCGGACTTGACGGTCAGGATCTCCTGCAGGGTGTAAGCGGCACCGTAAGCTTCCAGAGCCCAGACTTCCATCTCGCCGAAGCGCTGACCGCCGAACTGAGCCTTGCCGCCCAGAGGCTGCTGGGTGACCAGAGAGTAGGGGCCGGTGGAACGGGCATGGATCTTATCATCGACCAGGTGATGCAGCTTGAGGTAGTACATATAACCAACGGTAACGCGGTTATCGAACTTCTCGCCGGTACGGCCATCGTAAACGGTGGTCTTGCCATCACGGTCCAGCTCGATCTTGGAGAAGTCGATGATGTGGCCCTTCTCACCCATGATCTTGGGCAGCTTGGTGGGATATGCGGGAGCATTCTCACCGTGCCACAGCTCACGGGCGGTATCGAAGGTATCGCCGATGTCGTTCTCACGCGCGGAATCGAACACGGGGGTCATAACCTTGATGCCGCATGCCTTGGCAGCGTAGCCCAGGTTGACTTCCAGCACCTGACCGATGTTCATACGGGAAGGAACGCCCAGGGGGTTCAGCACGATGTCCAGCGGGGTGCCGTCGGGCAGGTAAGGCATATCCTCCTGCGGCAGGATGCGGGAAACGACACCCTTGTTGCCGTGACGGCCTGCCATCTTATCGCCGACGCTGATCTTACGCTTCTGAGCGATGTAGCAGCGGACGACCTCGCGGACACCGGGCTGCAGCTCATCGCTGTTTTCAGGAGTAAAGACCTTGACATCCACGATGATGCCGTACTCGCCGTGGGGCACGCGCAGAGAGGTATCACGGACTTCGCGGGCCTTCTCGCCGAAGATAGCGCGGAGCAGGCGCTCCTCAGCGGTCAGCTCGGTCTCACCCTTCGGGGTGACCTTGCCGACCAGGATGTCACCGCTCTTGACCTCGGCACCGATGCGGATGATGCCGCGCTCGTCCAGATCCTTCAGGGCATCCTCGGAGACGTTGGGGATATCGCGGGTGATCTCCTCAGGTCCGAGCTTGGTGTCACGGGACTCGGTCTCGTACTCTTCAATATGGATCGAGGTGTACACATCCTCGCGGACGATCTTCTCGTTCAGCAGGACAGCGTCCTCGTAGTTGTAACCTTCCCAGGTCATAAAGCCGATGAGGGCGTTCTTACCCAGAGAGATCTCACCGTTGCGCATTGCGGGGCCGTCGGCCAGCACCTGACCGGCCTTGACGCTCTCGCCCACTTCAACGATGGGACGCTGGTTGATGCAGGTGCCTGCGTTGGAGCGGGCAAACTTGACCAGCGGGTAGTTGTCCACGCCGCCCTGTGCATTGCGGACGGTGACGTGGTCGGCATCCATCTTCTCAACGATACCGTCGTTCTTTGCCAGAACAGCGGTGCCGGAGTCGGTGGCAGCCTTGTATTCCATACCGGTAGCCACGATGGGCTGCTGGGTGACCATCAGAGGCACTGCCTGACGCTGCATGTTGGAGCCCATCAGAGCACGGTTACAGTCATCGTTCTCCAGGAAGGGGATGCAGGCGGTCGCAACAGAGACCATCATTCGGGGCGAAACGTCCATATAATCGACCTTATCGGCATCGATTTCCAGGATGTCATCGCGGCGGCGGGCAGAAACGCGGGGACGGATGAAGTGCTTGGTCTCATCCAAAGGCTCGTTGGCCTGAGCAACAACGTACTCGTCCTCAACGTCAGCGGTCATATACTCCACTTCATCGGTAACGACCTGATCGATCAGCTTACCGTTTTCGTCGTAAGTCTTTTTGACCTTGCGGTAGGGAGCCTCAACGAAGCCGTACTCGTTGATCTTGGCGTAGGATGCCAGATAGGAGATCAGACCGATGTTGGGGCCTTCAGGGGTCTCAATGGGGCACATACGGCCATAATGGCTGTAGTGAACGTCACGGACCTCGAAACCTGCGCGGTCACGGCTCAGACCGCCGGGGCCCAGAGCAGACAGACGGCGCTTGTGGGTCAGCTCGGCCAGAGGATTGTTCTGGTCCATAAACTGAGACAGCGGAGAGGAGCCGAAGAACTCCTTGATGGCGGCGACCACAGGACGGATATTGATCAGTGCCTGCGGGGTGATAACGCTCTGATCCTGGCTCTGCAGGGTCATGCGCTCACGGATGACGCGCTCCATGCGGGAGAAGCCGATGCGGAACTGGTTCTGCAGCAGCTCACCAACGCTGCGGATGCGGCGGTTGCCCAGATGGTCGATATCATCGGTGGTGCCAACGCCGTGGCCCAGACCGTTCAGGTAGTTGATGGAGGACAGGATGTCCTTCACGGTGACGGTGCGGCCGATCAGCTGGTCATGGTTGCGGCGGAGCATTTCCTTCTGCTCCTCCACATCGGAGGTGGTGTCGAGGATCTTCTTGATCTCATCAAAGGAGCAGCGCTCGTTGATGCCGCACTCCTTGACATCAAAGGAGAAGAAGCCCTGTGCGTCCACACAGCCGTTGGTGATGACCTTGACCTTCTTGCCATCGATGCTCAGAACAACGGTATCCACACCGGCGGCATCTGCCTTCTCGGCCAGCTCACGGGTGATCTTGCCCTTGGCCTCAACGATGATCTCGCCGGTCAGGGGAGCAACGATGTTCTCAGCGGCAACAAAGCCGGTGATACGGCGGGCCAGAGACAGCTTCTTGTTCATCTTGTAGCGGCCGAAACGAGACAGGTCGTAGCGGCGCGGATCGAAGAACAGCATGTTGATCTGGTTGGTAGCGGACTCCACCGTGGGAGGCTCGCCGGGGCGCAGCTTGCGGTAAACCTCCAGCAGGCCCTCGTCCTGGTTCTTGGTGGTGTCCTTCTCCAGAGTGGCCAGGATGCGCTCATCCTCGCCGAAGAAGTTCAGGATCTCCTCATCAGAGGAAAGGCCCAGCGCACGGCACAGCACGGTGACGGGCAGCTTGCGGTTCTTATCGATACGGACATAGAACACGTTGGCGGCATCGGTCTCGTACTCCAGCCATGCACCGCGGTTGGGGTTCATGGTTGCGCTGTACAGGTCGTTGCCCACCTTATCTTTGGCATCTCCGTAGAATACGCCGGGAGAACGGACCAGCTGGCTGACAATGGCACGCTCGGCACCGTTGATCACAAAGGTGCCCGCATCGGTCATCAGCGGGAAGTCACCCATGAAAATTTCCTGGTCCTTGACCTCGCCGGTCTCCTTGTTCAGCAGACGGGCAGTCACGCGCAGGGGGGCAGCGTAGGTCACGTCGCGCTCCTTGCACTCCTTGATGCTGTACTTGGGTTCCTTATCCAGACGGAAGTCCACGAAGCTCAGCGCCAGGTTACCGGTGTAGTCCTCAATGGTGCCGATGTCGTGGAAGACCTCTTTCAGGCCCTCGTCCAGGAACCACTGATAAGAGTTCTTCTGGACCTCGATCAGGTTCGGCATACTGATGACTTCGTCGATGTGGGAGAAGCTCATGCGCTCGGTTTTGCCGAGCTTTACGGGCTTGACTTTCATCATAAAATCAACCACTCCTTACTTTTATACTCTACGGATATTGCGTTATACGGGTCAGATTTGAGCACACACACATAAATCGACCCGTATCCTCCAAGGAAGTTCGTCGCTTTTCACAAACTTTTCGGTCAACACCGTCCAGCCGCTTCCAGTACAGCTCCCTTTTTGGCGCACTAGGCCATTATGTGATACTAATGCAGTATACACCTCAAAAGCCTTGCTGTCAAGCCATTTTTCGCATTTTGGCCCAATATTTTTGTCAAGCCCGCGATTTCATGGTACGCACGGGCGCGTGTAAGCTTTGCGCATTTTGGCTCTTGATTTTTGAGTTTTGCACGTTCTCGCCAAAAACACCCTTGTGCATTTTGTACACCTTGGCTCTTGATGCACACTCTCCCCTGCCCATGCAAAAAGCACCGCAGCTGCCCGCGGTGCCCTTACATACTCATTCTTCCAGATAATCCCGCAGGCGCTTTGCGCGGCTGGGATGGCGCAGCTTGCGCAGAGCCTTGGCCTCGATCTGCCGGATGCGTTCCCGGGTCACGTTGAACTCCTTTCCCAGCTCTTCCAGGGTGCGGGCCTGCCCGTCCTCCAGCCCGAAGCGCAGGGTCAGCACCCGTTCCTCCCGGGGTGTCAGGCTCTTGAGGACGTTTGCCAGCTCCCGCCGCAGCAGTTCCCGCCCGGCCTCGTCCACCGGAACGCCTGCTTCCTCATCCTGAATAAAATCCTCCAGGTGGGCATCCTCTTCCTCGCCCACCGGTGTTTCCAGGCTGATGGGGTCCTGCGCCAGCTGCAGCAGCTCCCGCACCCGGTCGGGCTCCATGTCCAGCCGGACGGCGATCTCTTCGGCTGTGGGTTCCCTGCCGTTTTTGCGCAGAAGCTCCCCTGTTGTCTTTTTTACCCGGTTGATGCTCTCCACCAGATGCACCGGGATACGGATGACCCGCCCCTGATCGGCAATGGCCCGGGTGATGGACTGCCGGATCCACCATGTCGCGTAGGTCGAGAACCGGAACCCCCGGTCAGGTTCAAACTTCTCCGCCGCCTTCATCAGGCCGAGGTTCCCTTCCTGAATGAGGTCAAGGAAGGGCAGCCCCCGCCCGGCATAGCGCTTGGCCACCGAGACCACCAGCCGCAGGTTTGCTTCGCTCAGCTTCCGCCGGGCATCCGCATCCCCGGCCCGCGCGGCCCGGGCAAGCTCCAGCTCCTGTTCCATTGTCAGCAGCGGCACCCGGCCGATCTCCTTCAGATATGCCTTCACCGGGTCATCCAGCGCTACGCCCTCGGCTGAGAGCTCGTGCTCCAGTTCCCCGATCTGTGTTTCATCCAGCATGGGCATGTCCGCTTCTTCTTCGGTTACACGGATGCCCCGGGCTTCCAGCGCCGCATACAGCGCATCCAGCCCGGATACATCGTATTCCTGCTCATCCATAGCCCGGCTGATCTGCTCGGGTGTCAGGGTATGGCGGCGGGCCCGGCCTGCCAGGATCTTTACCAGTTCTTCCGTCTGCGACAATTTCCGCATGATTCTTTCTCCTTCCAGCTCCAGCCGGAGGAGAGGAACGGTCAGTCGTCCGCAGGGTCTGTGCCCTGCTTCTTTTCTCGCATCGACTGGAGATACCGTATCAAATCATCATTGGACATTTCGGCCGCCTTGCCTGCCACGGGGGTGCCCCGGGCAATGCGGTCCAGATAGAGCCGGATATCGTCCGGCGTACAGTTCACATCGCTGTATTGTGCCGCAAGGCGGCTCAACTCATTCAGCGCCTCTTCGCTCACAAAGGGGCGCAGAGTGGAAAGGCTGATTTCGATCCCCTGCTCCTGGCACTGCAGAAATGCTTCGTACAGCTCCTTCTGCTGGGGCAGAACGAACTTTTCCGGGCTGAGCTGGGCCCGCACCTGCGGGATATAGCTGGGCTCCCGGAGCATGGCGGCCAGCAGCCGCTGTTCTGCCGAGGCAACCCCCAGCGCCTGAGAGCCGCCCGCACTGTAAGGCACGCTGATCTGGTGCATCTCACCGGACTGCAGCCGTGCCTGATTCTGCGCCCACCGGCGTTTGCTGTTGGAGCGCTTTACTGCATCGGCAAGCTGGGTCATTATGGCGTTCTTGGAGATGTTCGTCTCCTCGGCCAGCCGCCCGGCGTAGACCTCCTGCTCGGTGGGGTTGGAGCGCTCCGCCAGCATATTCACGGCTTCCTTGACATATTCCAGCCGCTGGGCATCCTGCTTGAGGTCGTATTTGTTCTTGAGCCGCCCCAGCCGGAAGTCCAGCGCGTTGCCCACACCGTCCAGCAGTGCCTTGAACCGCTCGGAGCCATACTTTTTGATGTACTCATCCGGATCTTTTGCACCCGGGATCTGCAGCACACCCACCTTGACCGGGCTGTTGCGGAACAGTTCCAGCGAGCGCAGGGTGGCCTTCTGGCCAGCCTCATCCGAGTCGTAGCTCAGAATGACTTCCTCCGCGTACTGGCTGATGAGCTTTACCTGATCCGGAGTCAGGGCCGTGCCGCAGGCGCAGACCGCCGTGTCGATCCCCGCCTGATGCATGGAAATAACATCCATGTAACCCTCGCAGAGAACGAACCGCCGGGAAGCGCTCTTCTTGGCGATCTGCAGAGCGAACACGGTATCCGACTTGTGGTAGACCAGTGTCTCGGGGCTGTTGACGTACTTGGGTTTGGAATCATCCATCACACGCCCGCCAAAGGCTATGATGTTGCCCCGCAGGTCAAAGATGGGGGTCATCACCCGCTTCCAGAACAGGCAGTAGATCCGGCCTGACTGGCTGCGCTTGAACAGGCCGCTGGCATCCAGCTCCTGCTGGTTGTACCCCTTATCGCGCAGATACTGGTACAGCCCCTGCCCGTCATCCGGTGCATAGCCCAGCCCGAACCGGACGATGGTCTTGTCGTCCAGACCGCGCCGCCGCCAGTAGGCCCGGGCCTGCCGGGCTTCCTCGACCGTGGAGTTCAGGCAGGCGTGGAAGTACCGCGCGGCTTCCTTGTTCATGGAAAGGATGCGGCTGCGCAGGCGGCCCGTCTTGTCGTCCTCCTGCGGTTCCGGCATTCCCGCGCGGGCAGCCAGCATCTTGACCGCCTCGGTGTAGTCGATGCTGTTGATGCGGCGGACGAAGTGGATGACATCGCCGCCCACACCGCAGCCAAAGCAGTAAAAGCTCTGGGTATCCGGGTAGACGTAGAACGAGGGGGTTTTTTCGCTGTGGAAGGGGCACAGGCCGCCATACAGCCGCCCCTTCCGCTTGAGCTGGACATAGTTGCCCACCACATCCACGATATCGGTGCGGCGGGTCAGTTCCTCAATATATTCGTGTGGGATCATTTTGGTATTCCGATGCTCCTTTTATAACACATGCCACTTGCGGGGCACAAAGACATCCTCAAAGGTACGGATGGCAAATTCATCGCTCATGCCGCTGATATAGTCCGTCACTGCGCGGTCGCGTCCTTCCTGATAGGCCAGCTGCAGGTAGAAGTTGGACATCTGTTCGATGTGGGTCAGGTAATACTCGTACAGCTCGGTGAGCACCTTTTCCACCTTCTGTTCTTCCTTTTTGGCGCTGCGATCCACATAGACGGTGCGGTACATGAAATCCTTGAGGGCCAGGAAGGCTTCGTTCTCCTCTGCGCCCACCTGCACATCCCCCTCGCTGCTGCGCAGGATGCTGTTGATCATGGTGGTGATGCGCTGAGACTTCGTCTCGCCCAGCACGGCGGTGCATTCTCTGGGCAGGGTGGCCGGGTCCAGCACACCGGCACGCACGGCATCCTCGATATCGTGGTTCACAAAAGCGATCTGATCCGCCATGCGGACGATGCGTCCCTCCGGGGTAGCCGCCCAGGTGCCCTTGGTATGGGTCACGATGCCGTTGCGCACCTCCCAGGTCAGGTTCAGGCCCCTGCCGTCCTTTTCCAGCTTGTCCACCACCCGCAGGCTCTGCATATAATGCCGGAACCCCTCCGGGCAGAGCTTGTCCAGTGCGCTCTCCCCTGCGTGGCCAAAGGGCGTGTGCCCCAGGTCATGGGCCAGGCTGATGGCCTCGGTCAGATCCTCGTTGAGACGCAGGGCGCGGGCGATGGTGCGGGCGATCTGCGCCACCTCCAGTGTGTGGGTGAGCCGGGTGCGGTAGAGGTCGCCCTCCGGCGAGAGAAATACCTGGGTTTTCTGCTTGAGCCGCCGGAACGCCTTGCAGTGGATGATCCGGTCACGGTCCCGCTGGAACACCGGACGGATAGGGTCCTGCTCTTCGGGCCTCACCCGGCCCCGGCTGGCATCGCTGAATGTTGCCCAGGGGGCCAAGGTCAGCCGCTCGATCTCTTCGGTGCGCTGTCGTACATCCATCAGGAACCCTCACTTTCTGTTTTCTCCCCCTCCTCTCGCACGGCGCAGCCGATCCCCATGCCGCGTCTGCGGCAAGTATAGCACACCCGCCCTGTCGAAGGGGGAAATTTTTTGTCTTGGAACGAATAAAATTTCTCGATCCTGCTGCCGCTCGCCAGACTTTCCCGCAGGGAAGCCTGTGTCATAACGGCTGGCAGTCAGCTTTCAGGTCAGAATGGAGCGTAGAACGGCTGCGATACGCTCACCTGTGCAGCGCCCCGGGTCAGCTCCCGGAGCTGCTCCAGCAAGGGCGGCTCCGTACCCTCGGGCATCTGCCAGCGCAGGGTGACACGGTCGGTGAACTGAGGGTCTGCAAGCTTTGCCCCCGCCGCCTGGATGAGTAGCGCCGCCCGCTCATAGAGTGAGTAATCCACCGTCACTTCCAGCTCCACCACACTGCGCACCGTGACCACCTCGGCGGCTTCCAGCGCGCGGGCGGTGGCGGTGGTATAGGCCCGCACCAGGCCGCCGGTGCCCAGCAGCACGCCGCCAAAGTACCGGGTAACGACCACGATGAGGTCAGTCAATCCGCTGTGCTGCAGCACTTCCAGCGCCGGGGTTCCCGCCGTCTTGGCCGGTTCACCGTCATCGGAGTAGCGCTCCCGGTTGCCCTCCCGCAGGCGGTAGGCATAGACATTGTGCCGGGCCGTGCGGTTGGCTGCCCGCACCTGCTCCAAAAAGGCCACCGCCTTTTCCTCGCTGTCCGCAAAGGAGAGCTGCGCAATAAAGCGGCTCTTCTTTTCCTCATATTCGCCGGTGGCCGTGCCCCGGATGGTGCGGTAATCCTCCACGCTGGTTCCTCCTGCCCATTGATTTGATTTAATAAGTATAGCATAAATCCCGGCAAAGAAAAAGCCTGCTTGCTGGCACTGCGTACCGTAAAACTCCCGTTTCAATCTTCACGAGTGATTTTTCTTGGAAGAAGCCCCGCCGAAGAACATCTGCCCGGCATTATACAAGCGAAAGAATGTATGAAAAAGAAGAAACACATCTCAGAAGAGCAGCATTATCTCTGTGAAATCGGTCTGGAAAAGATGCCATATGGATCTTCCTGGCGCTACAAATCTTATACAGAGGAAAGCCTCACGCACATCAAGATTACGGCCTATTATAATGTGGACGAGGCGTTTCTTCAAACTCCCACTGCAGCATGGGGAAACCTATGGGATTGCCGTGCCGCGCTTCGCAAGTTGGTATCCTCCGTCTATCTGGAAAGCGATTTGAACCTTCCATTCGGAAAAAACGGAAAATTCTTATTCCAACTTGGGCATACTCCTGTTGTGTCCGACATGAAGAAAATCGTTCAGAAAACTGCCGCATTGTCTTTCCCCAAATGGGCGTTAGCCGTATGGGATATGGATACTGCAACAATATATATGGTCAAATGCGACAGAAGTCATTGATTTTCTTTGTTTATCTGTGATACCATTCGTTACGAGACCAACGGCGTTGCTCTCTTCGCTTATGGTTGAGACTCCGGCACTCAAAGAAACTTTCCAAAAAACACAACGAGGTGACCATTTTTGAAACGTCGAACTTTTCTTGTCTGCACCGCTGCACTTTTTTGCGGTGCGCTTCTGGCAGGAGGCTGCACTCAAAAAACTTCTCAGCCCGTCCTTCAGCAAATTGAATACTCCAATTTGGCAGATTCGGATACACAAGCTCTTCTTTCCAAGCTTTTGCAGGATGCCGGCGTATCCGACCTACGGATACAGACCTTCTTTGATCATGTGCAAAAGTTCAACAATGCTGTGGACCCGGCATGGCTCACCACAGGGTTTGAAAATGCCAAGCCTTCGGATCTGAAATACGATCCTTACTCCATGCAGGACGCATGGACAGAAAAATACGATACCTTCCCCGGCTGGAACTGTCGGATTACCGCTTGTGGGCTGTTCGGTGATTTTATCACTGTCACAGGCAAGGCAGACCTTGACTCAGCCGAGGACACCCTGTTTATGGACTATGAAACGCTGGATTCTGACCCGGAATCCCTTTGCGGCGATGAACGGCAAAAGTTTGATGCGCTGTTCGCCCCGGTTAAAACCACCAATACGACCGATATTCCTACCCATTTGAAAACGATTCAGCAGGAATGGAAGAAATGCGGTCTCTCTTTCGCGGAAGATGATAAAATTCGTCTTGTCTCCGTGATTCTGCACGATCAGTTCTCTGAAACGGACAATTCTCTTATGATCGGTCATGTCGGCGTTATGCTTCCCACATCGGATGCAGTATATTTCGTCGAAAAGGTCGCTTTTCAGGAGCCGTATCGCTTGTTGAAGTTCAAAAATCGAACCGAGTTGAGCGATTATCTGATGCAGAAATACGACAACTCGTGGGGACAGGATACCGCCCACACCTTTATTATGGAAAATTCAGACCTGATGGACGGCTGGCGCATTCTTGACAAACAGAAAGACGCAAGCTAAAAGCATCGCATTCATTGGGAATCGTTCAGTCTGACAGACCATTCGCCCTCTGATACCAAAAGGACGCTGCAACCTCTCACCCAGAGGCGGCAGCGTCCTTTTTATATCGGAATGTTTGGTTCGCAGGGGAACTCCGTGCTTATGACAGCGTGTTGATGAACTCCACAAAGGAGGACATATTTGCATTGAGCCAACCGATTGTATGAGGCTCTTCATAGGAGCATTGCATTATCCAGTATGAGGCTAGAAGAACTGACACTGCTCCCTAAAGTAAAAAATGGTAGATACCATTTTTTCAATAAGCATACAGCCGCTCCATGCAAAGTTCCTGCTCTGCCATGATGGAATCATCCGTTGGGTCGTAGACTTGTTGGCTGTGGATCGCATTTTTATCGGCATGGTTCTACTCTTCTTATTTATAAGGAATCCTTCTCATTTTTCAGTAGATTCTTCCAGATTCTTTCGGTACTGTGCCGGACTGACACCATACTCTTTCTTGAACACCCGGCTAAAATAGAGTGGGTTATCATACCCTACGATCTCTGCAATTTCTCCAATATTGTATTCGGTGTTCTCCAATAAGCTTTGTGCATTTACCATCCGAAGGGACAGGATGTATTGTGCAGGGCTTATTTTCATGTACTGCTTAAAATTACGGATAAACCAGTTCGTACTGATATGCAGTGATTCTGCGTAATCGTCCACACTGACCTTTGTATTATAATTCTCGTTAAAGTAGGCAACGGCGGCTTCGATTTCTTCGGGGATGCTTGTAGTTGTTTTCTCGCTTTCCTGCTGTTGCCTGCTTACTAAAAACAGAATGATGTTGAAGAGAGAAGCAATATAGTCTTCATAGCCATATTCACATTGTTGCAGTTCCCGGATGATCTTTCGGAACAGCATTTTGTAATCCGGCAGTGTGCCGCTGTAAAAAACGTGCTTGTCCAAGGGTATTCCGTGATAGTTCAGGATGTTTTTGACATCATATCCTGTAAAGTGAATCCAGAACACCTCTGGATGATCTTCTACATAGTAGACATACTTCTGGATTTCTTTCGGCTGATAAAGCACCATGTGTCCAGAAGTCACCACTTCCTCAACACCATCGAACCAGAAGTGTGCTTTACCAGATGCCACATAGAGGATTTGATAGTCTCTGCGACCCTTTGCCCAAAAAGTAGGCAGCTTAGGGCGTTTTTTCAAGCGATAAGTGCCGCAGCTGCCTACGACCAGCGGCTTTGAGTAGTCTTTGAAATCCAAACGGGAGTTGTGCAAGTATCCTGAGTTGAAATACATCCCTGCGTCCTCCTCATCTTCAGAGATTTTACAGTGATTTGGGAAATGTTCTATCAAAAAATTACAAACTCTTTGATTTTGTGCATATTTTGTTCCATCTTGTCTATATCTTTTCGATCCATTAGATTCTATAATATTTTCAGACGAAACGCAAGAGATTTGGGCAACTTGCGTAATGAGAATTCCAGTCTGAAGTGCGCAGCAGATTGGTCGCGCCCACACAAAACAAGCAAGATGGGAGAAAGCACAATGACTGGAAAACGTTATCTAAAGTGGTATAATAAAGTCGGCTATGGTTCAGGCGATATTGCAGGCAACGTGGTGTATGCATTCCTGTCCTCCTTCGTCATGATCTATCTGACCAACACCGTTGGCCTGAACCCCGGTATTGTCGGCACTCTGATTGCAGTTTCCAAACTGCTGGACGGTGTGACGGACATTTTCTTTGGTTCCTTGATTGACAAAACGCATTCTAAGATGGGCAAAGCCCGTCCTTGGATGCTGTACGGCTACATTGGCTGTGCCATTACGCTGGTGGCAATTTTCGCCATCCCGACCAATCTGGGACAGTTTGCACAGTACGCATGGTTCCTGATCGCATATACTCTGCTGAACGCTGTATTCTACACTGCCAACAACATTGCTTACTCTGCACTGACTGCTCTCGTCACGAAGAACAGTGCCGAACAGGTCGAGATGGGTTCTTGGCGTTTCATGTTCGCCTTTGCCACCAGCCTGCTCATTCAGTCCATCACGCTGGGTGCTGTTACGGCATTGGGCGGTGGTGCTGCCGGTTGGCGCACTGTTGCAATCATCTACGCCATCATCGGTCTGCTTGTCAACACCCTCTCCGTTTTCTCCGTGAAGGAACTGCCGGAAGGCGAATTGGTGGATACCACCGACAAAAAGGAAATCGAGCAGGACGAAAAGTACAATCTGGTTCAGGCTGCAAAGCTGCTTGCTGGTAACAAATATTATATGATGATTTGCGTCACCTACATTTTGCAGCAGATCTACGGTGCCATGATCAGCATGGGCACCTACTATGCAACCTACATCCTTGGCAACCAGAATCTGTTCGGTGTATTCTCTTGGGCAATCAACATTCCTCTGATCATCGCCCTGGTGTTCACCCCGACCTTGGTTGCAAGGTGGAATGGAATGTATCAGCTGAATGTAATGAGCTATACTCTGGCAACGATTTCTCGTGCACTGGTTGCTATAGCTGGTTACATGGGCAGCGGCAATGTGACCTTGATGCTGCTCTTTACTGCAATCGCAGCTCTTGGTCAGGGTCCTTGGCAGGGCGATATGAACGCTGCGATTGCTGCTTGCTCTGAATATACTTGGCTGACGAAGCATAAGCGCGTGGATGGCACGATGTACTCCTGCACTTCTCTCGGTGTGAAGCTGGGCGGCGGTCTGGGTACTGCCATCACCGGCTGGCTGCTGGCAGCAAGCCATTTTGACAGCGCTCTGACCGTTCAGCCGGATTCCTGCATCAATATGCTGAAGATCATGTATCTGGTGATTCCGTTTGCTCTGGATGCCATCATCACCTTCATTCTCTCTCGTATGAAGGTCGAAGAAGCAAATGAAAAACTGCGTGCAGCAGTCTGATAACAAGCCATTATCATTTCTCCTTCATCTGCTGTTCCCCGGAGGAATCGCTGGATTCCTCCGGGGAGGCTGGAGAAATATTATAAAATTATAAAAGGTAAATGAGGAAATACTATGGCTGCATTTGATTTTGCAAAAGTAAAAGACCCCACCTTTTTCAAGGAAAACGTGCTGAATGCTCATGCAAGTTTCCGTACTTACGCTTCCCGCGAAGAATATCGGACAGGCTCCTCTTCTTTGGCGCTGAAGCTGGACGGTATCTGGAAATTCGCCTACGCAAAGAACTACACCAGTGCCATCCCCGGCTTTGAAAAGACAGATTACGATTGCAGCGGCTGGGATGACATTCATGTTCCGGCACACATCCAGATGGAGGGCTACGACATTCCCCAGTACGCGAATATTCAGTATCCGTGGGATGGCCGTGAAGAAGTACAGCCGGGCGAGATCCCGCAGCGGTTCAATCCGGTGGCAAGCTATGTAAAATACTTCGATCTGCCGGAATCCATGCAGGGCAAGCCCGTCCACATCGAGTTCGAGGGTGTGGAAAGCGGCATGGCTCTTTGGCTGAACGGGTCTTATGTGGGTTACACCGAGGACAGCTTCTCCGCACACGCATTCGATCTGACTCCCTATCTCCAGCCGGGCGTGAACAAACTTGCTGTGCAGGTGTTCAAGTGGACCTCCTCCAGCTGGTGCGAAGATCAGGACTTCTTCCGCTTCTCCGGCATCTTCCGCAGCGTGTGGCTGTACGCCATCCCCACCGTGCATCTGGAAGATATATCCGTCAAAACGCTGTTTTCCGGGGATGATTTTACTCATTCCACGCTGGAAGTTGCATTGCAGGTGGAGGGTAAGGGCGCAGCCCGTCTGACCCTGCGCCGCAGTGAACTGGAAGTGTTCTCCGAAAAAATCGCACTGAACGGCGGCTCTGCTCTGTTCAGCCATGCGGTGGAGAACCCCCACCTGTGGAGTGCAGAGGACCCGGCTCTGTATGAACTGGAAATCGAGCTGCTGGACGATGCAGGCCATCTGGTAGAGGTGACCGGGCAGGAAGTCGGTTTCCGCAAGTTCGAGTTGAAGAACAATCGGATGCTGCTCAACGGCAAGCGCATCGTGTTCAAGGGTGCCAACCGTCATGAGTTCAGCTCCATTACGGGTCGTGCTGTGGGCGTACACACCCATGAGGAGCTGCTTCGGGATATCATCACCATGAAGCAGAACAACATCAATGCCATCCGCACCAGCCATTACCAGAATCAGGATGAACTGTACGACCTGTGCGACGAGTATGGTCTGTATCTGATCGCAGAGAACAATCTGGAATCCCATGGCACATGGGACATCCATCAGGCGGGCATTCGCGGCATCGAGGGCGTTTTGCCCAATGATAAGCCGGAGTGGAAAGCTGTCTTGTTTGACCGCATGAATTCCACTTACCAGCGTGACAAAAATCACCCTGCTGTTCTGATCTGGTCTCTGGGCAACGAATCGTTTGGTGGTGAGACCCTGCTCCAGATGGCCGAGATGGTCCGCCGCTTTGATGACACCCGTCTGGTGCATTACGAAGGTGTGGTCAATGATCCCCGCTTCCTCGAAACCACCGATATCGAGAGCCATATGTACAGCACTGTCAAGGACATTAAAGAGTATCTGGCACAGGGCGATAAGCGGCCTTATATCGAGTGCGAATATTCTCATGCTATGGGCAACTCCAACGGTGCTTTGCACAAGTACACGGAACTTGCCGACCAGAAGGACTGCGGCTATCAGGGCGGCTTCATCTGGGATTACATCGACCAGTCCATCTGGAAAAAAGACCGCTACGGTAAGTGGTTCCAAGCCTACGGCGGCGACTTCGGTGAGCGTCCTACCGACTATAATTTCAGCGGAAACGGCATTGCCTACGGTGGTGACCGTGCTCCTTCTCCCAAGATGCAGGAGGTCAAGTTCTGCTATCAGAACATCGCCATTTCCATCGACAACTCTGGCTTTGAAGTCTGGAATAAGAACCTGTTCACCTCTACGGATGCTTTCGACTGCGTTGCACTGCTGCATCGTGATGGAAAGTTGTATCAGCAACAGGAACTGACCAATATTGATGTTGCTCCCGAAGAGCGTTCCAGCTTCCCGCTGCCGTTTATGGTTCCTGCGCTCCCCGGTGAATATGCAGTGACCATCAGCTTCCGTTTGAAGGAGGACACCAGCTGGGCAAAGAAGGGTCATGAAGTCGCCTTTGGACAGGGTGTGATCGCTGTGGTTCGTTCCATTCCCAGCAAGAAGGTCACGCCGTTTACCGTTACGCACGGTACACACAACATCGGTGTCCGGGGTGAGAATTTCGATGTTTTGTTCTCCGATCTGAATGGCGGCTTGACTTCCTACCGCTATGCCGGCAAGGAGATGATTCAGGAGATTCCCCGTCCCAACTTCTGGCGCGCTCCCACCGACAACGACTGCGGCAACAACATGGGCGGCGTTCGCGGTCAGTGGAAGCTGGCAAGCCTGTACGCTACCACCAAGGGCATCGGCAAGGAGATTCCGTCTGTTCATGGCGGCGCCATCCTCCAGAACCCCACCTGCGAGGTGGAAGCCGACAGCGTGGTCGTGACCTATCTCTATAACCTCCAGACCAGCCCCGCAGCAGAGTGCAGCCTGCAGTACCGTGTGTTCGGTGATGGCCGCATCCAGACCACCCTGCACTATGACCCGGTGGAAGGACTTGCAGCAATGCCGGAGTTCGGCGTACTGTTCAAGATCGACGCTGACTACGACACGGTGGAGTGGTACGGAAACGGCCCTGCGGAGACCTACTGGGATCGTCAGCATGGTGCCAAGCTGGGCATTTACCAGAACAAGGTCGCAGACAACATGGCACAGTACCTTGTGCCGCAGGAGTGCGGTGCAAAGACCGCTGTGCGCTGGGCAAAGGTAGTGGACCGCAAGGGCCGCGGGCTGCTGTTTACCGCAGATGCCGCAAAGCCCATGTTCTTCTCTGCGCTGCCCTACACTCCCCATGAAATGGAGAGTGCCAAGCATCCTTACGAGCTGCCCCCGGTCCATTACACGGTCATCCGTGCCATCGGCGAGCAGATGGGCGTTGGCGGCGATGACAGCTGGGGTGCCAATGTCCACCCGGAGTATATTCCTGATGTGACCAAGCCTGTGGAGTTCACCTTTACGTTCCGTGGCATCTGACCCTCGTTATTAAGACACCTTCGCGTTGAGATAAGGACATCCCTGCATGAGATTCCTATCAAAAGCGAGGGTGTCTTTTTTGGTATCACAAAATCTCAATTCCTGACACCACTATTTATAAGTAGTGCTTCACTCTATATAAGCAGCGTTGCTATGTCAAATTAGACCAGATAAAATCTTTGGCATTGTGGTCAAAATTGTGGTCGAAACCAAATGAGGCCAGCCTATAAACAAAAAAATCCAACGATTTCTAACGTGAAATCGTTGGATTTATGGTCCGAGTGGCGAGAATCGAACTCACGGCCTCTTGAACCCCATTCAAGCGCGCTACCAAAACTGCGCTACACCCGGATATCGTCCTCTGCCTCCCTACCGAAGCATTGGCGACAAAAGACATTATACGCATCTTTCCGGGTTTTGTCAACACTTTTCTGCATCTTTTTCTGATTTTTTCAAGAAAAGTATGATTTTCGTCGTATGAGCGCCGCTTTACTTTTTTGCTTTTGCACCAGTTTCCGCTTCCGCGGCCCGCAGCTGTCTGTCCTTTTCCAGCAGGGGCTTGAGGTACTGGCCGGTAAAGCTGCCGGGCACCTCGGCCACCTGCTCGGGCGTACCCTCGGCAATCACCAGGCCGCCGGCGCTGCCGCCTTCAGGGCCAAGGTCAATGATGTGGTCCGCACACTTGATGAGATCCAGGTTGTGCTCGATGACAATGACCGTGTTGCCCGCATCCACCAGCTTCTGCAGCACCTCGATCAGGCGATGCACGTCCGCAATGTGCAGGCCTGTGGTAGGCTCATCGAGGATATACACCGTCTTGCCGGTGCTGCGTCGGGCTAGCTCATTGGCCAGTTTGACACGCTGGGCTTCGCCGCCGGACAGGGTGGTGGCGCTCTGACCCAGGGTCACATAGCCAAGGCCCACATCCAGCAGGGTCTGCAATTTGCGGGCGATCTTGGGCTGGTTGGCAAAGAACACCACCGCCTCCTCCACGGTCATGTTCAGCACGTCGGAGATGGTCTTTTCCTTATACTTTACCTCCAGCGTCTCGCGGTTATAGCGCGCGCCCTTGCACACCTCGCAGGGGACATAGACATCCGGCAGGAAGTGCATCTCGATCTGCAAAATGCCGTTACCCTCACAAGCCTCACAGCGGCCGCCCTTGACGTTGAAGCTGAACCGGCCCGGACCGTAGCCGCGCATCTTTGCATCCTGGGTCTCGGCAAAGACGGCGCGGATATCGTTGAACACGCCGGTATAGGTGGCCGGGTTGGAGCGGGGCGTGCGGCCGATGGGCTGCTGGTCGATGCCAATGACCTTATCCACAAACTCCAGACCCTCCACCCCGTCGCACTTGCCCGCACGGCTGCGGGCACCGTTCAGCTCACAGGCCAGCGTCTTGTACAGGATCTCATTGATCAGGCTGGACTTGCCGGAACCGGAAATGCCGGTCACACAGACGAACTCCCCCAGCGGGAACCGGACATCAATGTTGCGCAGGTTGTTTTCCCGGGCACCTTTCACGGTCAGGAAGTTTCCATTGCCGGTGCGGCGGGTCTGGGGCACAGCAATGCGCTTGCGGCCGGAAAGGTAATCGCCGGTGATGCTCCGCTTGGCCTTACAGATATCCTTCACGGAGCCCGCCGCCACGATCTCGCCGCCGTGAACGCCCGCACCGGGGCCCACATCCACGATATAGTCCGCGCTGCGCATGGTATCCTCGTCGTGCTCGACCACGATGACGGTATTGCCGAGGTCCCGCAGGTTCTTCAGGGTCGCAATGAGCTTGTCGTTGTCACGCTGGTGCAGGCCGATGCTGGGCTCGTCCAGCACATAAAGCACGCCGGACAGCGCACTGCCGATCTGGGTGGTGAGGCGGATGCGCTGGCTTTCACCGCCGGACAGGGTGCCAGCCGCACGGGCCAGGGTCAGGTAATCCAGACCCACGCTCTGCAAAAACTGCAGGCGGTTCCGGATCTCCTTCATGATCTGACCGCCGATCTGCCTCTGCTTCTCGGTCAGGTTCGGCTCATTTTCGGCAATGAATTTCAGCTCATCCCGGATGGACATTTCACAGAACTCGCTGATGTTCTTATCCCCAACGGTCACTGCCAGCACCACCGGCTTCAGGCGCTTGCCGTGGCAGTCCGGACACTCCACGCCGGACATGAAGCTGCCGATCTCTTCCTTCATCCACTCGCTGTTGGTCTCCCGGAAGCGGCGCTCCAGGTTCTCCACAATGCCCTCAAACGTATTATAGTAGACACCGCTGCCGAACTCGTTGGTTCGGTGCATCTCGATCTTTTCGCCGTTGGTGCCGTAGAGCAGGGCGTTCACCGCCTCAGTGCTCATATCCTTGATGGGCGTGTCCAGCGTAAAGCCGTATTTTTTACCCAGACCAAGGTAGTACATTTCGCTGACAGAGCCCTCGGCGTAGTACCAGCCGCTGGCCTTGATGGCCCCCTGCCGGATGGACAGGTTCTTATTGGGCAGGATGCGCTCCTCGTCCACCCGCATAAACGTACCAAGGCCCGTGCACTTCTCACAGGCACCTTGGGGGTTGTTGAAGGAGAAGAGCCGGGGCGACAGATCCCCGATGGAGATGCCGTGCTCCGGGCAGGCAAAGTTCTGGCTGAAGGTCATGCACTCCCCACCGATGACATCGATCTCGGCGATGCCTCCGGTCAGAGCCAGCGCAGTTTCCAGCGAATCCGCCAGACGGCCCCGGATGCCCTTGCGCATGGCAAGGCGGTCCACCACGATCTCCACCGTGTGCTTGATGTTCTTTTCCAGCGTGATCTCTTCGTCCAAGTCATACAGATTGCCGTCGATCCTCACACGGGAGTAGCCGCCCCGCCGGGCGGCATCCAGCTCCTTCTGCTGCGTGCCCTTGCGCTGGCGTACCACAGGAGCCAGCACCTGGAATTTGGTGCCGTCCTCCAGCTTGAGCACGGCATCCACCATCTCATCCACGGTCTGCTGGCTGATGACACGGCCGCACACCGGGCAGTGGGGCACGCCCACCCGGGCATACAGCAGGCGCAGGTAATCATAGATCTCGGTCACGGTGCCCACGGTAGAGCGGGGGTTGTGGCTGGTGGTCTTCTGGTCAATGGAAATGGCCGGCGACAGGCCGGTGATCTCATCCACATCGGGCTTGTCCATCCGGCCCAGAAACATCCGGGCGTAGCTGGAAAGGCTCTCCACATAGCGGCGCTGGCCATCGGCATAAATGGTATCGAAGGCAAGGCTCGACTTGCCGGAACCGGACAGGCCGGTCATAACAATGAATTTTTCGCGCGGGAGGGTCAGATCAATATTCTTCAGGTTGTGCTCCCGTGCGCCTTTGATGACGATCTTATCGTTTGCCAAGGTACTTTCTCCCTCTTCTCTGTGTCTGTGCATGGTTCTGCCTGCGCTCGGTCTCGGCATCCGAGTCCACAGTGGGGTTCTCGCCCCGGCGCAGGCGGTCGATCTGGTCACGCAGGAAGGCCGCATGCTCAAATTCCAGCAGCTTGGCAGCCTCCTTCATCTCCCGGGTCAGGCGCTCGATGGCAGCTTCCCGCTCCAGTTTGCCCATGCGGCGGGTATTCCGCTTTGCGTTCTCCGCCTTATCGCTGATCTCAATGCTGTCCGCAATGGCCTTGACGATGGTCTTAGGCACGATGCCGTGTTCTTCATTGTAGGCCATCTGGATGGCACGGCGGCGCTCGGTCTCGGTGATGGCGCGTTCCATGCTGTCCGTCACCTCATCGGCGTACATGATGACCAGACCCTCGGCGTTGCGGGCCGCGCGGCCAATGGTCTGGATGAGGCTGGTCTCACTGCGCAGAAAGCCTTCCTTGTCGGCATCCAGGATCGCCACAAGGCTGACCTCCGGCAGATCCAGGCCCTCACGCAGGAGGTTGATGCCCACCACCACATCGATGGAGCCCAGGCGCAGATCTTTGATGATCTCCATCCGTTCAAAGGTATCTACCTCGTGGTGCATATATTTGACCTTGATGCCCTGCTCGGTCAAGAAGTCGGTCAGGTCCTCGGCCATCTTCTTGGTCAGGGTGGTCACAAGAACACGCTCGTTCTTCGCCGTGCGGGCGTTGATCTCGCCCAGCAGGTCAGTCACCTGCCCCTCCACAGGCCGCACCGAGATCAGCGGGTCCAGCAGGCCGGTGGGCCGGATGACCTGCTGCGCGATCCGGGTGCTGTTCCGGCGCTCGTACTCGCCCGGCGTGGCCGAGACGAACACCATCTGGTTCAGTTTGCTTTCCACCTCCTCAAACTTGAGGGGACGGTTGTCAAAGGCCGACGGCAGACGGAAGCCGTATTCCACCAGCGTCTTTTTGCGGGCGTAGTCGCCGCCGTACATAGCACGCACCTGCGGCAGGGTCACATGGCTCTCATCCACAAAAAGCAGAAAATCCTCCGGGAAATAATCCAGCAGGGTGGTGGGCATACTGCCCGGCGCACGGCCCGACAGCACCGCCGAGTAGTTCTCGATGCCCTTGCAGATCCCCACCTCGGTCAGCATCTCGATGTCGTAGTTCGTTCGCTGCTGGATGCGCTGGGCCTCGATGAGCTTGCCCTCGGCGGTAAACTTCTTCACCTGCTCGTCACACTCGGCGCGGATCTTTTCAATGGCCGCTGCCTTTTTATCGGCGCTGACGATGTAGTGGCTGGCCGGGAAGATGGCCACATGCTTCACCACGTTCTGCCGGGTGCCGGTAACGGGGTTGAACTCCGTGATGCGGTCGATCTCATCCCCAAAGAATTCCACCCGGATGGCAAGGTCGCTCATGTAGGCCAGATAGATATCCACCGTGTCGCCGTGAACGCGGAACTTATTGCGGATAAAATTGATGTCGTTCCGCTCATATTGCAGGGTGACCAGCTTTTTGCACAGGTCATCCCGCTCCATCTGCATCCCGGGCCGCAGGCTGATGACCATGCTGCGGTAATCGATGGGGTCGCCCAGAGAGTAGATACAGGACACCGATGCCACAATGATGACATCCCGCCGCTCCGAAAGCGCCGCCGTGGCCGAATGGCGCAGGCGGTCGATCTCATCGTTGATGGCGCTGTCCTTTTCAATGTAGGTATCGGTACTGGGGATGTAGGCTTCGGGCTGGTAGTAATCGTAGTAGGAAACAAAATACTCCACCGCATTGTCCGGGAAGAACGAGCGGAACTCGGTGCAGAGCTGGGCCGCCAGCGTCTTATTATGGGCCAGCACCAGCGTGGGGCGGTTGCACCGGGCGATCACGTTGGCCATGGTAAAGGTCTTGCCGCTGCCGGTCACACCCAGCAGGGTCTGGCAGCGGTCGCCCCGCTCAACGCCCTCTACCAGCTGCTCAATGGCCTGGGGCTGGTCACCCGTGGGGGCATAGTTGGAGACGAGATGGAACTGTTCATCGGCCATGTCTCGGTTCTCCTTTCTGTTCTCAGATAGAACTACAAATAGTTGTGCTTTTCATGTTGATTATAACACAATTATTTTATAATATCAATACGGCCTGAGCATCTCCCCAGTCTGGAAATCGTAGAACGGCAGGCGGTTGGCCTCCCGCATGGAGAAATATTCGCTCTCGGTCAGGATGATGTGATCCCGCAGATGCACCTTGACCAGCCCCAGCGCCCGGACGATATTCTCAGTGGCCATCAGATCCTCCCGCGAGGGCAGAGCCACGCCGTTGGGGTGGTTATGGCAGAGCACCACACTGTCGGTACCGCCCTTGAGGGCTGCCGCCACCACATCCTTGATCTCCAGACTCACCCGGTCGCTGGTGCCGTCCCGCAGCCAGAACAGCCCCTTGATGCGGCTGCGGCCATCCAGCGCAGTCAGCAGGGCGCGTTCCTGCACAGTCCCGGCAAACTGTGCCATCAGGTATTCGACCAGCTGGTCGGTGGTCTTCATGCATTTTTTTCCGTTGACCGCACACTGGGTATAGTATCTGCCGACCTGCGGCAAAAGATGCAGCATCCGGGCGGTAGAGGGGCCTACCCCCTCCACTGTCAGCAGATCCTCCTCGGAGGCATCCAGCACCCCGGCAAAGTCTCCGAACCGGTCCATGAGGACATGGGCAAGGCCGTTGGTGTCCTTGCGGGTGTTGGTGATGTAAAGGACATATTCCAGCGCTTCGTGGGGTTCCAGACTTTCCAGTCCGTACTGCTCTACCCGGGCGCGCATCCGCTGGCGGTGCCCCTTATGCTGGCTGCTTTCCTTCGCCATGGTCATTCTCCTTTTGCATTATTACTTTAATAGTACCGTTTTTTCAGCAAAACACAAGGGGGCACAGGAAATATTCTGCGTTGACTTCAAAGAAAGGGTGGTTTATTATAGAGAAAACCTCTCAGGCGCTTTGCGCCAGCTTCCCTGATAGGGGAGCCAAGAAGCGTGTCTTGCCTCTCCTGTCAGGAGAGGTGGCATTGCGCAGCAATGACGGAGAGGTTCTGTCCAAAGAACCATTTCCAACAAAAGGAACGATTTTATGAAACAATTTACTGCCACCGCAAACGACGAGGGCGTGCGGCTTTCCCGCTTTGTCCAGAGCATGACGCGCGATCTCCCCACCAGCCTGCTGTACAAGAGCTTCCGCAACAAACGGGTCAAGGTCAACGGCAAAAAGGGAGCCCCCGAGGATCGGCTCAAGGCGGGCGACCTCATTGAGCTGTACATCAACGATGAATTCTTCCCGCCCGAGGGCGCAAAGCCTGCAGCCCGCAAGCCTGCCCCCAAAAAGCAGCAGAACCAGCCCAAGGTGACCGTCATCTATGAGGACGAGAACATTGCCGTGCTGTACAAGCCCACCCACCTGCTCTGCCACAGTGACCGCACCGGCGATGCCAACCTTGTGGACGCATTCACCCAGTATCTGGCCCAGAAGGGCGAGTACGATCCCACCGGCGAGAACCGCTTCAAGCCCGGTATCTGCAACCGGCTGGACCGCGGCACCGAGGGGCTGGTGATCGCGGCCAAGAGCTACGCCGCCCTGCGGGACATGAACGAGATCATCCGCACCGACCTGCTCAAAAAGGAATACTACACCATCACCGTGGGCATCCCCCAGAGCGGGCGGTTCACGGCCTGGTGGGAGCACGACGAAAAGAACAACAAGGTCAGCATCCACGCCCACCAATCTCAGGATGAGCGCCGCAAGCAGATCATCACCGATGTGGATGTGCTGCGCACCGCCGGGCCCTTTGCGCTGTGCAAGATTGGCCTCATCACGGGCCGCACCCACCAGATCCGCGCGCATCTGGCCTACCTGGGCAAGCCGGTGCTGGGAGATATCAAATACGGCAACCGCAAGATGAACGAGCGCACCGGCACCCGGACGCAGGCTCTCTGCGCCGTCCGCATCAGCTTCCTGGATATCCCGGAGGAGAACACCCTGCACTACCTCACCGGCAAGGTCATCAAGCTGAAAGACCCCCAGATCGTCAAACAGTTCGACGCGCTGGATAAGAATAAAGAAGGAGCAACATCATGGCAGACCTGAACGCCTATTTCAAGAGCATCATCGACCAGGACCGCGAGGCCGTGGTCATCTGCGACCTGGATCACACCATCCTCTATATGAACCCTGCCGCTGTGGTGGATTACGGCAAATACGGCGGAGCCGCCCTGCTGGGCAAAAGCCTGCTGAACTGCCACAACCCGCATTCGGTGGAGGTCATCGGGAAGGTGGTGGACTGGTTTGCCGCTGATGCAGGCCATAACATCGTCTATACCTACTACAATCCAAAGCATGTCCGTGATGTCTACATGGTTGCCCTGCGGGACGAGGACGGTACCCTGATCGGCTACTACGAGAAGCATGATTCCCGAAAAGCTGAAACTATGAAGCAGTACGATTTGTTCTGACAAAGAAAGGCGAACTCCACACAAAAAAGACTTTGCCGCCTACCCCCCGTGCGAAGATGCTACTCTGCTATACCTCCCGCATAGACAAAACGAACGCCTGCCGGGCTTTTCTCACACGGCAGGCGTTCGTTCTTTTTTATGGGGTCGATTCGTTACTTTGCCATCAGCTCGTCGGCCAGCACATCCATCTGTGCCTCAGCGGCAGCATTGGCGGCAGAGCGGATGGTCACAACGGCATCACAGACGGTGATGTTCTTCATGCCGTCCAGCTCGGCACGCATCAGCTTTGCAGCCATGGGGGCCCAGGTGCCGTTCTCCATCAGGCCAACGGTGCGGCCCTGGAAGTTCTTGGTCTTGAGGTGTGCCAGCAGATTCTCCATCGGCGGGAAGAGGAAGCCATCGTAGGTGGCACAGGCCAGCACGATCCGGCCACAGCGGAAGGCCTCAGTGACGGCATAGGAGACATCTGTGCGGGTCAGATCCATCTCCACCACCTTAGCTCCCTTGGCGCGCAGCTTCTCGGCCATGGTGTGGGCGGCGGCTCTGGTGTGGCCGTGGATGGAAGCGCTGGCCACCAGGATCTTCTCCGGCTCCTCAGCCTTGTAGCTGGACCACAGGTCATAGTAGTTCAGGTACTTGCTCAGATCGCCGGTCAGCACGGGGCCGTGCAGGGGGCAGATGGTGGCAATATCCAGCGCGGCGGCCTTTTTCAGCAGAGCCTGCACCTGCGGACCGTACTTGCCCACGATGTTCAGGTAGTAGCGGCGGGCCTCGCTGGCCCAGTCGGCGTTTTCGTCAAACCTGGCCACAGCGCCAAACCGGCCAAAGCCGTCTGCAGAGAAGAGCACCTTTTCACTGCTCTCATAGCTCACCATGACCTCAGGCCAATGCACCATGGGGGCAAGCACAAAGGTCAGGGTGTGGGTGCCCAGGCTCAGGCTCTCGCCGTCCTTCACCACCACGCGGCGCTCTTTGGCAACGGCATCCGCCCCAAAGAACTGATCCATATACAGGAAGGTCTTGGCGTTGCCCACCACCTGCATTTCCGGGTAGAGGGCGGTCAGTCTGGCGATGTTGGCACCGTGGTCTGGCTCCATGTGGCTGACCACCAGGTAATCCGGCTTGCGTCCGGCCAGTGCCTCGGTCAGGTTGGCAAGCCAGGACTCCGTGGCACGGTTGTCCACCGTATCCAGAATGGCGGTCTTTTCGTCCAGAATGACATAGGAATTGTAGCTCACGCCGGTGGGCACCGGGTACTGGCTCTCGAACAGGTCAATGGTGGTATCGTCCACACCCACGCCCAGAATGGCTTCGCTGATCTTTTTCACGCTCATAGCAGACATCCTCTCTATCCATATTGCTGTGCCGGAAAAGCGGCAGTATAATACTAATAACGGTTCCTAGTATAGCACATTGTTAAAGATTATTCAAGCTCCTCCGGCAGTCTTGCTGCCACCGGCCGGCCGGGCTCGTTGTCCAGCTCCAGCAGGGCTGCCGCGCTGGCATCATCCAGGCTCTGGACACTGCGGAGCTTGCGGCTGATGGCCCGGCTGCGGACACCAATGAGGTTGTCCAGCTCTTCATCGGTCTGGCGCAGGCGCTGCTGCATCTTGGAGAGCCCCTGCCCGAACTTGTCGAACTCCGTCTTAACGGCACCCAGCAGCTGCCAGACCTCGCCGGAGCGCTTCTGGATGGCAAGGGTCTTGAAGCCCATCTGCAGGCTGTTGAGCAGAGCCGCCATGGTGCTGGGGCCTGCAATGTTCACCTGATAATCCCGCTGCAGCACCTCCAGCAGACCGGCGTTCACCACCTCGGCGTACAATCCTTCAAAAGGCAGGAAGAGGATGCCAAAGGTCGTGGTGTAGGGCGGTTCCACATACTTTTCCCGGATATCCTTTGCCTCGCTCCGCAGCACCAGTTCCAGCGCATGGCGGGCATTCTCCACCGCCTGCGCATCGCCGGAAGCCTGGGCATCCTGCAAGTGCGCGTAGGTGTCGCCGGGGAATTTGGAGTCGATGGGCAGCCAGACCGTGCCGCCGTCCGTGCCCGGCATCTTGATGGCATATTCCACCCGCTGGGTGCTGCCCGGGATGGTGGCCACATTGGTCTCGTACTGCTCCGGGGCCAGGATCTCTTCCAGAATGGCCCCCAGCTGGATCTCTCCCAGAATGCCGCGGGTCTTAACGCCCGAGAGCACCTGCTTCAGCCCGCCCACATCGGCGGCAAGGTTCTGCATCTCGCCCAGCCCCTTGTACACCTGTTCCAGCTGGTCATTCACAGCCTTGAAGCTCTCGGTCACCCGCTTCTGCAGGGCATCCTGCAGCTGCTCGTCCACAGTGTGGCGGATCTCATCCAGCTTTTTGGCGTTCTCGGCCTGCAGCGCGGTCATGTTTTCCGCAAGGGTCCTGCGCAGCTCTTCCAGCTTCTGGGTGTTGGCGGCCTCCAGACTCTGGAGCCGCTGGGTCAGGATCTGCTGCTGGCCGCTCTGGCCCTGTGCCAGCGTGGTGCTCATGCTCTGTACTGAGGTCTGCAGCGTCTCACTGACGCTGCGGATGGCGGTGTAATTCTGCTCCGCCATTGCCGCCTGTCTGGCCGCAAAGTCTTTTGCCTGTGCATCGAGCTGCTGCTGCATCCAGCGCTTGAGCTCCTCGTAGTCTCCCCCGTTCCGGGGCTTGTTCAGTTTCCAGAGCACCACCGCCAGCAGCAGGCAGATGGTGACCAGCAGCAGGGTGTACAATCCAGCTAAAAATTCCATTGATTATAAGTCCTCGAAATCGACCAATTCTTTCCGGGTATCCAGCGCATCGCCATAAAGGCCCACGCCGTCCACCTCGCACTCGCCCGACTGGTTATCATAGGGGTCGGAGCGAAACCCGTACATCGGCGGGTCAAAGGGTGCCTCAAAGGCGCGGTTTGCCACCATGCGCCCGGTGTCCAGGCTGCCGAAGTAGTGGCGGCGCAGCTCTTCCTCGCCCTGCCGTGCCATGGAGGCACCAAACGAGCAGTCGGCATACATCCAGCCCTTGGGGGCAATGTAGAACATAGCCCAGTCGTGGCAGCCCACGCCGGTGGGCGACACCGACAGGCCGCTCTGCCAGCGGGCCGGAATACCCACCAGACGGCAGAGGGTGATGAAGGTCAGGGCCATAATGCCGCAGTCACCGCGCCGGTTCCGTGCGCAGCGGTCGGGCAGGCAGTCCTGCACAAAGTAGGCGGGCTGATAGTGATACCGCACGTTCAGGGTAACGTAATCATAGATGCGCCTTGCCTTTTCCGCCGGGTCGGTGATCCCTTCGGTCAGCTGTGCGGCCAGCGCCCGCAGGTAGGGCGTGAACACGATATGCGGAGCCTGCTCCTCGGTATCAAAGGTCGGCTGTTCCGGTGCAGGCACAAAGTCCAGCGGGTCAGCATAGACTGCCGTTGTCTTGTAACGGTACTGCACCCCGAAGCGGCGGTTTTCGGTCAGGTCAGCCTCCCAGCAGACGGTGCGCTGGGGAGCGTTTGCATCGGCGATGCGGCCCGGCTGCTCGGTAAAGCTCTGCAGCTCGATCTCGCTTTGGGCCAGGCATTCCGCCGGGATGGGCAGCCAGGCACGGACGTGCACGCTCTCCCGCCCCTCTGCCTTTGCCTTGGCCAGAGCGGCGGCAAAGGCCTCATCCGACATTCCAACGCTGGTCTTCAGCGTGATGCGGGCACTGGCCTGCCCTTCCCGCTCCATCTGGTCATGGATGCGGCGGCGCTCCCGGGCCAGCGCGGCCGGGGCGGGCGGGTCGAGCTGACGGGCGGCAAGGTCGGCGTGGGTGGCGATCAGCGTCTCGGCAAAGCGGTCAAGGTAGTGCTTCTCCCCTTCCACGAACCGCCAGTCCACCCGGCCCTCATGCACCAGCTGGCGGAACTCCTCCACCGTGAAATCCCGCACAAGGCCCTGCATCCGGGCCACGGCCTGTGCCTCGTTCCAGCAGTATTCCTGCGGCAGGCGGCGCATGATCTCCTTCTGTACCAGCAGGGCATCCCGCAGCGCGTCCACGCCGTGGGGCACAGGGTTGGCGGGCTGCTCGTACTCCGGCATTTCCAACCCCTGACTGCGGGGGCTGTTCTGGGTCTCCGTCCAGTCCTCGGCCAGATATTCATCGATCCGTGCCATTGCTTCTTTGTAATAGCCCGCGGCCTTCAGCCGCTCCACATCATCGGGCAGACCGACGTTCAGATGCACAAATGCTTCGTTCAGATCTTTCATCCTGTTTCATCCTTTCTCTCAGGCGCACTGCTCTTCCCAGAAAGCAGTGGCTTCCACCAGCCAGTTCTCGGCATCTGTTCCGGTGCCGATGCCGCAGACGTGAGGCGCATTGTTGAACACCCGGTAAACATGCTTGACGTGATTGGCCTGCAGGGCAGCTTCCAGCTGCGGTCCCTGCCGCCAGTAGACCAGCTCTTTCAGCAGCGTGTCGTTCACACCGTGCCAGTGGTAGGTGGCGGGGTAGTCCGGCGTGATCTCATCCGAAAGATTCCGGGTATAGTATTTGGGGCCGTACGCGCCGATATCCTGAATGACATGGTAGATGGGCTTGATGTAGGTCATATCGTTGATGGGATAGCCCAGCAGCAGGGCGGCAGGCTTGGGCACATTGTAATGCTGATACCCCACCGATTCCGTGCCGAACAGGCCCGTCAGGTGGCCGCCCATGGAATATCCCACGATGGCGTACTGCTCCGGCTGGATGCCAAACTCCGCAGTGTGTTCCTCAATGTACTGCATGGCCCGGCCGATGTCCTCCAGCGGAGCGTCATCGGAAGCATCCGTCCAGACGCGATACCGCAGAATAAAGGCGGCATAGCCCAGCTCATGCAGCTGCCAGGCCGTGCAGGCCCCTTCCTCCAGCTCGGCGCTCTCATTGGCACCGCTGCCAGCCAGGATCAGCGCAAACTTGGCATTTTCAGCCTTGGCCGGAAAATAGAACAGGCCGGTGTTATTTTTGGTGCGGTCCGCCGCCTTTTCCGCATCCGTGTAGAACGAGTGGGTGACCTGAACGCCATTGTTGTAGTTCTCAATGACCAGATTCAGCCCCTTGGCACAGCCTTCGGCCACATACTCGTTGGTGTAGCCCTCCACAGTGGTCATCTCCCACAGGGCCTGACCCGGCGGGCAGTCCTTATCCTGCGAGTAGGTGTAGAAGCCGGAGTTCTTGATGCCCGGGTTGTTGCGCACTTCCTTCATGGTGGTCTGGGCCGTGATGTTGGGCTCTCCCTTTTCCATTACGGCACCGGCGGGCAGGGCCAGCAGAGCCAGCAGACACAGCACCATCGCGACGATTCGTTTTGCCTGTTTCATGTTCCGTTCCTTTCCCCCGGCACCGCCCTGATTGCATTTTCCCGTACAGAGGGCTATAATATGAGACCGCACAGGCGACACCGGTTGGTTTTTGTTCTATTGTATCACACCCGCCGGTATTGTCAAAACAAATCTGTCCGCAAAATCCATGCGTTGTGATCTCCACGCTTCCGAGGGGCCGGGTATTCAGATTCCGGACACTCTGCCCGGCCTGAGGTGAACAGGTTTCCATTGTGATTTGCGGCAGATTCTGCTATACTGAAAAAAGATATTGCACACGCAATGAGGGGAAACCGGAGCATTGCGGCTCCGGTCAGGATAGGAATATGAGTGAGATCACAGTCCGGCCCATGATGCCGGAGGATTGGACTGCCGTGTCCAAAATATATCTGGAGGGCATTGCCACCGAGCACGCCACCTTCCAGACCAACTGCCCGCCCTACACCGCCTGGGACGCATCCCATACCCGGGAATGCCGCCTGGTGGTGCTGGACGATAGGGTCGTAGCCGGCTGGGCAGCCCTGCATCGGGTAGACCCCCGCTGGTGCTACCGCGGCGTGGCCGAGGTGAGCATCTATGTCGGGGAGAAATTCCGGGGCAAGGGGCTGGGCTATCACCTGCTCACAGCGCTCTGCCGCGAGGCCGAACAGGCCGGGTACTGGACGCTGCAGTCCACGGTGCTGCAGGACAACGCCCCCTCCCGGGGCCTGCACCTGAAATGCGGCTTCCGCGTGGTGGGCCGCCGGGAGCGCATTGCCCGGGACTGCCACGGCCGCTGGCTGGACACCTACCTGATGGAGCGGCGGTGTGCAGCGGACGAACCGGCGGGCTATAAAAAGCTGTAAGGCGCTTTTTGTGGGAAAGATTTACAGTTTCTTCAAAAAGTGACCTTGAAAATCCACAAAAATATGATATACTAACGTAACGATACCAAAGCGAGAGAAAGGAGGCGCGCGGAATGGCACCGACCAAAGAGCGTCCGGCAACCAAGACGATTGCCACAAACCGGGAAGCGCGCCACGAGTATTTCGTTCTGGAAGCGCTGGAGACCGGCGTTGAGCTGAAAGGCACCGAGGTCAAAAGCCTGCGTGCCGGCGGCGTGAACCTGAAAGACAGCTGGGTCGATATTGAGGACGGCGAGCTGCTGGTCAAGGGAATGCACATCACCCCCTACGACCACGGCAACATCTTCAATCAGGACCCCATGCGGGTGCGGCGGCTGCTGGCCCACAAGAACGAGATCCGGCGGCTGCACCAGCAGTGCAAGCTGCAGGGCTACACTCTTGTGCCGCTTTCGCTCTACTTCAAGCATGGCCGCGTCAAAATGGAGTTGGGCCTGTGCAAGGGCAAAAAGCTCTACGATAAGCGTGCAGATGCCGCCAAGCGTGATGCCAAGCGCTCCATCGACCGGGCCGTTAAATCCAACGGCGTTTACTATTGATTTCAGGCAGCATTCCTGCCCGGAAACTTCAAAGCTTACCCACACCGCAAGGTGTGTTTTATGGGGGCGTAAAGGTTTCGACGGGGGGAGCGAGGCCTGGGCAGCGGGTAGCAGTGGGGGACCTGCTCTAAACTCCTCCAAAAAATTAACTGACAACAATAATTATCAGTTGCTCGCAGCCTGAGTGCTGCGCGTTCCGCCCACTCTTGTGTCGTGTGGGGCCGGGGCGTCCTTTAGACACAGCACCTGAACGGACCTAAGCTTTGCGGACCGGCAGGAACTCATGAAGCTACCAATGCGTTAGCCTGGCGACCGGCGTGACGCGGAGGGAATGTTGTTGATCGCCTGCACCCGGAGACACCTACGCTGAACTCTTTTCGGACATGGGTTCGACTCCCATCGCCTCCACCACACAAGAAAAATCCGAACCTCTTTCCGTTGGGAAAAAGGTTCGGATTTTTTCGTTTGCCGTATTTCTTACCGCGTCATTTTCATTTCCAGTCTCAGCAGCGCGGCTTTTTTATCGATGCCGCCTGCATATCCGGTCAGGCTGCCGTTTGTTCCGACAACGCGGTGGCAGGGAATGATGATAGAGATCACATTGTGTCCGACAGCCCCGCCCACAGCCTGCGCAGACATCCGGGAAAGGCCGCGCTCTGCGGCAAGCTGCCTTGCCAGTGCACCATAGGTCGTGGTCTGGCCGCAGGGGATACGGCGCAGCAGCGCCCACACCTCCTGCTGAAAGGCAGAGCCAGCGGGATGGAGCGGCGGGGTAAAGTCCGGCTCCTGCCCGCCGAAATAAACATCCAGCCAGCGTCTGGCCTCGGAGAGCACGGCGGTCTCCTGCTCCTGATGCACCGTATCCAGGGTGCGGGCAAAGTACTTCTGCCCCTCGAACCAGAGGCCGGTCAGGCCGATGTCATCAGCGGCCAGCAGGATGCCGCCCAGAGGAGACTCATAGTGCTGTGTAAAGATCACCGTTTACCGGATCTCAATGCCCAGCTTGAACTTCAGGTTGCCCAGCACCTTTTTGACGGTGCGCTCGACCTGCTCAGCGGAGATCTCCGCGCTGGGGTCAGACAGGGTCAGGGAGAAGGCCATGCTCTTCTTGCCCTCGCCCAGGTTTGCGCCGCGGTAGATATCGAACAGCTTGACCTCGGTGATGAGGGAGCTTGCCTTCTTGATGGTGTCCTCGATCTCGCCGCAGGTGACCTTTTCCTCGCAGACAAGGGCCAGGTCACGCTTGACAGCAGTGTAGGGGCTCAGCGGCTTATAGCGCAGCTCACCGTCCACACAGGACATCAGAGCCTCATAGTCCAGCTCACCCAGATAGATGTTCTGGCTGTCCTTCTGGTCCTTTGCGATCTCCAGCTCGCCGTTGATCTCATTGGAGAGCTTACCGAACACGCCCAGACGCTTGCCGTTGCAGTAGACAGCGGCGCTGATGCCGGGATGGAGCCACGGGGCGGTCTCGCGCTCGTAGGTGAAGGTCAGGTCAAAGCCTGCGGCCAGCGCCTCCATTGCACCCTTGACGGTGAAGAAGTCTTCCTCGGGGCCAAAGGCACCAATGCAAAGGGTCTGACGTTCATGGGGATGCTCGCTGATGGGCAGCTCCTTGGCCAGATAGACGGGAGCCATCTCGAACAGGCGGCCCTCGGCATTGCCCTTCTTGAGGTTGTCCACGATGACGTTCAGCATGGACGGGGTCAGCAGGGTGCGCATGATGGACAGGTTCTCGCTGATGGGGTTCAGGATGCGGATGGCCTTGCGGGCGGCATCCTCAGCGGGGATGTGCAGCATATCCAGCTCCGCGTTGGAGTAGAAGGCCAGGGTGGAGGCCTCATAGAAGCCCTGTGCAGCCAGCAGGCGCTTGGTCTTGAGCTGCTGCTTCTGCGCATAGTTCAGGCCACCGTTGGTGACAGAGGCGGTGTTCAGGAAGGTGGGGTTGATGTGGTCATAGCCGTACTCACGGATGACCTCCTCCGCCAGATCGGGGAAGCTCTCCACATCCTCACGGTAGAGAGGAGCAGACACATCCCAGCTGCCATCGGCCTGCACATCCACAGTAAACTCCAGGCGCTGCAGGATATCGATCATGGTCTGCTCGGGCACAGTGATGCCCAGCACGCCGCAGATCTTGGCAGGGGTGGTCACGATGTGCTTGCGCTCCAGCGGGCGGCCATCGGTCAGGTCATACTCGAGGGTGGTGATATCGCCGCAGTCCAGCTCCTGGATCAGGTGCAGGGCACGGGCCAGGCCCAGCTCGGGAGAATTGCGGTCCACACCCTTTTCATAGCGGGCAGAGGAATCACTGTTCTGGCCCAGGGCACGGCTGGTCTTGCGGACGCAGTCACGGGCGAAGGTGGCGCACTCGAACAGCAGGCTGGTGGTGTTCTCATCCATGCCGGAGTTGGCACCGCCCATGATGCCGGCCAGAGCCACAGGCTTCTCGGCATCGCAGATGACCAGATTGTTGGGGTTCAGGGTGAACTCCTTTTCATCGAGGGTCACGATCTTCTCGCCCACGTGGGCACGGCGCACATCAATGGTGCGGCCGGCGACCTTGTTCAGGTCAAAGGCGTGCATGGGCTGGCCCATTTCCAGCAGGGTGTGGTTGGTGATATCCACCACGTTGCTGATGGAGCGCAGGCCGCACAGGGCCAGATGACGCTTCATCCAGCGAGGAGATTCGCCCATGCGGATGTTGCGGACGTAGTGCGCCATATAGCGGGGGCACAGGTCAGGGGCCTCCACCTGGACGGTGATGGGAGCATCCGGCTCGCAGACAGCCTTGTAATCCATGGCGGGCATGTGCAGGGGCTTGCCCAGAATGGCAGCGACCTCGCGGGCAATGCCCAGCACGGACTGACAGTCGGGGCGGTTTGCGGTGATGGAGATATCGAAGATATAGTCATCCAGACCGACAACGGGTGCGATGTCGGTGCCGGGAACGGAATCCTCAGGCAGGATGAGCAGGCCATAGACCTCAGAGCCCGGGAACAGGTCATCGTTCAGGCCCAGCTCCTCGCCGGAGCAGAGCATACCGTTGGACTCCACGCCCTGCATCTTGCGGGCCTTGATCTTGATGCCGCCGGGCAGGGTGGAGCCATCCAGAGCGGCGGGCACACAGTCGCCCAGCTTCATATTGGCGGCACCGGTGCTGATGCGGATATCGTGGCCGTAATCACCGCAGTCCACCACACACTTGGTCAGGTGGGTGCCCTCCTGCTTTTCCATCTCCACGATCTTGCCAACGACTACCTTGCTGATGCCTGCATCCAGCGGGATCAGCTCTTCCACCTCAAAGCCGCAGGAGAACAGCTTCTCCTCCAGCTCCTGAGCGGTAACGTCGATATCAACGAGTTCTTTTAACCAACTGAAAGGTACTTTCATTGTCTGTTCTCTCCCCTCTTATTCATGGAACTGCTTGAGGAACTGCAGGTTGTTCTCGAACATCAGGCCGATGTTGTTGATGCCGTACTTCAGCATGGCGATGCGCTCGATGCCAATGCCGAAGGCGAAACCGGAATACTCATCCGGGTCAATGTTGCAGTTCTCCAGCACCTTGCGGTTGACAACACCGCCGCCCAGAACCTCGATCCAGCCGGTGTGCTTGCACAGAGGGCAGCCCTTGCCGCCGCACTCAAAGCAGCTGACATCGACCTCCACACTGGGCTCAGTGAAGGGGAAGTAAGAGGGACGCAGGCGGGTGCGGGTGTCCTTGCCGAACAGCTTCTGCACAAAGGTATTCAGCGCGCCCTGCAGGTCGCCCAGGGTGATGCCCTTATCCACAACCAGGCCTTCCATCTGGTGGAACATGGGGCTGTGGGTGGCATCGGAATCGGAACGGAACACACGGCCGGGGATCAGCACCTTGATGGGCGGCTTCTGGCTGTCCATGGTGCGGATCTGGCCGCCGGAGGTCTGGGTGCGGAGCAGGAACTCGTCGGACAGGTAGAAGGTATCCTGCATGTCACGGGCGGGGTGATCCTTGGGCACGTTCAGGCGGGTGAAGTTGTGGTCGTCATCCTCGATCTCAGGTGCGTCAGCCACGGCAAAACCCATGCCGGAGAACACGTCGATGATCTGGTTGGTGACCAGCGTCAGGGGGTGCAGACCACCCACCGTGCGGGTCTTGGCGGGCAGGGTGATGTCCACGGTCTCAGCGGCGTTGCGGGCGGCCAGCTCGGCCTCCTTCACCTTGGCGGCGGCGGCATCGTAGTCTGCCTGCACCTTCTGCTTGAGTTCGTTGATGATCTTGCCCATGGCGGGGCGCTCTTCGGGCGCGACAGAGCGCAGATTCTTCATCAGCGCGGGGATCTTGCCGTTTTTGCTCAGATATTCCTGCCAGAACGAGGCCAGCGTCTCCTTGGAAGAGACCTGACCGAGGCTCTCTGCGGCCTGTTTGGCCAGCTCGTCGATCATTGCTTGCATGGAAATTCTCTCCTTCTCAGTTCGTGTTTTCAAAGCGGGGCAGCAAAAAAGGCCCCGTCCCCTGCCGGGCCATTTCTGGCCGGACAAAAGGGACGAAGCCTTTGCAAATCCAATGCTCCGCGGTACCACCCGGTTTCCGCCCTGCACAAAGAAGGGCGGCTCTCAAACGCCGTAACGGGGCGCGCCGTCCTGCCCTAATAGAAGCCGTTCGGGCAGGCCGCTCAGGAGCGAACTTCGGCACACACCCACGCGGAAGCCCTTTCAGCCGGTGAAGCTTCTCTCTTTGCTGTGGAACTGCATGCGTACTCTCTCCGTCGCTGCGTTTTCAAGATATTCAGGTTTCATAACCAGATATCATCTTATCACACTTTGGGCCTGTTTGCAAGCCGGGGCGGCACTTTTTCCCTGAATTTTACGGTTTTGCTTGTGTTTTGGCCGAAAGTATGGTATTATAAGCGTAACGTTTTACTGAAAGGAGGGTACACCCAGATGGGTTGGAATGGCTGCATCTTTTTCAAAAAAGGTCAGATTTAATACGTTCCGGCTCGAAGTGTACCCTTTTATTGGAAACAAAACCTCTCAGTCTGCGCTTTGGCGCAGCCAGCTCCTCTCGTAGGGGAGCTAAATCGAGGAAACCTTTCAGCAAGACGTGGAGCATGATTTTCAGCGCCGCGCAGCTTTGCTGTGGGGCGCTTTTGTTTTGCCTGAACCCCTCAGACTCGCTTCGCTCGTCAGCTCCCCTAGTAGGGGAGCCTCTGGCGAAACCGGAAATTCTGCACGGATTGCCAAGGCCTCCACTATTAGGGGAGGTGGCAATGCGTCAGCATTGACGGAGGGGTTTCGTCACAGCAAACTTCCGTCTGCAAGGGTACACTTTCTATTTTGAAATTTCACAACGACAAATAGAAAGGGTGTTCCCCATGAATCATAAACGTAAACTCAACCTGAAAAAGCAGCTTGCCTGCATTTACACTGCCGATCTCTTCTCCGGCCTGCGCATCACGGATGCGGTATGGGTGGCCCTGCTGGCGGCCCGGGGCTTCTCCCTGTGGGAGATCGGCCTGGCCGAGAGCGTGTTCCATGTTGTCAGCCTGCTGTGTGAAGTGCCCAGCGGCATGGCGGCAGACCTGCTGGGCCGGAAAAAGACCCTCGTGTCCGGCGGCGTGTGCATGGTCCTGCAAAGCCTGCTGATGGCCTTTGCGTCAGACCTATTCACCATCTGCCTTGCCATGGGGCTGAACGCGCTGGCTATGACCATGTTTTCCGGCACCTCCACGGCGCTGCTCTACGACAGCCTGAAACAGGAGGGCTGCGAAGAGGAATACATTCAGGTCTCTGCCAACGGCTCCCAGATCTCCATGCTGGCCAACGCCATAGGCTCCATGGCCAGCATCCTGAACCGGTTTCTCGGCTACGCGGGCTTTTATCTGCTGAACGCCGCCTTTGAGGGTGCTTCTGCCCTTGCCAATATGCTACTTGCGGAGCCCATCGTCACTGAGTCGCAGGCCAGCCGGGAAAAGCACCCGCTGCACGCTCTGCCCGAACAGTTCCGCCAGCTGGTGCAGGACAGCCTGCATGTCCTGCGCACCTGCCCAATGGCGGTGAAGCTTATCGCATCCAGCGCCCTCATCAGCGTGCCCAGTTACCTGACCAAGATGTTTTTGCAGCAGCGGCTCGTTGAGCTGGGCTGGCCCACAGAGCTGCTCTTCCTTCCCCTGCTGCTGGGCGGTCTGGCCTGCGTTGCGGGCACTGAGATCGGCCGCAGGGTGAGATGCCGTTCCATGCGGCGGCTCTACACAGCCTGTGCCCTGCTCTGCGGTGTGGGCACTCTGCTGGTGGGTGCTGCGCCTGCCTGGGGCGGCATCCTGGGCATGATGCTGGTGCAGGGTGTGTTGGAGGTCTATCTGCTCCACGAGAGCCAGAAGCTGAACGATGCCATCCCCAGTGACCAGCGGGCCACCCTCATCAGCGTGGACGGCATGGCATACAGCCTGCTGATGATTCCCGCAAGTCCTCTGGTGGGTGCTGTCGGCGATGCCTTCGGGCAGGCTGGTGCGGGCCTTGCCCTGCTGGGCGGGGTCATCGTGCTGAGCGGCGTGGCGCTCTTGAGGAAAAAGCCGCAGGAATCCTGATACAGCAAAAAGCGGATGCGTTCCGGTGGGAGCGCATCCGCTTTGTTATTTTGCTCAGAACCGCCGCCAGGTGTCCGGCATAAAGAACACCAGCATGGGGAAGATCTCCAGACGGCCCGCCAGCATGTCAAAGATCATAACCAGCTTGGCGGGGTTGGAGTAGCTGCCAAAGTTCATCATGGGGCCCACCTGGGCAAGGCCCGGGCCGATGTTGTTCAACGTGGCGGCAATGGCGGTGAAGTTGGTCACCATGTCAAAGCCATCCAGACTGATGAGGAAGAAGGATGCCGCAAAGATGAAGATGTAGGCGGCCACATAGACATTGGTGGCACGGATGGTCTCATGGTTGACCACCTTGCCGTCCATCCGGACAGGGGCCACCACCTGCGGGTGAAGGGCCTGCTTGAGCTCCTTGCCCACAGTCTTGCCCATCAGCAGGAGGCGGCTGACCTTCATGCCGCCGCCGGTGCTGCCTGCGCAGGCACCCACAAACATCAGCATGACAAGGATCTCCTTGGAGAGGGTGGGCCACAGGTCAAAATCACAGCTGGAAAATCCTGTGGTGGTAATGATGGAACCCACCTGGAAGGCGGCGTGGCGCAGGGCCTCGCCCAAGCCGTTGTACATGCTGTAAATGTTGGCCGTGATGATGACCACAGCCACACCGATGATCACAAAGTAGGCGCGCACCTCCTCGCTAGCGGCAGCGCGGCGGAAGCGGCGCATCAGCAGCAGGAAATAGGCGTTGAAGTTCACGCCAAACAGGATCATAAAGATGGTCACGACCCACTGGACATAGGGCGACATGCTGGCAAAACTGTCATTGCGGAAGCCGAAGCCGCCGGTGCCCGCTGTACCAAAGGAGGTCAGCAGAGCTTCAAACACCGGCATCCCGCCAAACAACAGGAACACGAACTCGATGACAGTCAGGCCAAAATAAATGCCATAGAGGATCTTTGCCGTGGACTGCACCTTGGGCACCAGCTTATCCACCTGCGGGCCGGGGCTTTCGGCTTTCATCAGGTTGACATGGGAGCCGCCGGTCAGGGGCAGCAGGGAGAGCAGGAACACCAGAACGCCCATGCCGCCGATCCAGTGGGTGAAGCTGCGCCAGAACAGGATGCCCCTGGGCAGGTCCTCCACGGCGGGCAGGATGCTGGCACCGGTGGTGGTGAAGCCGGAAACGGTCTCAAACATGGCATCCACCGGGTTGGGAATGCTGCCCGTGAGCACAAAGGGCACCGCGCCCACCACACTGATGAGCAGCCAGCAGAGCGCCGTGGTGGCAAAGCCCTCCCGCATATAGAAGATCTGGCTCTTGGGCTTGATGCGGTGGAGCAGAGCGCCCGCCACCGCAGAAAGCGCTGCCGTGAGCAGGAACACGCCCAGCACCATCCACTCACCGTAGATCAGGCTGGCCATGGCGGGCAGCAGGAGCAGCGCGGCTTCGCAATAGAGGATGTAGCTCAGCAGCCGCAGAACGATCGCATAATTCATGCCGCGCCTCCGTTAATCTTCCACGATGTCCCGCAGGTCATGCAGGCCGTGCTCCAGCGTGACCACGATAACGTTGTCGCCCACCTGGATCTCATCGCCGCCGCGCGGGATCTTGATCTCGTTGCCGCGGGTGATGCAGCAGAGCAGCAGGTTCTTTTTCAGGTGGAGCTGGCTCAGGGGCACACCGGTGGCGCGGCTCTTCTCATGGACCGTAAATTCCAGCGCCTCCACACGGTCGTCCAGAATGCGGTACAGGGTCTTGATGTTGCTGCCTGCCTCGTTCTGCAAAGCGCGCACATACTGCACGATGTAATCGCAGGTCATGTACTTGGGGTAGACGATGCTGCCCAGATCAAGCCCGGCCAGGATATCATCAAATTCCAGGCGGTTGATCTTGGTGACCAGCTTGCCGTTGGAATGCTTCTTGGCAAACAGGGTCAGCAGGACATTTTCCTCGTCGATGTTGGTCAGGGCCACAAAGGCCTCGGTGGAGGTCAGGCCCTCGGAGAGCAGGAACTCGCGGTTGGAGCCGTCCTCACACAGGATCTGTGCCTCGGGCAGGGCCTGGGCCAGCACATCGCAGCGGGCAGGGTCCCGCTCCACGATCCGCACCCGGACATGGTTTTCCAGCAGCTCCTGGCTCAGGTAGAAGGCAATGGCACCGCCGCCCACGATGAGGGCATTGCGCACCGGACGCACGGCCAGATGGATGCGCTGGAAGAACTCGTGGGCCTTTTCCTGCGTTGCAAGAAAGGTGACCTGATCGCCGGTCTGGAGCACAAAATTACCGTTGGGGATGATGACCCCGCCGTTGCGCTCCACGGCACAGACCAGGATATCGCTCTTGAGCCGGGTGGGGATCTCCCGGATAGCCACGCCGTCCAGTGCCTGTGCCTCGGTCAGGGTGAACTTGATCAGCCGCACCCGGCCTTCCGCAAAGGTATCGATCTTGCTGGCACCGGGGAAGCGCAGCAGGTGGGAGATCTCCCGCGCCGCCGCCATCTCCGGGTTGATGATGGCCGAAATGCCGATCTGCTTTTTGATGAAGTCCAGCTCATGGCTGTAGGAGGGGTTGCGCACACGGGCAATGGCGTGGCAGTGGCCCGCCTTTTTGGCAAACATGCAGCAGAGCAGGTTCAGCTCGTCCGAGCCGGTAACTGCAATGAACACGTCCGCCTCCTCGATTCCCGCCTCGGACAGCGTTGTGATGGAGGAGCCGTTGCCGGTAATGCCCATCACGTCATAGGATTCGCTGATATGCTCCACACGGGCCTTGTTGGTATCGATGATCGTGACATTGTGGCCTTCCTCGCTGAGCTGTCGTGCCAGCGCTGTGCCGACCTTGCCGCAGCCCACCAGAATGATCTTCATAGAAAATGTCCTTTCCGTCCCTCCCGCCTTGCGGGAAGGATGCTTTCTCAGTAGCGCTCCACGCCGTCCTTGGTGACCAGGGCGTAGACCAGCGGGGCCTCCTCGGGCTTTTCCGCACCATAGACCAGACCGCTGCGGTACTCCGCAGCAGCGGCTTCAAACTTATCTGCCGCACCATAGAAGGTGGCCAGGCTTTCGCCCTTGTGCACATAGTCGCCGCGCTTTTTGTGCAGGGTGATGCCGGCCGCAAAGTCCAGCGGGTCTCCCTTCTTCTGGCGGCCAGCGCCCAACAGCACACTGGCAGAGCCGATCTTCTCGGCATCGTTGGCCACGATGTAGCCATCCTGCTCGGCCAGCAGCTCAAAGCTGGCTGCAGGCTGTTCAAACAGGCTGTAATCGTCCAGCACACGGGTGTCGCCGCCCTGGGCCGCAAACATCTCCTTGCACTTGGCAAAGGCAGAGCCGTCCGCGATCACAGCCTGTGCCATGGCACGGCACTCCGCCGGGGTACCCTTGCCTGCCAGCACCAGCATATTGGCGGCCAGCTGCAGGCAGACCTCGGTCAGGTCGGCAGGGCCCTTGCCCTTGAGCACGTCCATGCTCTCCATGACCTCAAGGCTGTTGCCGATGTTGCGGCCCAGCGGGGTGTCCATATCGGTGATCATGGCGGCCACCCGGCGGCCATGGTGGGTGCCGATGGCGACCATCAGCTCAGCCAGCTCAATGCTCTGGTCCACGGTCTTCATAAAGGCACCGGTGCCGGTGGTCACATCCAGCAGGATGGCATCGGAGCCGGAGGCCAGCTTCTTGGACATGATGGAAGAGGCGATGAGAGGGATGCAGCTGACCGTGGCGGTCACATCCCGCAGGGCGTACATCTTCTTATCCGCCACGGCAATGCCCTCGCTCTGGCCAATGACCGACAGCCCGATCTTGTTCACCTGGGCAAAGAACTCCTCCTGCGAAAGGGCAGTTCTGGTGCCGGGCACGCTCTCCATTTTATCAATGGTGCCGCCGGTATGGCCCAGACCGCGGCCGCTCATCTTGGCGATCTTTACACCGCAGGCCGCCACCACAGGGGCGATTACAAGGGTGGTCTTATCGCCCACGCCGCCGGTGGAGTGCTTATCCACCTTGATGCCGGGGATGGGGGAAAGATCGACCATCACGCCGCTGTGGGCCATCACGTCCGTCAGCTCGGCTGTTTCTTCGTTGGTCATGCCGCGCAGGTAGACCGCCATCATCCAGGCGGCCATCTGGTAATCGGCCACTTCCCCACTGACAAAGCCGTTGACAATGGCTTCCAGCTCTTCCCGGGTGTGGGTACCGCCATCGCGCTTTTTCGCGATCAGATCATAAATACGCATCGCAATTCTCCTGTCTGACAGTATGACTTTCAATAAATTCCATTATAACAGACTTTTTGACAAAGGCAATCCACATTCCGTCTCCTTTGTCGGGTTTTGAACACCAAGGGCGCAGCTGCCCGGAAAAGCAGCTGCGCCCTTGGAACAAACCTCGCTCAGCGGGAACCCTTGTCGTAAGGGATACCCTCAGCCTTGGGGGCCATGCTGTTTTTGGAGGTAAAGGCCAGAATGATCATGGATGCGATGAACGGCATCATGTTATAGATGTTGCTGGACCAGTGGAGCTGCGCCAGGAAGGTGGAGTCCGCAATGTTTGCCAGGCTCTTGAACACGGCAAAGAACATGGCGGCGGCACAGATGTTGAAGGGCTTCCACTGGCCAAAGATCATAACAGCCAGTGCAAGGAAGCCCGCGCCAGCCACGCCGACCTCAAAGTTCCAGGTCTGCACCGGGGGCACGATATAGGCCAGACCGCCGATAGCGCCCAGCGCACCGGAAAGCAGCACACCCGCGTAGCGCATCTTGTAGACGTTGATGCCCACAGAATCGGCTGCCTGAGGATGTTCGCCGCAGGCGCGCAGGCGCAGACCGAAGCGGGTCTTGTACAGCACCACATAGCTGATGACGAGCAGCACAATGCCCAGCGGCACAAAGATGCTCAGCTCCAGGCCGCCGATGCTGAACAGGAACGGCTTGTTGGAATAGTTCAGCTTGGCGCTGCCGCTGTCGCTGAAATACTTGGCAATGACCACGGCAATGGCGGTGGCCAGCAGGTTCAGGGCCGTGCCGCCGATGGTCTGGTCCGCTTTCAGGTTGATGGAAGCAAAGGCCAGAAGCAGGCTGTACACGATACCGGCCAGCGCAGCCACCAGGACCGAGATCAGCACCACCAGGAACGGCGACATGTCGGCCGGAAGCATGGTCAGGGTCAGAACACCCGCCACACCGCCGATGACCATGATGCCTTCCAGCGCGATGTTGATGATGCCGGAGTGCTCACTGAACATACCGCCCAGTGCCACCAGCATCAGGACGATGCCATACAGCAGGGTATATTTGATCAAAAGCAGCATCTTACTTGCCCTCCTTCTTCGCGTTGGCCTTTTCCGCCGGGGCAGGCTCTGCGTTCACATTGGTCTTGTCCGCATTCTTGAACAGCAGCTTCTGGATCTTGCCGCGGAACAGCATGGAGAATGCACACAGGTAGATGATGATGCCGCTGATCAGGTCGGCGATCTCCGTGGGGTAATACTTGGTGGAAAGGAAGGTGCCGCCCACCGAGATGTGGGAGATGAACAGGGCCGAGAAGATGGTGCCAATGGGGTTAGAGCTTGCCAGCAGGGCAACGGAGATGCCGTTGAAGCCCATGGCGGGCAGGCTGGTGGAGTTCAGGGGGTTCCACTGGCCCACGTTGGACAGGTAGAACAGGCCCGCGCCAAAGCCTGCCAGCGCACCGGCAATGGCCATGGAGAGGATGATGTTCTTCTTTTCGTTGATACCGGCGTAGCGGGCAGCACTCTTGTTCAGGCCGACCGCCTTCAGCTCATAGCCAAAGGTGGTCTTGTTCAGCACCACCCAGATCAGGATGGCCACCACAGCGGCCAGGAAGATGGCAATGGTGGTGCTGTTGGTCTGGAACAGCTTGTTCAGGCCGAAGTCCGGGATGACAGACTGGGCGAGATCCGCGTTCTTGCCCAGGTTCAGGGTGCGGGTGTTGCGCACATCATACATGGGGCCGGTGCCGTTCTGGTAGACCAGCTCATTGACAAGGTACAGGCCGATCCAGTTGAACATGATGGAGGTAATGACCTCGTTGATGTTGAAGTAGGCCTTGAAGAAACCGGGGATGGCCCCCCACAGACCGCCCAGAATGGCCGCAGCCAGCAGGCAGACGAACCAGGGCAGCTTGAGCATGATGGCGCAGTAGAGGGCACCGTAAGCGCCCAGCGTGTACTGACCGGCTGCACCGATGTTGAACAGGCCGGTCTTGAAGGCGAAGCCCACGGAAAGGCCGGTCATGATCAGGGGCGCGGCGTTGGCCAGCTCCTTGCCGACACCATAGGGGGCATCATGGAAGCCGCCCTTGAGGATGCGGACAAAACCGTCTGCCCATGCGTGGGCCGGGTTGATGGCCAGCAGCACGAGGAAGCCCACAGCCAGACCGATCAGGATACACAGCAGAGCAGCCATCACGCTGGTGACAGAACCCTGCAGCCCGTTGTGGGAAAGTTTTTTGTTTTTCATTTCTGCTTACTCCTTTCCCTGCTTGCGGGCACCGGCCATGTACAGGCCCAGCTCCTGGACTGTGGTGGTCTTGGGGTCAAACTCACCCACGATCTCACCCTCGTACATCACAAGGATCCGGTCAGAGAGGTTCATCACCTCGTCCAGCTCCAGACTGACCAGCAGCACGGCCTTGCCCCTGTCGCGCTCATCCACGATCTGCTTGTGGATATACTCAATGGCACCGACATCCAGGCCGCGGGTGGGCTGCACTGCCACCAGCAGCTTGGGGTCTTTGTCGATCTCACGGGCAATGATCGCCTTCTGCTGGTTGCCGCCGGACATGCTGCGCACGATGGTGGCGCTGCCCTGGCCGCTGCGCACGTCATACTGGGCGATCAGCTTATCGGAATACTCCCGCACCTTTTCACTGCGGATAAAGCCGTTGTGCTGGAACTCGGGCTGCCAGTAGCGCTGGAGCACCATATTGTTCTCCAGACTGTAATCCAGCACCAGACCATGCTTGTGGCGGTCCTCAGGGATATGGCTCATGCCGTCCTTGGAGCGCTGGCGGATGCTCTCGTTGGTGATCTCCTTGCCGTCCAGCAGCACCTTGCCGCTGTTGAACTTTTCCAGACCAGTCAGGCCGTAGACAAACTCGGTCTGGCCGTTGCCCTCGATGCCCGCCAGACAGACGATCTCACCGCCACGCACCTGGAAAGAGACGTTCTTGACGGCATCCTTCTTGTGCTGGGCATTGTGCATGGTAACGTTCTGCACATCCAGCACCACCTCACCGGGGGCAGCGGGCTTTTTGTCCACCTGCAGCTGAACATCGCGGCCGACCATCATGCGGGAAAGCTCTTCCTTGGTGGTGTCCTTGATGTCCACAGTGCCCATATACTTGCCCTTGCGCAGAACCGTGCAGCGATCTGCCACTGCCATGATCTCGTTGAGCTTGTGGGTGATGAAGAGGATGGATTTGCCTTCCTTCTTGAACCCGCGCATGATCTCCATCAGCTCGTCGATCTCCTGCGGGGTCAAAACAGCGGTGGGCTCATCAAAAATCAGGATCTCGTTGTCGCGGTAGAGCATCTTCAGGATCTCAACACGCTGCTGCATACCAACAGAGATATCGCTGATGAGTGCGTCGGGGTCCACACGCAGGCCGTACTTCTCGCTCAGGGCCACGACCTTCTTGCGGGCCTCAGCCTTCTGCAAAAAGCCCAGCTTATTGGGTTCCACGCCCAGAATGATGTTATCCAGCACGCTGAAGCATTCCACCAGCTTGAAGTGCTGGTGCACCATGCCGATGCCCAGCGCGTTTGCATCGTTGGGGTTGCGGACGGCGACCTCCTTGCCGTTCTTGAGGATCTTACCGGCCTCCGGCTGGTACAAGCCGAACAGCACGCTCATCAGCGTACTTTTGCCAGCGCCGTTTTCGCCCAGCAGGGCATGTACCTCGCCCTTGCGCAGCTGCAGGGTGATATCATCGTTTGCCTTGATTCCAGGGAACTCCTTGGTAATGTGGAGCATCTCGATCACAAAATCCTCTGCCAATCTGCTCACTCTCCTTTCGTGTCAAATCGACACCTATACTATTCTGTGTACCATTATACCGTATTTTTGCGGTTTTGCACACTTCTTTTTGATTTTTTGGCGGGATGTACTCTTATAAGTATTACTTTTGTGCAAGCTGCACGATTTTTCGCGAGACAAAAACGACCCTCTCCGTCAAAGCCTGGCGGCAATGACGGAGAGGGTCGTTCCCTGCAGCCCTTGCGGACTGTTCAAATTTTACTGGATGTAGGTGACGTTGGTGAACTCGCTGACGGTGGGCTTGGTAGCGTCATCAGAGCTGTTGTCAACAACGATCTCGCCGGAAGCGATCTTCTGCTTCAGCGCCTCGTACTCCTCAACCGTGAAGGTCTCAAAGTTCCAGCTGTCCTCAGCGGTGGGCAGGCCGACGTAATCGCCGTCCTCCAGACCAAAGTTGCCGTTGGTTGCTGCGATGGTGCTCCACTCGCCTGCCTCGATGTCGGACAGAGAAGTAGAAACAGCCTCAGACAGGCCCTTCATAGCAGAGGTGATGAACGGGTTGTAAGCATAGGTGCCGTCAGCAACGCCGTTTGCACCGATGTAGTTCTGGTCAACGTCAACGCCGATGACGTAGCCGTTGTTCTTCAGAGCAGCCTCAACAGCGGAGGTGTAGATGCCGCCGCCGCAGGCAAAGACGACCTGAGTGCCGTTGGAGTACCAGCCCTCCATACGGGAGGTGATGTTGGCATCGCCGTAGAACTGGCCGCCGTAGAAGTAGTTGATGTCGATGTTCTGACCCAGCTCCTGAGCAGCAGCATCAGCGCCCTGCACAAAGCCGTAGCCGTAACGGATGACAGCGGGCACAGCCATGCCGCCCAGGAAGCCCAGCTTGGTCTTGCCGTCCTTGGCGATGGCGTAACCGGCCAGATAGCCTGCCTGCTCCTCCTTGAAGGTGATGCAGTAGCAGTTGGAGGGGATCTCATCGGTGCCGATATCGCCCTGGGTCACGTCGATAGCGATGAACTTGACATCGGGGTACTGCTCAGCAGCCCATGCCAGAGAAGCGCCGTACAGGTAGCCGACGCAGACAATGACCTCAGCGCCGTCGTTGACAGCCTGACGGATCATGGTCTCACGGTCCTCATCGGAAGCGTCAGCCTCAGGGATGTAGTACTGGCAGTCATCGCCCATGTAGCTGGAAACAGCGCTCCAGCAAGCCTGGTTGAAGCTCTCGTCATCGATCGTGCCGGTATCGCAGGTCAGAGCGACCTTTGTGATCTTGCTGGCAGCCTCAGAAGCTGCAGAGGAAGCAGTGGAAGAAGCGGTGCTGGTGGAAGAGGAAGAACCACCGCAGGCGGTCAGAGCAGCGGCAGCAGCTGCAGCGCCAGCCACAGCCAGGAAGTTACGACGAGAAATCATCATAAGAAAAGTCTCCTTTTTATACATTAAAAATTGCGCTTTAAAAAGGGAATGCGCACACTTGCACATTTACTGACCCAAGTATAGCCGGGTCATGTGAGGAAAGCAAGGTATTTCCGATTACAAAATCTTTACAGATTTTTTGTAAAATTCGCGTAAAAGTCGTACTACTTTGCCAATTTTGGCAAAATATCCGCTTCCCGCCTCACCCTTCCACGGCTTTGTTGCCCGCCACGTTGGAGGGGCCAAAGCCGAAGGGCAGCAGCTCGTCCATGCTGCGCTCGATGAAATCATCGGGGGTCTTTGCCATGATGACATTCAGCTCCGGTCCGCCGAACTCAAACAGCGCCTGACGGCAGACCCCGCAGGGCGAGGTGATCTGCTTGTTCACCTCGCCGCGGCGGGAGCCCACCACGGCAATGTCGGTGAAGCGGGTCACGCCCTCGCTCACCGCCTTGAACAGGGCCGTGCGCTCAGCGCAGCTGGTGGGGGTGAAAGCAGCGTTTTCCACATTGCAGCCGGTGAAGATGCGGCCATCTTCGGCCCGCAGGGCAGCACCCACCATAAAGTCGGAGTAAGGCACATAGGCCTGCTCCCGGGCTTCCAGTGCCATCCGGATCAGGGCTTTCTTTTCGTCTAAAGTCAGATTGGTCATAGGGGCCTCCTTTTCATTCTAAAGTATAAACAAACGTTTCTGCGTCTTTCTGAACAAATCCTATACTTTCAAACATTTTGCGGGACTGCTTGTTGAAGGAATAAATTTCTGCATAGCATTGCGGATATTTCTTCTCTTTTGCCAGTGCAAGAATCTTCCCAATCACTGTTCTCCCAATGTGCCGATTCTGATACTCTTTGCAGACCACAATCGAAATTTCTCCGCTTGTCTGCAAGCATACATCTCCGCACAGAATGCCCTTATATTCAATGTAGAACAAATCACCATGACTATCCAGATACTGGTACATATTTTTCAGGATAGGCAGGTCATAAATGCGATTCTGATTATCTACATGATGGCACAGTTCTGCGTCCTGATACCACGGAAGGGCAATTTCATAGGCTGGGTAATAAGGTACAAGGCAGATATCCTGATTTGGTTGAAAGTCGTTCATCTTTCATCCCCTCTTTTGCACTTCAATTATACGGCGTGTTCTCAAATTCTTCAAGAGATTTCTCGTTATCCATTTATTATGTAACGAAAGTTCTTGCATTTTTCATTACAGACGCATATAATAGAATCAAGAAGGAGGTGTATTAGAATGGCAAATGCAGTCAATGTGAACTTCCGGATGGACCCAGACCTGAAACGCAGCATGGAAGAGGTTTGCGCCGAGATGGGACTTTCTATGACAACGGCATTCACGATTTTCGCCAAAAAAGTTTCCCGGGAGCACCGCATTCCCTTTGAGGTTTCCGCCGACCCGTTCTACTCGGAAAGCAACATCAATCATCTCCGCCAGATCGTCCACGACATCGATACCGGAAAAGCCAAACTCACTGAGCACGATTTGATCGAGGTAGATTAAATGAGATTGCTTTGGGAAGAGGAAGCATGGGAGGACTACTGCCTTTGGCAGACGCGAGACAAAAAGCTGCTGAAGCGTATCAACACACTTCTGAAAGACATCCAGCGGAACACCTACGAGGGCATTGGAAAACCCGAGCCCTTAAAAGGTGATTTGAGTGGATGGTGGAGCCGCCGCATCGACGATACGCACCGCATTGTTTATAAAGAGCAGGACGGCAATATCATTATCGCATCCTGTTTCGGACATTATAGTGACACTTAAAACATAAAAGGGTTGTTGTCGTGTGACAACAACCCTTTTTGTGAATGCAAATCAGTACTCCGCGCCCAGTGCGACCTTCATCATGTTGGTGAAGCTGGTCTGACGCTGCTCGGCGGTGGTGATCTCCGGGGAGACAAAGCTGTCGGAGATGGTCAGCAGGCAGGCGGCGTTCTTGCCCAGAACCTGAGCGTTGGCGAAGAGGGCAAAGCTCTCCATCTCCACGCACAGGCAGCCGCGATCATCCCGCAGCTTTTCCCAGTAGGTGGGCTTTTCATCGGAGGGCTGGCGATAGAACACATCGGAGGAATGGATGTTGCCCTCGATCAGGGGGATGCCCTGCTTTGCGGCAGAAGCACGCAGCTTGTCGTTCAGGGTCTGGCTGGGCAGGGTGAGGTCCCCCTCAAAGCCGCTCTGGACCCGGGCATAATTGCTCTCGCTCACAGCACCGGCAGCCAACACCACATCGAACAGCTTGGCTTTATCGGTGTAGCTGCCGGCAGAGCCGATGCGAATGATGTTGTCCACATCGTAGAACTTGTACAGCTCGTAGGAGTAGATGCCGATGGAGGGCATTCCCATGCCGCTGCCCATCACACTGATGGGGCGGCCCTCATAGGTTCCGGTAAAGCCCAGCATTCCACGGACACCGGTGACCTGGCGGACATCCTTGAGGAAGGTATCCGCAATGAACTTTGCCCGCAGCGGATCGCCGGGCATCAGGACGGTCTTTGCGAAATCGCCTTTTTCAGCGCTGATGTGGGGTGTTGCCATAATCATTCTCCTTTTTTGTTTGTAAAATAAACCTCTCAGGCGCTTCACGCCAGCATACGAGTTGCGGCTCCCAGCGTCCACTTCGTGCAAAGTATTGCACTCGTGTCCTGCTGGCCGCTGCCCCAACAACGCCTCCCTTCATCCGCCACTGGCGGCGGTCGTCGTTGTTGCCTGATAGGGGAGCCAAGTTTACGCTTCCGCTCTCTTGCCTCTCCTATTAGGAAAGGTGGCAATGCGAAGCATTGACGGAGAGGTTCTGTTCTGATTTATCGCTTTCCGGAGAACACGCTCTGCGGTGCGATGTACGAGCCGTTGCGGCGGATCTCGAAGTGGCAGTGGTTGCCGGAAGAGCGGCCCGTGCTGCCCACATAGCCGATCAGCTGACCCTGCCGCACGGTCTGGCCCGCACTGACCGCCAGAGACAGGCAGTGGGCATAGACCGTGGTATAGCCGCCGGAGTGGCTGATGATCACGGAGTAGCCATAGCCCGTACCGGCACCGGCCTTGTTATAACCCGCCTTGGTCACAGTGCCGCCCGCCGATGCATAGATGGGCGTACCGGCAGAGGCACAGATATCCACGCCCTTATGGCCGCTGCTATACCAGCGTGAGCAGTTGCGGTAGCCCGGCACAGGCCAGATGAACTGACCGCTGCCACCGATGTATGCCGCCGCACCGTACTTCGTGACCTTCTTGGTGCCAACGACCACCTTTTTGTTCACCGGCTCCCGGATGGTCTCGGTGGAAAGGATGGTCTGCTCCAGCAGCGCGCCATTGGTATCGTAGACGTTCTGCATGGTGACGCGGCGCAGGCCGTTCTGGCCCTCCTGCAGGGTCTTGGTGGTACCCTTGGTGTACTCGTTGGACTGGGTGGTCTCGGTGCCGAAGGGGATCTCCTCCTCCCGCGTCTCCACCTTGGTGATGCGGACTTCCAGCAGAGCCTCCTGCTTGGTCACGATCAGCTGGTCGCCCTCCTGGATATTGGAGTTCTCGGTCAGGGGAGCACCCTTGAAATTCGTATTCAGGGCACACAGCTCCCGGAAGGTCAGGTCGTTCTTCTGGGCAATGGCCCACAGGGTATCGCCCGCCTTGACCGTATAGATCTTCTCCTGCTGCTGCACGCCGGTCAGCATATTCTCGATGGAATTGTCATCCTCAAAGCTGTCGTTGAAGTAGATTCCATCTTCCAGCGTCACATTTTTGTTAAAGCCCACGCTGATATTCTCGTCCGTCTGATCCTCGTAGGGGGCCAGCAAGCTCTCCAGATAGCTGCGCAGGGTGTCACCATCGGAGCTGACTGCCGTCAGTTCCCCGTCCAGATACAGGGCGGTGCCCTCACTGATCTGGTCACTGGCGCTCTGCAGAATGGCGTTCGCCGTCTCGCTCTCGTCCATGGTCTTGTGGGTCACGGAGATGGTATAGGTCGGCTCGATGGTCAGCTCGGTCTTGTCCGAACCGGCGTAGTTGATGCGCTGCATCACATCCTCTTTTGCGAGGTTGAACACTTCCTCATTGGCCACATAGCCAACGGTCTGGCCGTTCACCTGCACAGCCAGCGCATAGGGCTGGGCCATCGTCCTGTTCCAGACCGTGACGAACACGGCCAGCATACACAGGGGCAGGATGTACATTGCTGTCCGGGGCAGCAGGCTCAGGTTGCGCTTGAGCCCGCCCACAAAATAGCGCCCGGCCGCTTTTACGGAAGCACCAAAGCCCCGCTCCCGGCGCACGTCGTTGGCGTGGGCCGCCACAGCGCCGAGGCCCTTGAAGAACAGGTAAAGCGGTGCCAGCAGATCCTTGAACATCTGCGCCGCACCGGGAAAGGCTGTTGCAATGATGGTATGCCGGGCATTCCTGCACCAGCGGGCCAGTCTGTGGGCCACGGCAGCAATGCCGCGCCCTGTGCGCACCACCATGTACTCTGCCGCAAAGCCCAGTGCATAAAATGCCTCGCCAACTGCCAGCACCACGGCACTGGCCCGCAGCTTTTTGGCCACATCATTCATGTGCCGCTGCGTTTTGCGGCGGAAACGGTGCCGCCGCAGCAGGCCGGAGATCTGGACCTTTGCCCAGAAGCTTCGCAGTTTTTCTCTGCCCTTTACCGGCGCTGCAGGAGCCTGGCTCTGCGGCTCCTTTGTTTTTTCTTCGATCAAAAGGGGTTGCTCCTTCCTGACGTTTTGGGTCGAAAGTTACAAATTCATATCAATTATACACTCTGCCCGGGCCGATACAAGGCTTGTCACAAAATTTGGGCAGAGCTTTCACAGAGGTTTCACCGTATTTTCATATTTCAGCATCCAGCAATGCCCGCATATCCTCGGGCAGTGGGCTCTCCACTGCAACGGTGCGGGCGTGTTCCCCCACCGACGTTTCCAGCCGGATGCCGCCGGGCACCTCGCTGTAAGCCGGCACCCGGAAACTCTGCCGGGCACAATGGAGCGCCTGCCGGGCAATGCGGTCACGGTGCCCGCCGTAAAGGTCGTCCCCGGCCAGCGGGTGGCCGATGGATGCAAAGTGCACCCGGATCTGATGGGTGCGGCCCGTCACGGGAACACAGGCGGCAAGGCTCAAGCCCTGCGCTGCCCTTAATATGGTATACTCAGTGCGGCTGGGCTTGCCCTCGGGGGTCACGCACCGCCCGATGATGCTGTCCCCTCTTCGGCCAATGGGGGCATCGATGACTCCGGGGCCAAGGGGCAGTTCGCCCTCCACGATGGCGTAATAGAGTTTCTCTACGCCCTCGGCCAGCAGGGGCGCGGCATAGCCGTTCTTTGCGGCCAGCACCAGCCCGCTGGTGTCTTTATCGATCCGGTTCACCGGGCGGAACACCGGGCTTTCGCCGTGGGCAGCCGCCCAGGCGGCATAGCCGTTGGCCAGGGTGTCCCGGGGGTAGTTCAGGGTGGGGTGGACCGCCAGATGGGGCGGTTTTTCCAGCACCACGGCAAAGGCATCCTCGTAAACGACCCTGACCGGGATCTCAGGCTGCGGCTCCACGCCGGGGCCGTCGGCGGGCAGCGCAAAGCGGATGGTCTGCCCCGCCTGCACGCGGCGGTTGGCCAGAATGGGCGCATCGTCTGCAAAAAAGCCGCTGCCATGGAATTTGACCGCCCGGGCCAGCTCCGTGGAGACGGCACACCGGCGCAGAAAGCCGCGCAGCAGCACGCCGTCGGCTTCGGGTGGGACATTGAAAAGCAGCTGCATCCGTTGTCCCTCCCCAAAAATTTCACGCCATATTTAAATTTATTATACCAAATTTTATCGTCACTTGCAAATCTTGTTTTTTTATGGTATTATGGGGAACAGAAAACGAGTGGAACATACGGCGGCGGGGCGGCTTTGACCGCTCTGAGGAAAGTCCGGGCCTCACAGAGCACGGTAACTGCTAACGGCAGCCGAGGGTGACCTCAGGGAAAGTGCAACAGAAAGGAAACCGCCGCAGCAATGCGGTAAGGATGAAAGGGCGAGGTAAGAGCTCACCAGCGCATGGGTGACTATGCGGCTTTGTAAACCCTACCGGAAGCAACGCCTATATGGGACGTACAGCGCTGCTCGCGTGTCCCGAAGGCGGCACGAGCCTGTCAGCAATGGCAGGCCTAGACAGATCGTCGTTTAATACAGAACCCGGCTTACGGTCCATCTCGTTTTCCATTTGGTGTATCTGCAGGGGGTTGTTAGAACCCTTCTTTGCCCCGCCGTCAGGCGCAGAGGCAGAGAGGGTTGATAACAGCCCTCTTTTCGTTTTGGCCAGAGTGTGGTATACTATCCTCACCACGGGAGCACAGTTGTTCGCCGTGGGCAAACAAGAGAGACAGGATGTGAAATCCTCCGATGAAAGATGGTTTTTTGAAAGCAGCAGCCCTCTCGCCCGCGCTTCGGGTGGCGGACTGCGCCTACAACACCCGGCAGATCCTCACGGAGCTGCGTGCCGCCGCCGCCCGCGGCGTGAAGCTGGCCGTGTTCCCTGAGTTCTGCCTGACCGGCTATACCTGCGGCGACCTGTTTTTGCAGCGCACCCTGCAGCAGGGAGCCCTGACCGGCCTGCAGGAGCTGCTGGATGCCAGCCGGGAGCTGGACACCGTGGCCCTTGTGGGCCTGCCCCTGATGGTGCGGGGCAAGCTGTACAACTGCGCTGCCGTGTTCTGCCGCGGGCAGCTGCTGGGTCTGGTTCCCAAAACGTACCTGCCCAACTACGGCGAGTTTTATGAAAAGCGGCAGTTCACCCCCGGTTCCACCGAGGTGGAGTGGGTGAATGTCTGCGGGCAGGATGTCCCCTTTGGCACCTCCCTGCTCTTCCGCTGCCGCCAGATGCCCAGCTTTGTGCTGGGCGTGGAGCTCTGCGAAGACCTGTGGAGCGCGCTGCCGCCCTCCACCTTCCACGCACTGGCAGGCGCTACCGTCATCGCCAACCTTTCGGCCAGCGATGAAACGGTAGGCAAGGCTGAGTACCGCCGGGCACTGGTAGAAAACCAGTCTGCCCGCCTGCTCTGCGGCTACCTGTACGCCTCGGCAGGCCACGGCGAGAGCACCCAGGACATGGTGTTCGCAGGCCACGACCTGATCGCCGAGAACGGCACTCTGCTGGCCGAGGTAAAGCCCTTTGCGGGCGGCCTTGCCGAGACAGAGCTGGACTGCCAGCGGATGGAATCGGAGCGGGCGCGCAACACCAGCTTTGAGCCCAGCACCGAGGGCTACCAGACCGTGGAGTTCGACCTGGCCCTGACCGACACCGTGTTGACCCGCTGGGTAGACCCCACCCCCTTTATCCCCCACAACGAGCAGCTGCGCGCCGAGCGCTGTGAGCTGATCCTGAAGATGCAGGCCGACGGCCTGGCCAAGCGTCTTGAGCACGCCCGCGCCAAAACAGCCGTCATCGGCATTTCGGGCGGTCTGGACAGCTGCCTTGCCCTGCTGGTGGCTGTCCGCGCCATGAAGCAGCTGGGCCGCCCCACCACCGATGTGCTGGCCGTGACCATGCCCTGCTTTGGCACCACCAAGCGCACCCGCAGCAATGCAGAGATCCTCTGTGACGAGCTGCATGTCAGCTTTACCGAGATCGACATTGCCGCCACGGTGCACAGCCACTTCCGGGACATCGGCCAGGACGAGAGCGTGCTGGATGTGACCTACGAGAACGGCCAGGCCCGCGTGCGCACGCTGGAACTGATGGACACCGCCAACCGCACCGGCGGCCTGGTGGTGGGCACCGGCGACCTTTCCGAGCTGGCCCTGGGCTGGGCCACCTACAACGGCGACCACATGAGCATGTACGGCGTGAACGCAGGCGTGCCCAAAACGCTGGTGCGCCACCTTGTCCGGTACGAAGCCGACATTGCCGCCACCCCGGCCCTGAAAGAGGTGCTGCTGGACATCCTCGACACCCCTGTGTCCCCCGAGCTGCTGCCCGCCAAGGACAACGGCGAGATCGCACAGCGCACCGAGGATCTGGTGGGCCCCTATGAACTGCACGACTTCTACCTTTATTATGTACTCCGCTTCGGCTTTGGCCCTGCAAAGATCTTCCGGCTGGCCAGGGCAGCCTTTGCAGGCCGGGAGGAATACCCGGACGCGGTACTGTACAAGTGGCTGCGCAACTTCTACTGGCGGTTCTTTGCCCAGCAGTTCAAGCGCAGCTGCCTGCCCGACGGCCCCAAGATCGGCAGCGTGACCCTCTCGCCGCGCGGGGACTGGCGGATGCCCAGCGATGCCTGCGCCGCCCTGTGGCTGGCCGAGCTGGAACAGCTGTTCCCCCAGAAGGATGCCTGAGCCATGAAGCAGAAAAAAAATCTCTGGGTCAATTTACTGTTCGCCGCTGTTGTTCTGGTGATCGCGGGGGTGCTTTTTTACCTCCGCAGTGCCGGGCAGAGCGGCAGCACCCTGGGCGCGGAGCTGATCTACGGCGATGCGAACACGGTGCAGAAGCTCTCTCTGGACAAGGATGCCGTCTATGACATCGACACCGGCTATCTGACGGTGCACATCGAGGTCAAGGACGGCGCGGCACGGTTCATTGATTCCCCCTGCCCTGACCACATCTGCGAAAGCTTTGGCTGGATCTCGCAGGAGGATCAGACGGCCACCTGCCTGCCGGCACGGGCCGTTCTGACCATCGTGCCCCTTGCCTGAGGACATGTCAAAAAGGAGAATTCCTATGTTTGATGAAACTTCCCGTTCCCACGCGGACGATGACAGCACCCGGCACATCCACCGGGGCCACCGCCCGCCGGAAGAAAAGACTGTGGAGGTGGACAGCGCGGCCTTTTTTGCGCCGGAAACTGCCGCTCCCACCCCGCCGCCTGCACCACCCAAGCCGCCGAAGCATACCGGCGGGCCTGCCCCGGAGTCAAAGCCGCCCCGCCGCAGGCCGGATGCAAATACTGGCGCGGCCAACCCGAAACGAGGTACTGTTTTGCTGATCGTACAAGCCATTCTGAGCATTGCGGCCTTCTTCCAGCTCTGTCGCACCCAGATGCTGCCCGCGCTGTATCTGGTCATCATTGCGGCACTGCTGGTGCTGTTCTGGCTGCTGGTCAAGCGCTGCCAGGAGTACAGCGCCCCCCGCAAGGTATCCCGGGTGTTCTCGGTGTTCCTGTGCGCCTTTCTGGCGCTGGGCTGTGTCTGGGCGCAGCAGGGCCTGAGTGCACTGGACAACGTGACCTCCGGCCTTGTCACCGGCACCGAGGCCAACAAGATCACCAAGGAGCCCTTTGTGGTCTACCTGAGCGGCGTGGACAACCGCGGCGAACTGACCGAAAATGCCCGCAGCGATGTGAACATCCTTGCCGTGGTCAACCCCTCCACCAAACGGGTGGCGCTCATCAACACTCCCCGCGATTACTACGTTGATCTGGCGGGCACCAACAGCAAGGACAAGCTGACCCACGCCGGTCTGTACGGCGTGGAGACCAGCATGGCAACCCTGGGCAACCTGTACGGGGTCAATGTGGACCAATACCTCCGCATCAATTTTGCAGGCTTCATCAGCATCATCGATGCCGTGGGCGGCGTGGATGTTTACTCCGATCAGGCGTTCACCTCGGTGGGCAGCCCCGGCTACTATGACCCCACCACCTTTGCCGAGGGCTGGAACCATCTGGACGGCAAGAGCGCTCTGGCCTTTGCCCGTGAGCGCCATGCCTTTGCCTCCGGCGATATCCAGCGCGGCATCAACCAGATGAAAGTCATCGATGCCATGATGAACAAGATCAAATCCCCCACCGTGCTGATGAGCTTCTCCAAGCTGATGGATGCTGTGTCCGACTGCTTTGTGACCAGCCTTTCTCAGGAGCAGATCTCCGCACTGGTGCGGATGCAGCTGGCAAGCCTGTCTGACTGGGACATCCAGAGCTATGCCGTGACCGGCACCAGCGGCAAGAGCTCCCAGTGCTACTCCGCAAAGGGTCAGAGCCTCTATGTGATGAAGCCGGATGAGAACTCCGTCAACCAGGCCAAGGAGCTGATCGCATCCGTTCTGGGCGGCGAGGGCACCGTGAGTGATACCCAGCAGACCCCCGAAAAGACCGAGGTATTCACCCCCACGGCTGACCCCAACGCGGGCACCTCTGTGGAGGAATCGCCCGACAGCGTCATTGTGGAGGAACCTGCCGAGAGCGTGCCTGCGGAACAGCCTGCCGATGAGCAGCCCGCAGAACCCACCCCCGAAGCGCCTGCCGAGAGCGAGGCTTCCACCGAAGCACCTGCTGAGAGTGAAGCCAGCAGTGAATCCACCAGCGGAGCAGAAACACCTTCTATCTCTCTGCCCACACAGGAGCAGGTGGAATCTGCTGCCAACTCCCTGCATCAGGCCGCTTCCACCGTGCTGGATGCCCTGTTCGGCTCCAGCAGCAGCGGACAATAAAACAGCACAAGCCCCGGGCCTTGCAAAAGGTCCGGGGCTTGTTGTCTTCTGATCTTACCGGGAAGCGCGATTACTCAGCGTCGCCCAGCTCAAAGGTCTTGACAGAGACAGTGCCGTTGCGGCCAGCCTTGTCGGTGCGCAGATACTGGCGGGTAGTCTCGCCGTTGCTGGTCACGTCAGCAACATAGATCTGCTCGGCCTCGGCCTCGATGGGGAACTCCTCGGCCATGCCCTTCATGGGCAGAGCGCTCAGGTCTGCGTAAGCGTCCTTCACCTTCCACAGCTTCATGGTGTCGCCGTTGGACAGGGTGAACTCGCCGTAGCAGTCAGCGGAGTAGGTGGTGCCGTTCACGTCCAGATCCTCGGTGCTGACAACGCTGGCGGCAGCGGCCTCGCTCTCGGCAGCTTCGCTGGAAGCGGCAACAGAGGAAGCAGCCTCGCTGGAAGCAGCGGAGGATGCGGTGGAAGATGCACTATTGGAGCAGCCAGTCATGGCAACAGCCAGCACAGCAGCGGTCAGTGCCAGACCCAGAGTACGATTGATTCTCATGTGATAGTCTCCTTCTATTCTGAAACCATATCAATTCCTGCGCCCGGCGTAAACTTTGTACGCACCGGGCGTGCATGTGCTAGTCTACCACAACTGACTATATTGTTCAAGACTTTGCACAAAAAATAACCCTCTCGGTCACGCGATCGCGTGACTGAGAGGGCTCATATTACTTCAGGATCTCCTGCAGCACGCTGTGGCCATCCAGGCTGGAAGCATCCACGCCCAGATATTCACACACGGTCTGTGCAATGGTACCAAAGCAGAGCCGGGTGCCCAGGTCCACACCGGGCTTCACGCCCTTGCCGCAGACCAGATACGGCACATACTCGCGGGTATGGTCGGTGGTCTTGGTGTAGGAGGGGTCGCAGCCGTGGTCGGCGGTGATCATCAGAAGGTCGCCCTCCCGCATCCCGGGGATGAAGTCGGCCAGGAAGCGGTCAAATTCGGTGGCGGCGGCGGCATAGCCGGGCACGTCGCGGCGGTGGCCGTAGAGCATATCAAAATCCACCAGATTCACAAAGGCCAAACCCTCGAAATCCCGGGTCTGCAATGCCTTGGTGAAGGCGATGCCATTGGTGTTGCCGGTGGTCTTGATCTTTTCGGTCACGCCCTGCCCGTCAAAGATATCAAAGATCTTGCCCACGGCGATAACATCCCTGCCGGCCTCCTTCAGCAGGTCGAGCATGGTGGCACGGGGCGGCTTCAGGCTCAGGTCGTGGCGGTTGGTGGTGCGGTAGAAGGTCTCGGCGCTGCTGCCCAGGAAGGGCCGGGCGATGACACGGCCCACGCCGTACGCGCCCTTCAGCATCTCACGGGCGATCTCGCAGTAGCGGTAGAGCTCTGGCACAGGCACCAGCTCCTCGTGGGCAGCCACCTGGAACACGCTGTCGGCGCTGGTGTAGACGATGAGGGCATTTTCCTTCATGGCCTGCTCGCCGTAATCCTTCAGCACCTCAGTGCCGGAATAAGGCAGATTGCAGAGGACTTTGTGGCCGGTTTTTGCCTCAAACTCCTGAATGAGCTCCTCCGGGAAGCCGTTGGGGAAGGTGGGCAGCGGGTTCGGGCTGACCACACCGGCGATCTCCCAGTGGCCGATGGTGGTATCCTTGCCCATGCTCTGCTCCTGCAGGCGGGCAAAGGCACCGGCGGGCGCGTCGGTCTTTTCGCCCGCGGTCACACCGTCAATGTTGAACAGGCCCAGCTTTTTCAGGTTGGGGCAGTTGAAATTGGGATGCCCTGCAATGGCCCCCAGCGTGTTGGTACCCTCGTCGCCAAAGGCGGCTGCATCCGGCTCCGCGCCGATGCCAAAGCTGTCCAGTACGATCAAAAATACACGCTTTTCCATATGTTTTCACTCCATTTTCCTCCGGGGCTGCCCCGGAACAGTCGCACTTTTGCTTACCTTCATTATAAGCAAATCCCGCCGGTTATGCAAGCGCTTTGTGGTGGAAAGTTTTTTGTTCAAACCTGATGAAATCTTAGCAGTTTCTTTGCAAAGATTTTTCTTGCGCTATTGTATCCAAGAGCTTATAATGTATAGTGGTATGGTTTGTTGAAACAGCCATATTGGCGTATACTGCCGCCGCGGGCGCAAAGCAATCACTGCCCGCCAGAGAGCAGCCAGCTTGGGCTGCTGCGTCAAGATAGAGAGCATTATAGCGTGAACGTTGGAGGTATTTTATGAGAAAAACGAAGATCATCTGCACCCTGGGCCCTTCTACCGATAAGGGCGATGTCCTGCGCGACCTGATCGCAAACGGCATGAACGTGGCCCGTTTCAACTTCTCCCACGGTTCCTACGAGGAGCACGGCGGCCGTCTGGCAAAGCTGAAAGCGCTGCGTGAGGAGCTGGGCAAGCCCGTTGCCGCCCTGCTGGACACCAAGGGCCCCGAGATCCGTCTGAAGGAGTTCAAGAACGGTGTGGAGATGCTGGAAGCCGGCCAGACCTTTACCCTGACCACCCGCGAGGTGGAGGGCACCAAGGAGATCTGCTCCGTCACTTACAAGGATCTGCCCCAGGACGTGCAGCCCGGCGGCACCATCATGCTGGACGACGGCCTGATCATGCTGCACATTGAGCAGGTCACCGACACCGACATCATCTGCACCGTGCTGAACAGCGGCAAGATCAAGACCAAAAAGGGTGTCAATGTGCCCGGCGTGCATCTGTCCATGCCCTACCTGAGCCAGAAAGACCGCGAGGACATCATCTTTGGCGTGCAGAACGGCTTTGACTTCATCGCTGCTTCCTTTGTGCGCACCGCGCAGGATGTGTACGACATCCGCAACCTGCTGAATGAGTACGATTCCAACATCCGTATCATTGCCAAAATCGAGAACCGCGAGGGTGTGAACAACATCGACAGCATCCTCTCCGCAGCCGATGCCGTCATGGTGGCCCGTGGTGACCTGGGCGTTGAGATCGACTTCACCGAGCTGCCCGGCATCCAGAAGGACATCATCGACCGCTCCTTCTCCTTCGGCAAGCCCATCGTCACTGCCACCCAGATGCTGGACAGCATGATGGTCAACCCCCGCCCCACCCGTGCCGAGATCTCCGACGTGGCAAATGCCATCTACGATGGCACCTCTGCCATCATGCTGTCTGGTGAGACCGCTGCCGGTGACTACCCCGTGGAGGCCCTCAAGACCATGTCCGCCATTGCAGAGCGCACCGAGAACGAGGAGCACTACCGCGCCCAGCGCCACGCCGAGATCCAGATCAGCGTCAGCGATGCAACCGCTCATGCTGCCTGCCTGACCGCCAAGGACGTGAACGCTGCCGCCATCGTCACCGTGTCCGAATCCGGCAACACTGCCCGCCTGCTGAGCAAGTACCGCCCCAAGCAGCCCATCATTGCCTGCGTTATGGACGAGCAGGTGCAGCGTCAGCTCTCCCTGAGCTGGGGCATCACTTCCCTGCTGATGGGCCCCGCCCACAGCACCGATGAGCTGATTGAGATGTCCACCGCTCTGGCCCAGAAGAACGGCTACCTGCACAACGGCGAGCTGGCCGTTGTGACCGCAGGCGTGCCCGTGGGCGTTTCCGGCACCACCAACATGATCAAGATCCACATGGTGGGCAACTGCCTGGCCACCGGTGTAGGCGTAGGCCGCGGCAAGACCGATCTGGTCTCCGCCAGCGGCAAGGCCTGCGTCTGCCGCACTCTGGAGGAGGTCAAGGCAAAGTTCCGCCCCGGCATGGTGCTGGTCGTTCCCTCCACCACCAACGAGATGCTGGGCTATGTCCGCGATGCCGCCGCTCTGGTGGTCGAGGAGCCCGGCCTGAACAGCCACGCTGCCATCGTGGGCAACTCCCTGCTCAAACCCACCATCGTGGGTGCTGCAGGTGCCTGCAGCCACATCCGCGACGGCCTGGATATCGCTGTGGATTGTGCCCACGGCAGCGTCCAGCGCCTGCAGGCCTGATCCTGAAGGAGAACATCATGGAACGCATTGCAAGCTTCTGTGTCGATCACACCAAACTGGACCGGGGCATGTACCTGAGCCGCCAGGATGGTGATGTGCTGACCTGGGACATCCGAATGAAGAAGCCCAATCAGGGCGATTACCTGACCACCGGTGCCGCCCACACGCTGGAGCACCTGTTTGCCACCTACGCCCGCAACAGCGCGGTGAAGGACGGCGTGATCTACGTTGGCCCCATGGGCTGCCGCACCGGCTTCTACCTGCTCACCCGCGGGCTGACCCCGGCGCAGGCATTGGAGCTGACCGTGGATTCCTTCCGCTTCATGGCCGCCTTTGAGGGGGATATCCCCGGTGCCAGCGAGGTGGAATGCGGCAACTACCGCGATATGGATCTGCCCGCCGCCAAGGCCGAGGCAGCCGCCATGCTGCCGGTGCTGGAAGCACTGACCGCTGACCAGCTGCACTACTAAGCGATACAGCAAAAGACCTCCCCATGCAGGCAGCACCTGCACGGGGAGGTCTTTTTGCGTTTCAGGAAAGCTCTTTTGCGGAGTGCTTACTCCACGATGATGCTCTTGCCGGTCATCTCAGCGGGGACAGGCAGGCCGATATAGGGCAGCATGGTGGGGGCGATATCTGCCAGGCAGCCGCCCTCGCGCAGCTTCACATCGCCGCAGCCAACGGCCACAAAGGGCACCACATTGGTGGTGTGGGCGGTGAAGGGAGTGCCGTCCGGGTTCATCATCTTCTCGGCGTTGCCGTGGTCAGCCGTGATAAAGGCGCAGCCGCCTGCGTTCAGCACAGCGGTGACCACCTGATCCACAGCGGTATCCACAGCCTCAACGGCCTTGACAGCGGCATCGAACACGCCGGTGTGGCCGACCATGTCGCAGTTGGCAAAGTTCAGGATGACCACATCATACTTGCCGCTCTCGATGCGCTTGACGCACTCAGCAGCCACCTCAGGGGCGCTCATCTCAGGCTGCAGGTCGTAGGTGGCAACCTTCGGACTGGGGATGACGCAGCGGTCCTCACCCTCGTAGGGAGCCTCCACACCGCCGTTGAAGAAGAAGGTGACGTGTGCATACTTCTCGGTCTCGGCAATGCGCAGCTGGGTCTTGCCGTTCTCGGACAGGTACTGGCCCAGAACATTCTTCAGCTCCACGGGAGGATAGGCGACCTCGCAGTTGGGCATGGTGGCATCGTACTCGGCCATGCAGACATAGTTGACCTGCTTGCGGCCGCCGCGGCGCTCAAAGCCCTTGAAGTCGTCATCGCAGAAGATGCGGGTCATCTGGCGGGCACGGTCGGGACGGAAGTTCATAAAGATGACGGTATCGCCATCCTGCACGCGGCCACCCTCACAGGTGACGCAGGGCAGAACGAACTCGTCGGTCTTATCGGCAGCATAGGATGCCTCAATGGCCTCGGCAGCGTTGGCAGCGTGGTTGCCCTCACCGTAAACGAATGCGGCGTAAGCCTTCTCCTCGCGGTCCCAGTTGTTGTCGCGGTCCATAGCGTAGTAACGGCCGGAAACGCTGGCGATCTTGCCAACGCCCAGCTCATCCAGCTTGGCCTGCAGGTCAGCCAGGAAGCCCTTGCCGGCGTGGGGGTCGGTATCACGGCCATCAGTGATGCAGTGCAGGTAGACTTCCTTTGCGCCCATGTGCTTTGCCATTTCCAGCACGCCGAACCAGTGGTCAGCGTGGCTGTGGACACCGCCGGTGCCCACCAGGCCCATCAGGTGGATGGCCTTGCCTGCCTCAATGGCAGCCTTCATGTTCTTGACCAGCACGGGGTTCTTGAACATCTCACCGTCCCGGATGGACTTGGTGATGAGGGTCAGCTGCTGATAAACAATACGGCCAGCGCCCATGTTGGTGTGGCCCACCTCAGAGTTGCCCATCTGACCATCGGGCAGGCCGACAGCCATGCCGGAGGCCTCGATGGTGGTCATGGGATATTTTGCCATCAGGGCATCCAGATGGGGGGTCTTTGCGGCGACCACGGCATTGCCGTAGGTCTCGTTGGGCACCCAGCCAAAACCATCCATGATGCACAGAAGTACAGGTTTCTTGGACATAACGTTGAATCTCCTTTGATTTAGAACAAATAGCGCCCGGCACAGCGCTGGAAAAACGGCGCAGCCGGGCGCTGGGAAAACAGGTCAGAGGACTTTCTCAGCCGTTGGAAGCGGCATTGACGATAACAGCAAAATCAGGAGCCTTCAGAGATGCGCCGCCGATCAGGCCGCCGTCCACATCCTTCTTGCTCAGCAGCTCCTCGCAGTTCTTGGCGTTCATGCTGCCGCCGTACTGGACCGTGACAGCCTCGGCCACAGCCTCGCCGTACACTTCGCCGATGACCTTGCGGATCTGAGCGCAGACCTCCTCGGCCTGGTCAGCGGTCGCGGTCTTGCCGGTGCCGATGGCCCAGATGGGCTCGTAGGCAATGACCACATTTGCCATCTGCTCGGCGGTCACGTCGCGCAGGGCGATCTTGGTCTGCATCCGCACCAGCTCCTCGGTCACGCCCTCCTCGCGCTGCTGCAGGCTCTCGCCCACGCAGATGATGACCTTCAGGCCCGCATTCAGGGCAGCCAGAGCGCGCTTGTTCACGGTCTGGTCGGTCTCTGCAAAGTACTGGCGGCGCTCGGAGTGGCCGACGATGACGTACTCCACACCCAGATCCACCAGCATATCGGCGCTGATCTCGCCAGTGAACGCACCGGACTTCTCAAAGTGGACATTCTCAGCACCCACATGGATGTTGGTGCCCTTGGTCTTTTCCACGGCGGTAACCAGATCGGTGTAGGGGGTGCAGATAACGACCTCACAGGAAGCATCCTTGACGGCGGGGATCAGCTCATCCACCAGCTTGGCTGCCTCAGTGGCGGTCTTGTTCATCTTCCAGTTGCCTGCAATGATTGCCTTACGCTTTGCCTTATCCATTCTAACGATCTCCTTATCACAAAATACCTCCCCGCCGCCTTCGGTGCCGCCTCTCCCGGCAGGAGAGGCAGGATAAACGACAGCTCCTGCCTCCCGGATGGGGAGCTGGCGAGCGTCGGCAAGCCTGAGAGATCTTATTACCCAAAATAAAAAGTGCGGCGGCGTATATGCCGCCGCACCTCAGTGATGCTGGTTCAGATGCTTATGCGTTCTGGATCACAGCGATACCAGGCAGCTCCTTGCCCTCCAGATACTCCAGAGAAGCGCCGCCGCCGGTAGAGATGTGGGTCATCTTGTCGCCCAGGCCCATCTGCTGCACAGCTGCTGCGCTGTCGCCGCCGCCGATCACGGTAGTAGCATCGCTCTCAGCCATAGCCTTGGCAACAGCCAGAGTGCCGGCTGCCAGGGTGGGGTTCTCGAACACGCCCATGGGGCCGTTCCACACCACGGTCTTGGATGCCTTGACAGCATCGGCAAACAGCTTCATAGTCTCGGGGCCGATGTCGCAGCCCTCCATGTCAGCAGGGATGGCGGTGACGGGCACCACAGTGACATCCACGGGAGCGTCGATGGGATCGGGGAAGTCCTTGATGCAGGCTGCATCCACGGGCAGCAGCAGCTTCACGCCCTTCTCCTTGGCCTTGGCCATCATTTCCTTGCAGTAATCCAGCTTGGTATCGTCGCACAGGCTCTTGCCGACTTCGTAGCCCTGAGCCTTGACGAAGGTGTAAGCCATGCCGCCGCCGATAATCAGGGTATCGACCTTCTCCAGCAGATTGGAGATGACGTTCAGCTTATCGGCGACCTTAGCGCCGCCCAGGATGGCGGTGAAGGGACGGACGGGATCGTTGACTGCGTTGCCCAGGTACTTGATCTCCTTCTCCATCAGGTAACCGACAGCGGTATCCTTGATGTAGTCGGTGACACCTGCGGTGGAGCAGTGTGCACGGTGGCAGCTGCCGAATGCATCGTCAACGTATGCATCTGCCAGAGAAGCCAGCTCCTGGCTGAACTCAGGCATGTTCTTGGTCTCTTCCTTGCGGAAACGGGTGTTCTGCAGCAGAACGACATCGCCGTTGTTCATTGCGGCAACAGCAGCCTTTGCGTTCTCGCCCACAACATTATCGTCATCAGCGAACACAACGGTCTTGCCCAGCTTTGCGCTCAGAGCCACAGCAACGGGTGCCAGGCTGAACTTTGCCTCGGGGCCGTTCTTGGGTTTGCCCAGGTGGCTGCACAGGATGACCTTAGCACCATCGTTGACCAGCTTCTGGATGGTGGGCAGAGCCGCATTGATGCGGTTCTCGTTGGTGATCACGCCGTCCTTCATCGGGACATTGAAATCGCAGCGGACAAGGACCTTCTTGCCGCAGTAATTCTGATCGTCGATCGTTTTCTTACCTAAACCCATGGTAACAAACTCCTCTCAAATTCTTTTCGTTCGGAATCGAATTTTGCTCTTCATCGGGGGCCGCGCACTGCGAACTTCCCCGTACATCCTTATTATAAACAAAAAGCGTGTGTATTGCAAGGACAGGGGATGGATAATTTATTAACAAACATTTGTTGCAGAAGCAAAGAAATGTGGTGATTTTGCCGGAACGCACCAAAAAACGCCGTTTTTTCTGAAAAAGACCCGCCGCAGGGAGTGTTCGCCCCCGCAGCGGGTCCTGTCCATTCAGGATGTTTTCCGGAACTTCTGCTTCGCTTTTTCCAGATATTCCAGCACCAGCGGATTTTTCATGCCCAGCAGGATGACCGCGTATGCAGCCACTGAGCCCAGCACCGCCGCCAGAATGCAGATGAGATTGGACAGAGCCAGTGCCTTGACCCCGGTACAGACAAGAACGATGCCCACACAGCCGCAGAGCACCGAGCCAACGGTGCGCCGGTCAGCTGAAACCGTGACCAGGCCCCTGGAGCAGCGGATACAGAGCATCATGGAGCACAGCTCTGCCAGCAGGGTGGTAAAGGCTGCCGCATTCTCCCGGAACCGCGGGATGAGCAGGATGTTCAGCCCCACGTTCAGAATTGCACTCACAAGCGTTGCTATCAAAAATTGACCTTCTCTTTTCCATGGCACCAAAACACAAGTATTATAGAGCCACCCAAATAAACTTGCTACCAGTGCTATACTCAAAATGCGAAGTGGCACAGCTGCTTCCAGATAGCTTTCGCTTGAGATAAAAAGAACGACCTCTTGACTTAGTTCAAACAATCCCACTACAGCCGGAAGAACGGTTAATACCATTGCCCCAAATACTTTATTAAAAAGTCTTTCAAAATTCAGCCTATCCTGCATTCCCGCATAACGAGACAGCCTCGGAACAGATACTAAAAGAATAGATGCCAGAACCGATTTTACCATCGTATATATCTTCATTGCAACGGTGTAAATTCCCACATGATAGTCTGAAGTTAAAACTCCGAGAATTGTCACATCTGAATTTACATAAATCGTAATTGCAAAGCTCGATGCAAAAATCAGAAGTATTGGTTTTAAATGCTTTTTCCAGTCTATTTTTGCTGTCAGTCGAATCGTGCAATATTTCCTAGCTCGAAAGAAGTTCAATATATTCGCACCTGCTGCGGCAAACACCGTAATTCCTGTGTAAATACAGTAATCGTCCTGCGTTTTAACAAATGCGAACATCATCAGAATTGATATTATCTGAAAAATAATACCTCTAACTGTGATATAGGTATACTCCTCAAAGATCGTGAACACCCATTCGGTACCGATGGTCGTAAAGAGGATCTGTAAACTCAGCACCAGCATCAGGTCGGTATAGGCATGGAGCTTTGTCCAGAAGAGCATCGTCACAGCCAATGCCGCATAGGTCAGGGCCGTGGAGATCATATTGATGGAGAACATCTCCGATGCAAAAGCCGACAGTTTTTCCCGGTCGTTCACATAGCGGGACCCCTCACGCACCGCATAGGAGGAGATGCCAAGGCCTGCAAACAGCAGAAAATACCCGCAGACGGAGCTGGCAAAGTTCACTTTGCCCAAATTGTTTACTTGTAGAATGTTAGATATGTACGGGAATGTAATCAGTGGAAAGATGATTTGTAGAATCGTCTTGATTCCACTCATTATTGCATTTAATGTAAGCGATTTCTTCATAACTAGATACTTTCACTCACCCTGTTTTTTCTTTACCCATGCGTCCCAGAAGAAATACGAATACATGGTTTTAAGCCAGTAAAAATATCTCTTTTCCTGAAGTTGCTGTTGCATCATTTCCTTTGCCCATCTGTAAAACCCTGTTTTTGCTTTCGGATAACCTTCTTCCATAAAGTGTGCACTCTTTCCATATTTAACCACCAACTCACGACAAACCTGTGAATATCCCGCTTTTGCAGTCTTCTGTACAAGTGATTCATTCTCATACAATACAACAATTCGCTCCCACGCCATCATTTCTGTTAATTTTCCAGTAAAATAATCGCACAGCGTTACCGACTGATCATTGCGGTAGTAATAGTATAATTCACTTTCCGAACGAACAATCTTAGATGCTTTTTTGATGCATTCTGCTAAGAAAAGAGTATCTTCTCCAATATACAGGTCATCAGAAAATCGAATATCCTTCACACAGCTTTTTCGGTATACTGCGCCGCAGGCGACTTTATGCGCTGCTGGTGTAAACCAATCGTACCGTCTTGCATCCAATATGCAAACTTTATCTGTAATTTTGGGAATATGTTCTACGTCACTGCCTTCCCAAACATCCAGCATTTTACAGTATGCAATTTCCGCGTCCGATTGCACCAACATCATTTCCAGCCGTTCTATAAATTCCGAATGAATAAAATCATCTGGATCAACAAATGAAATATACTTTCCTGTACTTTTTTCCAATCCCAAGTTTCGCGCAGAGGAAACACCACCGTTTGGCTTGTGGTATATCTTGATCCGCAGATCTTTTTCCGCGTAACGCTGGCAGATGGCAAGGGAGTTGTCTGTTGACTCATCATCCACCAGAATGATCTCCAGATCCCGATAGGTCTGACCAAGGATGCTGTCCAGACATTTTTCCAGATACTTTTCCTTGTTATAGATCGGCACAATGATACTGACGGTATCGTTCAGCACAAATTTTCCTCCCTTATTTTGCCGCCGGGCCGTTTTTCAGCAGGAACAGTTTTGCATACAGCCTCCGGCTGCATCTGAGCAGCTGATACTTCCGCTGGCTGCTGGTGCAGAGCAGCTTTGCCGCCGCCGGGTCACACTCCTGCAGAAAGGCCTCCATCTTTGCGCGGCGCACCGTGTCCTGCATCAGATACGGATAGCAGTGCTCCACCACGCTCAGCATGGCAGCATCATTCTCCGGCATTCCCGGGTATGCTTCCCGGATGGCCCGATATTTCTGATAGCCCATATCCAGCTTATCCTCATAGAACTTCATGTTCCTGCGGTGAAGGATGCTGTCCGGGCGCTGATAGTAATAATACAGCGGCACCGGGCGGTATACGACCTTGCTGCACTGCTGAAAAATGCGGTATGTCGTACCCTGATCTTCCATCATCCGCCCCAGCGGATAGCGGATATCCCGGAACAGCTCCCGCTTGTAGAGCTTGTTCCAGGCAAAATCCCCCAGCTCATCCGAGACAAGGGTGCTGCGGATGGCCTCCCGGCCTGTCATACACTGCACCGGTACGGCGAGTTCAGCCGGGGCAAGCTCTTCCTCCCGTTCAAACATCCGGAAGCCCACCACAGCCACGTCCGCATCCTGTTCCTGCAGGTCACGGCAAAGCGTTTCCAGCATCCGGCTGTTCAGAAAGTCATCACTGTCCACAAAGCAGAGATACGTTCCCTGTGCCCGTTCGAGCCCCGCGTTGCGCGCTGCAGAGAGTCCCCCGTTTTTCTGGTGGACTGCTGTTACACGTTCTTCCTGTGCGGCATATTCGTCGCAGATGGCTCCGCTGGCATCGGTGGAACCATCATCCACCAGCAGGATCTCAAGATCCTGATAGGTCTGGTGCAGGATGCTGTCCACGCAGCGGCGGAGATATCGCTCCACATTGTAGACCGGAACAATGACACTGATCAGCTCTGTCTCCATGTTCTGTTCCCTCAGAAGAATGTTTCTCTGCCAATGTGGAGGATCTCCGAGGTGTACGGGCAAATGGCATTGTTGCCCTGAATATACGCCTGATAGATCCAGATGATGACCAGCATTCCCCACATGGCAGCCTTCAGCAGCTTGCGCAGACGCTCATCCTCCACGCACTTGACCACACGGCCAATGGCGAGATAACGGAAGAACGCAAAATACAGGCAGATGCGGTAGAGCGGCACATTGATGTTGCGCAGCTGGGCCGTTGCCATCTCGATCAGGATCATCACGATCCAGAAATCAGCATCCGAGCGGGTAAAGCGGCGGCGGCCCTCCCCTTCCTCTTTTGCGTACCAGCGGTACAGCACAATGGGCAGGATCAGAAAAGGCAGACGCACAATGATGGGATTCAGCGTGAAGCCGCCCGCATTGGCATCATAATAATATCCGTAAAGTCGATCAATGAAGTCCACATTCAGGGCCAGCCTGACCACAGCCTTGCTGAAGAAGGCAAGGTAGACCGAAAATGCCGCCAGGCCACCCTTGACCCACCAGTTGTCGAAATGCTGAAGCAGGATATAGATCAGCAGCGCACCAAACGAAATAAAGGTGGCATTGTGGAACAGGCAGGAGACCGCCAGCAGTAGGACCGCCCAGTGATACTTTTTCTTCCACGCAAAGCTGAACGCCAAAAATGCCACACCCAGCGCCACAGACTGCCGCTCGGCATTATAAGTATCGCCATAATACAGGCAGAGGTAAGCCAGCCAGCCATAGGGCACGGAGACATACTCCTTATACTGCACCAGCCCGATCATAAACAGGCCGCAGGCCAGCAGGTCCACCATAAAGTAGAGCCAATGGACATCACCAAAAACATGTGCCGCCAGATAGACCAGCGTCATAAACAGCGGCTCTGTTTTGTGCCGCTGCCGGATGCAGGCCAACAAACCATCCTGCAGCTTTGCATCCGCCACCCATCCCTCATACACCACGCTGTCCGTGCCAATGGACGGGTCCCGCAAGCCTGCCAATACCGCCATCACCAGCACCGCCAGCGCCAGGCAGAGATAAAAGCCCTTCTCGTTGTTTTTCTTCGTCCGCAGGTGCTCGCCATAGGCGGCAATGCCCACAGAAACCGCAAAAGCCCCCAGATAAATCAGCATAACTTCTCCATTTTATTTTTCGACTGTGTGTTTATTTTTCCATTCTCCCAGCCCATAAACGGCATAAAACAGCCGCTTGCTGATCAAAAGTGTTTCCACCTTGATCCGGTCTGCTCTTTTGGCCCAGGGCCGCCGGGCAAGCGCCCGGTGTTCCTGCACAAAGCGGCAGATCCGTGCCTGAGCCTCCGGATAGCTGGCAAAATCGCCATCCAGAATGCCTTTCAGTGTCTTCAGGTAAGTAACCAGCTGCAGATATTCCGCTTCTGCTTTCAGCACAGGGACCGTTTCCGCAATAAAGCGGGTCACGTCTTCGCCCACATCCAGAATGACCAGATTCTTCTCGGCAATGCCGCTCTTCATGGTCGAACCGGTATGGATGCGGTAATCGTACATCGGTTCCGGAAACACTTCCACTTTTGCACAGCGGGCAATGGCCCGATACATCACCGCATAGTCCTCGTACAGGATGCCAACGGGGAACTGCAAATCTCCCCAAACCTCCCGCCGGAAGAAAACGCCGCCTGCTCCATGCCCGATGCCCTGATGCAGCAGCATCCGGCGCATGGTCTCTTCCCGGTTCAGCAGCTCTGGGATCTGGAGCGGATTTTCCGTCCGTCCCTCCGGCTGCTCTGTCGAGAACATCTCCAGCGGGGTCAGGGCTGCATCAGCACCATCTGCCTCACAGCGCTCCACAAATTGGTCAAACGCTGTGGAGCGGATCAGGTCATCGCTGTCCAGCAGGTAAAAATATTTTCCCTGCGTCTGTTGCAACCCAACGTTCCGGGCATCAGACTGCCCCCCATTGGGCTTATGGAACACCCGGATGCGGCCATCCTCCACAGCCAGTTCATCACAAAGTTCCCCGCTGCCATCGGTTGAGCCGTCATCTACCAAAAGCAGCTCCCAATTCTGGTAACTCTGCGCCTGCACGCTCTGCACACAGTCCCGCAGATACGGATAAACATTATAGACCGGCACAATGACCGATACAAGCGGTTTTCTTTCCTCCAACCGGATCCCTCCACCTTACTTTTTTCCACGCCACTGCGTTTTTTCATAGACCCGTCGGGTCATGGCATAGCCGCTGTAGGAAAGCGCCGCCGCCAGCCGGGCCTTTTTGCGGGCCTGCGGGTCCAGCAGAACGTTCCGGCGGTATTTTTTCACTTCCTGCCAGAGGGCCTTCTCTATTTTTTCATGCTGCCTGTCCTGAATCTGGAACAGGATATTGCAGACATTGCTCAGATAGCGGCACTCCGCTGCACGGCTCAGCCGGGGGAAATCACGCTTCACATTTTCCATCAGCGCGTGGCAGTGCCGCACACTATCCAGCTTTCTGGGGTTGAAGGCCATATTTTGGATACTGCTGCCCCGCTGGAAATAGTAGTAATCCCGGTTTGCGATATGTGCCACCTTATGGGCACGCTTTGTCACCTCGTAGGCGACCGGGATATCCTCATAGAGCTTGCCCACCGGGTAGCGCACGCCCTCAAACAGTGCACGCTTATAGAGCTTGGTGGGGGTGGTCACCTCCATGCCCTCCTGATACAGGATGCGGCGCAGGCATTCCTCCCGGCTCAGGATCTCGAATGCTTCCAGACGCTCTGTGGGCACGGACTGCACCGGCTGGCCCTCGAACACCTCTTCAAAACAGCTGGCTGAAAAATCCGCTCCCGCCTGCTCCAGTGCCCGGTACAGGTTCTCGATGTAATAAGGTGACACCCAGTCATCGCCATCCACAAAAGAGAGGTATTCCCCCGCTGCCGCGTCCACACCAGCGTTGCGGGCATCGGACAGACCACCATTTTTCTTGTGGAGCACCCGCACCCGGGCATCCTGTGCAGCATATTCATCACAGAGGACCTCGCTGCCATCGGTGGAGCCGTCGTTCACCAGCAGCAGCTCCATGTTCTGATAGCTCTGCCCCAATAGACTGTCCACACAGCGGTTCAGATATGGCTTTACATTATAAACAGGAACGATGATGCTTACCAAAGGGTCCATCTTATCTCCTCATTTCAGCAGGTCGAAGTAAAACTCTTCCAGCTTCTTCGCCTCGGTGACGATATCAAAGCCGCCTGCCCGCATCTCGACAGAGGTATCCCGCCGCCGGGCATTTTCTGCAGCCCGGATCGCCGCATCCGCCCAGACTGCCGGGCTTTCCTGCAAGCTCAGGTACTGCATCTCGGGCAGGACCTGAGCCTCCTGCGGCACCTCTGTGGAACAGATGACCGGCAATGCCGCCGCTTGTGCTTCGATCAGCACGATCCCAAGCCCCTCATACCGCGAGGGCAGAACAAAGGCATCCATGGCCTGATAAAACTTTGCGGGATCGCTTTGTCGGCCCAGAAAGCGGACATTCTCCTGCAGCCCCAGTGCCTCCGCTTTCCGGCGGGCAGCGGCCTCGTTTTCCCCTTCTCCAATCAGCAGTAAAACGGCATCCGGCCGTTGCTTGCAGACCTCCGCCATTACATCCAGCAAAAATTCGTGATTTTTGGCATAGCAGAACCGTCCGACATGGCCCAGCACCAGTTCATCCCCCAGGCCAAGCTCCTGCCGGACGGCTTTCCGTTTGGCGGCATCATAAGTAAAGCGGTCGAGCTCAATGGCATTGTTGAACACCCGGAAAGGCTTTTCACCATAAAGCCAGCTGCCTGCCGTTCTGGAGCAGGCACAGAGCCGGGTGGGGTACACTGCGGCAAAGGGACGGAGCAGGTACTTCATCACATTTTTTGCCCCTTCTCCCCTGCCCACCGTAGAATGGTTATGCGCGATCCGGTTGGGCACCCCTGCACGCTTTGCCCCCCAGAGGGAAAGCACGCTCAGGGTGTTCATGTGGGAGTGAACGATCTGGTATCCGTTCTGACGGAACAGCCGCCCGATCTCCCGTTCATACTGCGGCAGGTGGGTATATTTTGGCACCACATACACCCGGCCGCCCAGCCGTTCGATCTCTTCCCGCTGGGGCAGAGTCGAGCCTTCCAGCGCAAAAAAATCAAACTGAACTCTGGAACGGTCCATGTGGCGGTAGTAGTTCATCACCACCATCTCCACACCGCCGTAGTTCATATCCGTCATCATCTGGGCCACACGGATGGGCTGTGCATTCTGCTCCATGGTCATACCAGCTCCTTGCGGTCACAATCCTCGAACCAGTCCCGAAAGCTCTCCTCCAGCGTATAGTGGAACTTGTAATCAGTGGCGGTCAGCTTTCTGCCGCAGACATTGGTGGATACCATCAGCTTCCGGACACGGGCGGGATGGATACCCACCTTTTTGCCCCCGATGGGTCCCAGAATGCCCGCTGCAAACAGCAGCAGTCCGGCGGGCACCAACGGCACATGGCGGTGCAGGCCGGTCGCCTTCTGCATCGCATTGCAGATTTCTTCAATGGTATAAGCCGGCTCGTAAGTACAGTTATAGATCTCTGCTCCGGGGAAAGAATGTTCCAGCATCCGGTACTTGAAGAAGCGCACCAGCTCCTTGACATAGATGCACGCCTTGATGGTGTCCTTCCGGCCGGCATAAAAAAAGTAGCCCTTCTTCTGCCCCCTGTACAGGCGGGTCATGTTGCCGTGCTCCCCTTTGCCATAAACGATGCCTGGCCGCACGATGGTCAGCTCCCGGGCCGGATCACGGGCCTGCCAGATCTGGTGGATTTTTTCTGCCACCAGCTTGCTGATCCCATACGGCGTGTTGGGCGTCGGCAGAGTCTCCTCCGTCTTAAGGTCCTCAGACGCACCATAGGGTGCAATGGAGCTGGTGAACAGGATCTTCCGGATGCCGTATTTTTCCGCAAATGCGGTCACATTTTCCGCGCCCCGGATATTTGTTTCAAAATAGGCTTCTTCCGGGTGGCCGGGGGTGCGGTGGACCGCTGCCAGATCAAAGATCACATCCTCCGGGGTCGGAACGAACTCAAAATCGATGGGCTTGCGCACATCCAGCCGGATATACTGCACCCCATCGTTCTTTTCCACAATGCCCGGCACCACGCCCTCTTCCCCAGGCATCACAAGATCCAGGTCGTAGATCACGTCGCCGGGTCTGACGCACTCCTTCAGCAGCAAATGAATGAGATGGGTGCCGATAAAACCAGATCCACCAAAAAGAATATAATTCATTTTGCCCCTTTCCGGTCAAACACAACGCCCACCGTCCTGAACAGCAGGTAGATATCCATCCAGATGGACCAGTTGTCGATGTACTGGACATCCAGCTTGACCACTTCTTCAAAATCATCAATATCGCTGCGGCCGCTTACCTGCCACAGGCCGGTAATTCCCGGCTTCATGGAAAGGCGGCGCTTGTGATGGCTCTCGTACTGCCGGTACTCATCCAGCGTGGGCGGGCGGGTACCCACCAGGCTCATGGAGCCCCGCACAACGTCAAAAAACTGCGGCAGCTCATCGATGCTGGTGCGACGGATGAAGCGGCCCACTCGGGTGATCCGGGGGTCATCCTCCATCTTGAACATCAGGCCGTTCATTTCGTTCTGGGCCATCAGCTCCTTTTTGCGTGCTTCCGCGTCCACATACATGCTGCGCAACTTGTGGATGTAGAACACCCGTCCATTCCGGCCCACCCGGCGCTGCTTGAAGATCAGCGGGCCGGGGCTTTCCAGCTTGAGCGGGATGGCCACCAACGCAATGATGGGGATACTGATGATGCACCCCACGATGCCGCCTACGATATCCATGGCCCGCTTCAGCACCTGATCCCGCAGCTTGAGTTCCACCGTGCCCATCGTCACAACATTGCCGCCCGCACAGCGGCTCAGTTCCCGGCTGATGCGCACCGCACTGGTCTCATCGCAGCAGGCTTTTTCGATCCGGTCCAGCACCGGCAGGCGGAAATGGACCGTCAGCCCCATGCTCTCCATCTCCTCGAGATAGGGCAGCATGTTCTCCTCACTCTCCTGCGCCACATCCAGATACACTTCATCCAGCGCTGCCTGCCGCAGCCAGTCCATGAAATTATCGAAGTTCGCCTCGATCTTCACCCCATCGATCTCAGTGTGAAGCTGCTCCGGGGCAGCTTCCAGAATGGCAAGGCCGGTCACACGCTTGGACCAGTCCTTTTTCAGCTCTTCCAGAATGGGGCTTGCGTTCTCCTGCGTAGTCACCACCCCCACAAGGCTCTGAATCCCCTTGGTATAGCGGGAGCGCATCAGCATCTTTTTGAGGACAGCATGAGCGCCCGTCATCACAAAGACATCGATGACGGGCACAAACACCAGAAAATAGCGGGAATGCAGCATGGAAGCCTTGGTCAGCGCCAGACAGGCCGCATCAATGAGAGTCAGCAAAAAATTGAACCGCACCGCAATTTCAACTTCACGAATCGGAGTGCGGTTCACGATATTTTCGCTCTGATCAAATGTAAAAAAAGTCAGAATATAGGCCAGCAGCAATAAAAAACAGGCTTCTACCAGATCGTCCAGCTGGAAGTCCCCCATCTTGTGCAGAACACCTGCGGTCAGCCCCCACGCCAGCCCGATGCTGAGAGCCAGAGAGAGCAGATCAATCAGAAACAGGTATCCATACTGCAGTTTTTCACGTTTCGTAATCATACTGTTTCGTTGTCTCCATTTATTTTTACCATTTTATCATATCGGGAGAAGGGTTGCAATAGATGGAGATCGAATACGTGCTGCTTTTGTCGGATCACTACAAATGTGTTGTGCCATTTTACAAAAGCGCCTTATCGCGCCCAAAATGGTCAGCAAAAAGCGCCCTTTCTCTCGCATCACACAAGAGAAAGGGCGCAGTCAAGCTTTATTCAGCTCAGGAGAAACTCCGATCAGCAGTTCTCAGCGAAGTACTTAATGGTACGGACCATCTGAGAGGTGTAGGAGTTCTCGTTGTCGTACCAGGACACGACCTGAACCTGATAGGTGTCGTCGCAGCTACGCTGAATTTTTGCACTTTTCCGAGTAGTTCTTCACAGTTTCGTAACAACAGTTACAGTACCAGAACATACCGTTGTCGTACCAAAACCGGTTTGTTCGTACCACAATTATATCACGTTTCAGCGTCATTTGCAAGGATTTGATCCGTTTCACTTATAGCCTGCATTTTTCAGATTCTAACGTATATTTTTACGTCATTCCACGGTTCGAGCGCCTGAAACCTAGGGCTTCCGCCGGGGCAGCAGCTCTCCCAGGCACTCTCCTCAGAAGCTCTATGACAGCTAGATTGCCAACATGTTCCTGCTGATTAACTGAAATTTCTCCGGACGTGATTTTGAGCCATGATGTGGGAAATGTAGCCATCTTGTTCGATATGAAACAGTTCTATTCGTTCCGAGTCACACCAATTGCCATTTATATAAGAAAACCGCGTGAACTGCCAGAGCTATAACTCTACGCTCCGACTGATCCACACGGCTCTAAAATATTTATTTCAGCTTTGCGAGGATCTCATCTGCCGTCATACCGGATGCCAGCAGCTTCTTCAGCACATCCTCAGCTTCAGCTTTCTTTGCGGATTCCGCTGCTTTGGTTTCAGCTTTGATCTTTTTAGCCTCGATTCTGGCGATTTCCTTATCGATAGATTTCAGCGCTGCCTTCTTGGTTTTCAGGTCAGCTTTCAGCGCATCGATATTAGCGGTGATGGATGCAATTTCGGCGGTAGCGGCTTCCTTTGCAGCCTGCTTTTCAGTGATCTGTGCGGCAAAGTCAACGGTTGCTTTTACGTTCCTAGGCTTGTTCTTGCTTCCTTTGGGACGGGGCATAGGGGACACCTCCATTCAGTATTTATAACATAAGTATAGCATTACAAATATTGGATGGCAAGAAATATATATCGGCATAACTTGCGTTAGACGGCGTAACCCTTGCCCTTGATGGCCTCCACGACCTGAGAGACATACTTCTGACAGGTAACATGGTCAGGGGCTTCCACCATCACGCGCACCAGAGGCTCCGTACCAGACTCGCGCACCAGAATACGACTAGTGTTACCAAGTGCTTCAGCACAGCCTTGACTGCTGCCTGCACTGCCTCATCATCCTGTGCGGCTTTCTTATCGGTCACTCGAACATTTTCCAGAACTTGCGGGTAGATCTTCAGCGGGGCGGCCAGCACACTCAGAGGCTTCTTCTTGGCCAGCATGACCTCCATCATCTTCAGGCTGGTCAGGATGCCGTCACCGGTGCTGGCGTACTTGGAGAAGATGATGTGGCCGCTCTGCTCACCGCCGATGCGGCAGCCGTTCTTGGCCATATACTCGTAGACATACTTGTCGCCCACGGCAGTCTTGGCGTAGCCGATGCCCTGCTCGTCAAAGGCCTTGTACCGGCCAAAGCAACTTCGCAGCACATTTCTGTCAAGCCATCTATTAGTTCATCGCTTTTCATCCGTCCCAAGCTCTGATTGGTATTTCTTAGCATCTTTTAAGAAACTTGCCGCAATCATCACGATAACTGCACCAATGGGAAACGCTGCTACGATACTGACCGATTGCAGGTTGTTCATGGAACTTTCGGCAAACAGCAATGCAATGGGCAACAGAATCAGCAGGATGCACCACATCAACTGGATGCCCTTATTGGGCTGTTCATCATCCTTGAGGGTGTGGTAGCTGTAGCAGGATGCCGTCAGTGCGATAGAATCAAAGGATGTTGCGTAGAAGGCGATCATCGTAATCAGAACAGCCACCATAACGACCGGTGCACCCGGCATAGTTTTGATCATATCCACGATCATACCGTACATATCGCCGCTGTCCAGATACTTGGCGATAAAATCCGCCTTGTCAGTCATCTGCAGTCCCATGGAGTAGTTACCCAGCACAATGAAGCTGGTCAGTGTAGAGCCCACGCCAAACACATAGCCGCCCAGAATCGTCTGGCGTACCGTTCTGCCACGGGAAATGCTGCCAATGAAGAACGGCGCAGCCACACACCAAACCATCCAGTAGGCCCAGTAATAAATGGTCCAGTTTTGGGGGAAGTTGGAGGTACGCAGCGGGTCGGTAAAGGTGGAAAGGTCGATGAAATTCTGCATCATCCGTCCCAGCGAGGAAAAACCGGTTTCGATAATATACCGGGTCTCGCCGCCAAACAGGAGGACAAAGGCAAGCAACCCAAAGAAAAGATAGATGCAGACATTGGCCAATTTGCTGATACCCTTGAAGCCATGCAGCAAAGAGTAAGTATACACGGCGCAAGTGATCAACAGGATGATAATATTGATGACCGTGCGACTGACAGCAACATGGAATAGCTCTCCGATGATGGTTGCCATCAGCGGTGTTGCTACGCTGAAAGTAGTGGCTGTACCCGCTAGCAAAGCGAACACCGCCAGCAGGTCAATGATGCGGCCTGCCCAGCCATCGGTGTGCTTGCCCAGAATCGGGCGGCAGGCTTCCGAGTATTTCTGGCGGGTTCTCTTTCTCACGTGCAGCATAAAGCCGAATGCTACCGCCAGCACCAGATAGAAGCCCCACGGGATAAAGCTCCAATGGAACAAGGGATATACCCCTGCCCAGTCCTGAATGCTGCCCATCTCTGCCAGATGGGGGTCGGTTGCATACAGCACCCATTCCGAAAAAGAGTAAAACAGGATATCCGCAGCAAGACCGCAAGTAAACATCATGGAGCCCCATGCAAAGAAGGAATACTGAGGCTTTTCGTTGGGTTCACCCAGAACAATGTCCCCATACTTCGAACACGCAATGTACAGTGACAGGATGAAAATACCCAGTCCGATCACCAGATAATAGGTACCAAAGGTATCTCCGAAAAAGAACCGGATCTGGCTCAGCACGGCATTGGACTGTTCCGGTGCAAAGAAGAACAGAATACACAGGGCAATGATAATGGTCAGTGGGAGCAGCGTTATCATCCAATCAATTTTCCCACGCTCTCTATTTTTGTTCATTCATGCTTCCCCCTCGTATTTTTTGTAGCTGGAATCCAAGGCAAGCAACTCACTAAAGTTGTCCACCTCGATAATATCGTCCTTATTCATCGGACGAACTCCCAGCCGATATTCTTCCGGATAGCAGAACAGTGCCACATCATCCCAGTAAATCTGACGATTCTGCTTCTGCTCAAACTCAACTTCCAGATGATGCTTTAGTCTTTTTCCATCCTCAGCCGTCCAGCGAGAAATACTATACAACTGCCAGCCACCTTTGCCGCCTGTACGACTGCAGGAGGTGACGATGCCATCTTCTACGGTTTGCAGCCACTCATCCGTTTCCTCATCCGTCCATACGCTGTTATAACCGGAGCGTTCAAACTCCGGAGCCAGAATATCTGGGTTATAGATAATTTGATCTCCGTCCAGAATGATTGCATTCTCGATGTGATCTCTTGCTACATACAGGGATGCGATATTATTGCAGGTATCATAGTAGGGGTTTTCAATCAGTCGAACACCGGGATACTCTGTCACCAGCGGGGCGAACTGTTCTTTCAGGTAGCCCACCACGATGTATATCTCCGAAATGCCGTTGTTGTGCAGCCCCTCAATTACCGTATCGATCATCCGCTTGCCGTTTACTTTGACCAGCGGCTTCGGCGTTGTCAGCGTGACCGGGTGCATCCGGTTTCCCAGCCCTGCCGCCATAATAATGGCTCTTTCTACTTTAGGCATTTTTCTGTGCCCCACTTTCCCCTGATTTCTTCAGTTCATCCTGAACGATTCTGTAGTAGTCTTTTGCGTAGCGATACTGCCGCAGGGAATACTCGCCAAATTCCACGCCCAGATTCCGCTTATACTCACACCAGTTGCTCCACAACAGTCCACAGGCAGCGATGTAGCAGTAAATCTTAATCCGTGTCGCATCATCGCAACCGTCTGTAAAATATGCCGCAATCAAGCGATCCACCTGCCGCTTATTGTAAAGCGAATAAATGCAGAACATTGCTATATCCACATGAGGGTCCTGCATACCTGCATACTCCCAGTCAATCAGACGAATCTCCTCTTTTCCATTTTTCTGGACAAACAGGAAGTTATCCGGTACTGCGTCAATATGCGTCAAAATCTTTTCGCCTGCGTGTGCATCAATATAAGGCTTCAAAGACCAGACATTCGCCTTAGTTTTCTCATAGTCCTTGTAAACAGAAGGAGTGCCATCCCACAGCGTTTCGTAGAACTCCATCTGCCCGAAAATATCAAACTCATGCGCAACTTTCAGCTTCATCGCATGGAAATCACGCAGACGGCTCATGCACTTCTTGACATCTTCATAATCGGTGGGGTCGCATACCCGGGCGCCCTCCAGAAACTCTGTAATCTTATAGCCATTCTCCGGATTAATATAGGCGATATCATCACAGATGTTTTTATCAGCGATGGCATGATACACTGCTGCTTCCTGACGGCGATTGATGAGTTGATCCGTACCCTCTCCCGGAATACGCATAATGTACTTTTTGTCCTTACAGGTAAACAGAAACGAACGGTTGGTCATTCCCTTTTTCAGGACTGTAATATCCGTGACATCCTCCGGTTTTGCGCACAATGCCTTGCAGATTAAACGAATCGCATCCGTTTTCAGTTGGTTGGAATCGCTGTCGATCTCACGAAGCTGCTCATAGGTGTTGATCTCCACAACATCTGCCGAATGCACAACTCGAGCTGTGACGATCATGCGATCCTTCTTATAGAGTGCTTCTTCCCAAAACGAACCATCATACTGCGGCTTCTTGCAAAGTTCCTCTATACGATTGGAAACTGTATCAGCGTCCTCTTTTATAAGGTAGCTGATTCCGACCATCGCATTGCCGCCAGCGTTTTCTGGTACAGTTACCAGTTCCATCTTGCGGTTTACACGAACATTGCTTTCATTCTCCACAAGATCGCTGACCATATACCAAGAGTACAGTTCATGGCGGTGGAACGGATTGCGGTCACACCAGATGTCGCAAGGAACAATGTATGCATTCTCCAAATGCTCTTTTACCAGTTTTAGCGAATGCAGATTATTCTTGGAGGCATAGTCCGGGTTGACCACCAGTTCCACGCCGTATTCATCCATCAGGTATTCATATTTTTCCTTCATGAAACCCACAACAACGTAAATTTCCTGAATTCCCACTTCGTGAAGCTGCTTAATGATTCGTTCAATCAAAGGCTCCCCATTGACTTCCAACAGGCCTTTGGGCATCTCTGTGTTGATGGGGACCATCCGCATACCAAAACCGGCTGCCAGAATAATTGCTCGTTTGGGAGTCTTATTCTTGTACTCCGACACAGCCTTGGCTGTGGGGCTGATTGCTTCGTTCAGATACCCTGCCTTAATAAGCTCCTTGAGGGAACGGTTTACAACCCCTAAGGAATGACCCGAAACCTCTGCTAGAATTCTTTGATTAATAAACGGTTCTAGCAAAAGTGCATTCAAGATATCGCTTTCTTGTTTGTTCATATACACCTCTCCACAGTTTTTGGTGAACAGTATGCCAGCATGAAACCGCAATCCAAGATTGCGTTTTTATGTCATCAAGTTATTCTTAATGTTCTCCAACGCTACTGCTCTGCCAAATAGCATTTCAGGTGGTATTTGTAAACTCGCTTATTCTCTGGCGGCAGTTGCATATAATCTCCAAAAGATCTGGTCAATACCTTGTCGATTTATGAGGGGGCATAAAAATACCTTCCCTCAAATTCGCTTTCAATTCTATTTTTTAGCCAGTCGCTTTCATAAGGGATACCATCCCATGGGAGTCCCATATATTCTGTAGGCTTTTCATCGAATTTTATGTAACGTTTATGCATTTTCATAAGAACATCATGAGCATCGAATAATTTTGCACCATAAAAAGCTAGATTTTTACGCACTATCTGCATCAATCTTTTCTTCTCATTTAAAGCTTCATGGACTCGATCGTTTTTATATAGATTTTAGAGTTCTGGTTCTTTTCTGGTCACAATCTTATACTCGTGATAAGCTACGCGTTTTTCTACAGGAGGAAGTTCCATATAGTTCCCATAAATATAAGCTAAAAGTTCATCCCACTTTTCAGGCGCATAGAATTTGTGATTTTCAAATTCCAATAGCACTCTTTTCTCAAACCATGCTTTTTCGAATTGCTCCGGATTCTTTTCATCCGACCACACTGGAATGCCAACGTATCGGTTTGTGTTTTTTGTGTTCTCGTGTATATATTCAACTATTTCCAAATCAAATTTTTTCAAATAATCTCTGCCATAAACAACCTGCAACAAAAGGTGATATGGAATTTTCAGACAGGACTTGATGGTCGAGTTTCCTTTTCCATTTACATATATTCTTATTTTCCTATTTTCTTTTTGAATATGTTTCAAAATTTTTTTTGCCTGAGCAACATTTTCCCCATAGAAGTCCAAGGGATAAACGTCAACAAACACACCGATATCAATCGGTTTTTCATTATTGGTATGTATGTATTTATATCGCCGGTCCGAGAATCTCGAAATACCAAAATAATAGTTTTCTTCAGTTTGACGATTTGAAAGTTTATACGGTGCTATCGAGTCCTTGTTCTTTTGGCAATAATCCAGAAATCTGTCATAGTCTTCTCTTGGCATCCAAACGTCTGCATCATCATCCCACGGAATAAATCCATGATGGCGAACAGCCCCCAGCAATGTTCCATAGGCAAGGTAATACCGAAAACCTTCTCTTTCACATAAATCATGAAATGTCTGTAGCACATTCAGCGTAACTGTATGAATTTCCTGTATAGTTAATTCTGTTTTATTCATCTATTTGACCTCCAAAATCGCTTTAGAATGCCTAATGTCTTCTCTTCATGAATCAAGCCGGCTCCACACAATAACAAAACGACTAAGATTCTCAGAATAATATGGTCAATCAGAACATTTCCCAGTATTACTGCTGAAAATATTCCTGCGGAGCATCCTAGCATTACCTTATTTGAGAACAAAATCTTTCCTTCAACCTTTATCGCAATCAGATAATGCAGAAGAAAATAAAGGAAATATGTTGCCAATGTTGTGTATGCAGCGGCAATGTAGCCATATTTCTTTATAAAAACAAAATTCAGAATAATATTTACGATTGCGGCCATAATCGTTCCGCTGGCTATGTACTGAGTTTTTCCATAATAATATTCAACACAGGACGGAATCGTATATAAAAAAGCAAAATACCCCCCTGCAACGATAGGAATCACAGAATATATTGCATCCCAGTAATTTTCACTTGCCAGAATCTTAACGATTTCTGGTGCCATAAAAATAATCGCACTCGAAAACAGTGCCATGTACGATGCATAGTAGCCACTATACTTTCTTATTGAGAATAAATCATTGTCCTTTCTTTTTTGGTAAAACCATGGTCCCCAAACACTATCCAGCGAATTTGCCGTAACCTGTACAATTGCGTAGATATTATAAGCAAAACTGTAAATTCCAGCATTCTCATCCGTTCCCATTTTCATAATCATAATTCGATCAAACTGATTAAGCACAATTTGACTGAGTCCGTGCGGGATAATGGGAATGCTATACTTAACCCCCCATTTCAGGAGAGATAGATCTTTACACGGTTTTTCTCTTTTCCAAAATTCGATGATTATATTGACTGCAACTACCACAATCGCTATTGTCGAACCCAGAATTCGCCCAATATACTTATCCTTCTGAAAAACAAATACGATAAGAAACAGCGAAAGCAGAATGTTAAGTATAGCATTTATGCCAGATACTTTTATGAATTTTTGGTACCTGTAATCGATTCCTGCATCTGTGTTATAGCAAGTCATTACGGCATTTCCAAATGCATACAAAACTAAAAGGTTCAAGCAGACTTTATCCAGCTGCAGAAAATTTTCAATCGCATCTCCAAATATATTTACAGCCAACAGCCAGCCCGCTGTACTGCAAAGCACAAGGCAAATTGTTGTCGAAACATAAGAATGGTAGTCCTTTCCTTTCTCCGCTCCTTCCGAGGCAAGACCATACCGATAACGTGCATTCTTATAGCTACTGTGAATTGCAAATCCGATCAACACAAAAATTATATTTTCATAGGAAAGAAAAACGTTGTACTTTCCATAATCCTGCGTTGTCAGAAGCCTTGTGAAAATTGGGATTGTAAAGAAAGAAAGTCCCTTCAAAAGGTAATTTCCAATTGTGTATCCAATGCCCGCCTTGAGAACACGGTTGCCCGCTTTTTTCTCTCGTGTCTTATCGTTGGTGCCCATATTCTCCATGGACTCCCTTCTTGTAGTCATTGATTCCCCGTCTTATAAATTTCATCCTGCTCTTTTTATCATCCAGCATCAAATAATGTACAACCGGACGTATCGTCACATTTGCAATCAGCCGCAGCCGCATCTTCAAAGGGACATAATTTTCCTGAAGAAGATACAGTGCATCTCTCGTCTGATAGTATTCTCTGAAAGGCTGGCCGACTCTCAGTTTAATAGGACCAACTTTCTTTTCGCCGTTTCCTACAGAATGGTGCAGCACAACTTTTTCTGTCATGCAGCACACCATACCGGCTTTCTGCATCCGCCAACACAGATCCCAATCTGCCAGGTCCAGAAAAACTTTCTCATTCCAGAAATCGATCCTTTTCAGGTTTCCATACCGCATCATCAACGAAGATGTAATGGTATTGCTTACCTCATATGTCTCATCTGTAATATTTTTCTTCTGCCGTGGTCTCTCCGTCCGACCATTGCTCGTATTGTAAAATACAGGCCCCAGACACCCCAGATTCGGAATAAGTGTCTCAATCTTCCGGTATTCATCCTGCAGCGCTTGAATATAACCTTCGCCAATCTGTGAATCCTGGTCAAAGAATATGATCAAATCATCATCTTTCCAGCCATAGGTATCATTTTTTAGTGCCACATTAAATGCTGCACCAAGACCAAGGTTCTCATTTTTTGTTATGTAGATTATGTTTTTTTCATTTTGAAATACGGTCTCATGGGATTCCTGACTATTGTCACATAGAATCACCGTGTCCACCTGTTGAGACAAAATCCTACAATTATTAAATTCTTTTTCGCTTGGATTATATAAAGTCACCAAGGCATGCGTTTCACTCATTTTTAGCCTTTCACTGCCAGAATCAATAAGTTGGCAATTTTATTCAACACAATTAGTAATTAGAAGAACTGCAAATATATGTGTGCTATCAAAACAGTACGGATTAAAAAAGGTGTAAATCAGGTATGTTATATAGCACATAAGTTTTTTTCGCTTTTTTTGTCTAGCATATGGAATAAGTGTCAGTAAATAAAAAGTTCCTAGTCCAATTATTCCAATTTGATTGTAGATATATAGCGTTTGTAATTCGAAATACGTATCGCCATCATACTGCCTCCACACTCCTCCGCCACTGACGTTATGTCCTAAACCACTCCCGATAATGGGATTTGTTTCCGTTAGCACCTGAATTTGTTCTACTCGAACCGCATTTGAAAATTCTGCCTTTACCTTCATCGATCTCAACGAATAGAATCCAAATACTGTAACCATCACTATTGAAATTGGAATAACGAAGATCAATTTCCAGTGTTTCTTTTTAATCCATTTCAGAAGTACCGGACCATAATAAAACACTACAAAAGCAAATATTCCCAAAACGTATGCCGAATTTCCTGCCGCAAGGGCAGTTACTGCCATTAGTGCTCCGTAAAATGTCAATCTGCGTTCTTTCATGAATTCACAGATAAACAGTGTCACAAATATACTTGTTCCTAAAATTTGTACTCGCGGTATGCCGTTTAAAATATAGATATCTCCCGCCCCCGTACTTTTTGCCCACATACGGTAGGATTGATAATCCTGTTTGATGAAAACATCTATCCATGTAAGCAAAACTGTACTCGCCTTAACCACCGCAAGTATTTTAAGAACTATCCATTCTGCATGAAAATTAGGTTCTCTTACACATTGTGCCAATGGAATTGCCAAAAGAATCAAATAAAACCGTAGCATACTTCCAATAGACGAGCCATTTATATACGAAATTATCCCTGAAATTGTCAGATAAAAAAAGAAAAAGCAGTATAATGGCATCCAACTTCTGTACGATTGGAATTTCATATGATTACTCTCGAGCAAAAGAAATGTCGCCAGACATGGGACAATTAATGTTGCAAGCTCTCTCTGGTAACACTGAAACATGTACGCCATCATAGAGACAGTCCAGAATGCACATGCCAATGTATTTTTGTTTATCCTAATTTTCATACACATTTTCCCAGTCCAACGAGATCTACTTTCTCAGCACTTTCTCAAACATAAACTTCCGCAGCCAATTCGGAGCTAACGCCGACCCACTACGAATCACGCAGCTCTTTATGTACTGACCCTTTCCAATGAAGCCTTTCTGCTTCATAAACTTGAACAGCTTTGCCTGCGTCTTGGCATATTTCCAACCAGCACGCCGCAAGTACATATCCGAGCCAGCTCTCATATGGAGCAGCGGCTCCTGAATGTTGTACCCCTGATATCCGGCCATTAGCATCCGGAGCCAAAGGTAATAGTCCTCCAACAAGTAGAAGTCCTGGTAAGAACCAACCGCCTCGACTGCGGATTTTTTATACATCACACAAGGGTGATTAAACGGATTGCGCTTCTTTGCAAATTCTACAATTTCCGCATTTGTCTCCGGTGGCACACGCTTCGCATCGACGGTATTCGGATCAGTAGTAAACTCTTCCACGATGCCAGAGCAGATACTCACTTCTGGATGCTCGTTAAACACAGCAAGCTGTTTCTCACAGCGATCCGGATACGCAATATCATCGCTATCCATCCGAGCAACCAGCTCATTTTTACAGTGCTTGATGCCCTCATTCAGTGCATTGCCAAGTCCACCGTTCTTAGCAAGGCGAACGACATTTAAAGTTATCCCCATCTCTTGCTGCTTTTTGGCAATCACCTTGTCCAGCGCATCATTCAGTGGTCCGTCACATACCAGTATGAAATCATCAGTTGGGAACGTCTGTGATTGAACACTTTCAATTGCTTGCTCGAGGTATTCTGGCTTTTCCTTATAATAAACAGACATCAGGACACTGTAATTCTGCATCATTCTTCCGTCTCCTGCCCCATTGCCGTAGTCGCACCTTCCGCCACACCTTCAGTACTCTCCGGCATGAACAAAATTTTGACGGTTGCCAGCATAATCTTCAAATCTTCAATCAGGCTGGGATGTGCAATGTACATCAGGTCCATCTGTAGCTTATCGTAGGGAGTGGTATTGTACTTGCCGTACACCTGCGCATAACCGGTCAAGCCAGCCTTTGCCTGAAGCCGCAGCGCGAACTCCGGCATCTCCTCGCAGTACTGGGCGGCGATCTCCGGGCGTTCCGGGCGTGGGCCTACAATGGACAAGTCTCCCTTCAAGATATTGAGAAGCTGGGGCAGCTCGTCCAGACGGCAGGCGCGGATGATATGGCCGACCTTCGTAATACGGTCATCCTTATCACCGGTGGAAAGGCGTGCCACACCATCCTTTTCGGCATCCACACGCATCGAGCGGAATTTCAGGATTTCAAACTGTTTTCCGTCTTTGGTAAGGCGAACCTGCTTGTAAAAGGCAGGGCCACCATCAGACTTGACGGCAATGGCCGTGATGAGGAACAACGGGCTAAGAATCACCAGTCCAACCAACGAAACCACAATATCCATCAAGTGCTTCACAAACAGATACTCCGGGCTTGCCATATAGCGACCCACCCGCAGAACCGGCAGATGGAACATGTGCATCGGCTGTGAACCGCTCATGATCACATCTCCCACGCGAGGGATCACGAACACATTGATGCCCTGCCCTACGCAGTATTTCAGGATGATATTGCGCTCATGGCTGTGGACACCGCTGATGAACACGCTCTGCATGTCATCCAGCAGGCTCAGGTCGTTCAAGCACTCTTCCACGTTCAATGTCATCTTGACATCGTATTTTTTCGAGAGGCCATACTCATTGATAAGCTTTTCCAGTCCATGACGAACATCGTAGACCACCGCAGTAGGCTGAGGCGGAAAGGTCCGGAAATACCAACTATGGGCGCATTTTGCCCACAGGGTTGCCATCACGACCTGTCCTGCAATCGCCGCAATGCCCGGCAGAATATTGCAGAGCCGCCGAGACATCAGGCAGATCACGATATACAGAATGCCGTCTGTCGCCATTGCCGCCAGCACTTGCCCATAAATCAACTCTGAAATGCGCTGCAAAGACATCCAGAATGCATCGTAGACTTTTCCCAGCAGGAAGAACAACACCGCAAACAGACCGAGCATGGTCCAGTTGCCTCTCCAGCCAAACTTTGCATAGACCTGATACGAATAATACAGCTCCCAACAAAGTGCAAACGGAATCGTGATCATCACCAGATCGATGATTTTTACGATCTTCAACATCACATCATGCTGAAATTTTGACATAATACCCCAATAACTCCTTTAGCTTTTTCTTTTGCTCTTCGCTCAACTTTTCCGACCCGCTTTGCAGCAGCCGTTTCTGGTTGTACACCCATCGGCTCAGCCAAATGCCATCCGCAGTCTTGTATTTTGCCGGAATATCCAGATTTCCATGGCATCTTTTATATTCCTGCGCCAGCTCGTACCGGTGCTGCCACGGGTCAGGTTTCTCCCACTGCATTCCGATGGCATCCAGTAACTCAATACGCTCTTGTGATAAGATTGCATTGCTTTTCTCCGGATTCCGATACGCATACTGCTGTCGCCGCACCCATTTTCCAAGAGCATAGCCCTCCGGTGAAACATAGGCCACCGGGACATCAAGGTTTCCATTTGCCTCAAAATAGCGCTTAGCTGCCTGATAAACCTCATTCCACTGTCGGTCATAGCGACTGCCCCACTGCATTCCTATGGTTTCCAGTCGTTTGATCTGATCCGCAGACAACTTTTTCTGCTCATAGGCTAGTTCTTGATTTTGAATCCAGCGACCAAGCGTTTTTCCATCTGCTGTTTTATAATCTCGTGGAACATCCAGATTTCCATACTCCTGCGCATAGACTGCCGCAAGTGCATATCCCTGTTCCCATTTGGCATCAAATACGCTCCATATCATTCCCATCTGATCCAGTTGTCGAATGCGCTCTTCCGTCAGCTTTCCATCGTTTCGACGTTTCCGCGCATTGTTGATCCACTTTCCCAGAGGATAGCCATCTTTCGTTTTGTATTTCGCCGGAACCTGCAAATTCCCAAACTGTTCCCGAAATTTTCTCGCTTCTTCCAGACCACGCTCCCAGGCGGCATCGTTGCGGTTGCCCCACTCCATCCCGATGCTGTCCAGCCGTGCAATTTGCTGTTCGGTCAAGTTCCCCGGAATCTGTCCCGCACGAACACGGCGCTGGGTCGTCAGCCATTCGCCAAGGCTCAATCCCGCCGGTGTGGTATAACGCTTTGGAATATTCAGGTCGCCATGCTCCGCATAGTAAATGCTTGCTTCCGAAAAATAATGGTCCCAACTAGAGGACAAGCTTGCTTGCAGCCGCTCAAACAGCACCCGGCAGTCATGCACCTGCTCAACAACCTCGAACCGCTCGGTGACGATCTTATCGCCCTCGCCGTTGGCATTCAGACGGTAGACCGCCTCCTGCATCTCGCCCTGTAACCCCGCAATGCTGCATAGACCCTCGAAGTTGTTGACTACATCGAGGATAAGCGGCGTAGAATTTTCCCCAGCGGTCAAAGCGCGGCCAATCTGCTGCTTGTAGATGATGGGTGAAATGGTGGGCCGGAACAGGATGACACCTGAAATGCCTTCTACATGAACGCCCTCGTTGAGCATGTCGATGCAGAACAGCAGCTTCAGCTTGTCGCTCTCATCCGTCTTGAAGTCGGCAAAAGCCTTGTCTGTACCAGGGTCATCGGAATAAGCTTCGTACACCGCCACGTCTGGATTCACCTTTGCAAACCACTCCGGAACATGGGAGATCATTTCATCCATATGCTCCTTATTGGCGCAGAACACGATGTACTTCCCGGACTTGTTCGTGATATGATGTTCAAAAACCTTGTCTAATCCATCTGCCTGTTCCAAGGCGCGGCGCAGGGCATCCAGATATTTTTGATTTACGTCCTGAATCTCAGCAGAACGCAGATTATCCACTCTTGTCTGATAGCGTGCCAAGTCTTTCTGGTACTGATAGACGGTGGTCACATAGTTCGGAGTAGGCAAAATACCCCTGACGATTGCTTCGCCAAGGGTCATGTCGCTCGCAACACGGCTGTCAAAAAGCTCTTCGGCCATGTCACGGTTATTATCCAGATATCGGATGTTTGTCGCTGTCAAGCCCAGCAGTCTTGCGTCCGGGCATAACCTTAATAAAGCCACCGTGCTTTCGCCCCAGCATTCCGCACCGGCACGGTGGAATTCGTCCAATATGATATAAGATGGCTGAAGTCCTGCGATTTCTGCAAGCTGGCCTTCGGTACAGCACATCAGCTTCGCATAGGTGTAAAAATGGACGTTCGCCAGCGGAAAATCCGGGTCGTTCCTTTTCAGGCTTTCCAGCTGGGTCTTGAAGATATATTCACTGGGCGAAAGCCAGATCACAACCTTCTCCGGGTTGTCTTCGATCAGCTTGAACGCAATGTAGCTCTTTCCAGTGCCGGTCGGGTGGACAATGGCGGCCTTGCCATACTGCTCCATCATCCAGACTGCCGCATGATATGCTCTCTCGTTGTGCTCAAACAGACGCAGTGCCACCCTGTTCACCCCTTTCCGCAATTCAGGGGTATCCTTCACATGGAAAATGGAGGGCCATGGACAAAATCTGGCGTTATTCCAACAGATTCAGCGCTTTTCTGCCCCTCATAGACACCTGACGTGAAAATATCCGGTTCATCTCCCGGCGCTTTCGGGTCAGGTCAGAGTGTACATAGCGCTGCAAAGTGATGTTGGCGTTGGCATGTCCCAACAGCTCGCTAAGGGTCTTTACATCGCACCCCGCCTGCAAACAGGTAGTAGCAAAGGTGTGGCGCAGTGCGTGCGGGCGCACTTGACGGACAGTCGCCTGCTTCAGATACGCTTTGATGCTTTTTCGATAGCAGCGGGGTTCGGTGGGCTTGGACTCGCTGCCGGACAGGAACCATGCAGCATTGCTGGCGCTTCCGCGCAGCTTTTTCAGCATCAGCGATAGCTGCTTTGGGATGGGAATTTCCCGGCGGGAGGTGCGGGTTTTAGGCGTTTGAATGACTACCTTTGTATGACCGTTTCCACAGGAAATTCGGCAGACCGTCCGATTGATGTTCAGCGTGCCGAGTTTCAGGTCAAAATCGCCCCATTGCAGGCCGCAGATCTCACCAATTCGAAGCCCCAATTCCAGCCCCAGTAGTAAGCCAATTTTGCGAGGCGTAGGGTTCGCCTGTACATATTGATGAAGTCGCTGCTGTTCCGCCGGGGAGAGAGGCGCAGAAATTTTGTCGCCGGCTTTTGGCAACGCAACTTCCAGCTCCATTGGACGAATCAGACGTAAATGAGCGGCATATTTGCAGATGCGACGCAACATCGAGAGGCATTCCCGGGCAGAGGAGTTTCCCAGTGGCTTGTGTGCCGCATCTGTGGGCGTGATGATTTGCTGCATGGCCTGTTCCAGAAAGCTTTCCTCAAGGGATGCAACGGGCACCTTGCTCAAAACCGGAAGAAGATATTTGTGCAGTGTGTACGAATAATGCGCATAGGTGGATTCTTTTATAGCGTTTTTCAGGGAGTACAGCCACACCTCGGCCAGTACTTCAAAGGTCAGGTCGGTTTGATTCAGGTTGTAGAACCCCGCCTCCGCTTTTCTCTGGATTAGTACCCGTTTGACCTCCGCATAGGCCGTTCCGTAAACGTAACCCCACTGGACCTTCCCCTCCGATGTGCGCGCCTTGATGTACCTGCCTTCCCACCGACCGTCCTTACGCTTGCGAATGTTTTCTCCCCGTCGCGCCATCGCTGTTTCCTCCTGCCGTTTAGACCCTCATCTGACCCCTTATTTTCTCAATCTTCGTTTACAGCTGGAATTATTATACAGAACTGGGCATGACACAAAAACAATCCGGCTTTCGCGATGTTTTTTCAGGGTCAAATGTGATACATTTATGATGATTTCTATTGAATCCCAGATATAACCATGATAAAATAAGATGAGATTATAGACAACGATGTCAAAGGAACGGTATCCTCCATTTTCCATGTGGAGGATACTTTTTTCTTTTTTGAGCAACCTTCTCCTTAACGCAAAAAGGCCCCTGCCCATCACATTTCTGTGAAAGGCAGAGGCCTTCTGTTGATAGATTTTAATGTTTCAGCATCCGGGCAACCGCTTCATCCGTCAAAGGCTTCCCGTTTTTGCTGAGAAACAGGTTCTTGTGGCGACTGGGGTATTCCTTTAAATAGGCATCCCGTAGGGTACGATACTTCATCAGCTGCTTGGACAGCGCAGGCGACTTTGGCACCACGCGTTCCTTGCTGCCCTTGCCATGCTTGACCAGAATATAGTCCGGTTTGATGTCTTCCGGCTCCATCAGGATCATCTCATTGCAGCGCATCCCGGTGTCGAACAGCAGCATAATGATGGTCTTATTCCTCACCGACAGGAAATCTGTCCCATCGTAAAATCGGATCATCCGCCTCATCTCATCCACTGTAAAGGTATCAATGATGGTTTTGGGCTGACGAAGAGGCTTCACCTTCTTGGCCGGGTTATCCCGTTCATCCAGATAGCCTTCGGTCACCAGATAATTGAACCAAGTCCGCCAGACTTTGAGCAGATCATTGATGTACCGTGGCGTGCTGCCCATGTCCTGCTTTTCCTTCATCAGATCCCGGATGTGGTGTGGCTTGACCTCCTCCAGTTCGGTGATCCGTCTCAATTCCAGAAAGTCCACCAGGAATCGTGTCGCTGCCCGGTAGTTGCGCAGGGAGCCTTTGGCAAGATGGCGGCATTCGCAGTCGTACAGAAATTCATCGCGGAGATCCTTCAAACACATAAAAAACACCCTTCCTCTCACGGAAACCCGCAAAAGGAAGGGTATTGAACTCGTTATCCTGTTGTCGTACCAATCACAGCATGTTCGTACCAGCAAAGCCGGTACCAGCCGTCATTCAGCACGGCACTTCAAGCACTTTTGAGCGTAGAGCTGTAATTAGCAGTTCTCAGCGAAGTACTTAATGGTACGGACCATCTGAGAGGTGTAGGAGTTCTCGTTGTCGTACCAGGACACGACCTGAACCTGATAGGTGTCGTCGTCGATCTTAGCGACCATGGTCTGGGTAGCGTCGAACAGAGAGCCGTAACGCATGCCGATGACATCGGAAGAAACGATCGGATCCTCGTTGTAGCCGAAGGACTCAGAGGTAGCAGCCTTCATAGCAGCATTGATGGACTCCTTGGTGACATCCTTGCCCTTGACAACGGCAACCAAGATGGTGGTAGAGCCGGTGGGAACGGGCACACGCTGAGCAGAGCCGATCAGCTTGCCGTTCAGCTCGGGGATGACCAGGCCGATAGCCTTAGCAGCGCCGGTGCTGTTGGGAACGATGTTCTGTGCGCCAGCACGAGCACGGCGCAGGTCGCCCTTGCGCTGAGGACCATCCAGGATCATCTGGTCGCCGGTGTAAGCATGAACAGTGGTCATGATGCCGGAAACGATGGGGTAGGTCTTGTTCAGGGTGTCAGCCATGGGAGCCAGGCAGTTGGTGGTGCAGGAAGCAGCAGAGATGACCTGATCCTCAGCGGTCAGGGTCTTCTCGTTGACGGAGAAGACGATGGTCTTCAGGTCGTTGCCTGCGGGAGCAGAGATAACGACCTTCTTTGCGCCAGCCTGGATGTGAGCCATGCTCTTCTCCTTGCTGGTGTAGAAGCCGGTGCACTCCAGAACGACATCAACGTTCAGCTCGCCCCAGGGAGCATCCTTTGCGTCCTTAACAGCATAGATCTTGATCTCCTTGCCGTCGACGATGATGGAATCCTCGGTAGCCTCGACAGTGTGCTTGCCTTCGCCGATCTTGCCGCAGAAGGAACCCTGAGCGGTATCGTACTTCAGCAGGTGAGCCAGCATCTTGGGGCTGGTCAGATCGTTGATTGCAACGACCTCGTAACCCTCAGCATCAAACATCTGACGGAAAGCCAGACGGCCAATACGACCAAAACCATTGATAGCAACTCTAACAGCCATGTTAATAGTACCTCCTAAATGTTCTTACCCTTTTATCGGATAATAATCACGGTATCTTTATTATAGACCAAATTGCGGAAACCTTCAAGTGCCCGCCAAAAAATTAACAAGGTAATTTCACACTTTTTTGTTTTTGAACGATTTTCACAGCTTTTATGGGAATCTTTTCAGCAATTCAACCAACGGCGTGTCGGGGTATTGCAGGCCTTCCGTCACTTCCTGCCACCCGCGCCACAGTGAAAAGCCCCAGCGCGCCGATGCAGCACATGCCAAAGCCAAACAGCACCTCGGGCAGGTCAGCTACCGTGATGCCGTGGAACAGCAGCACCAGCACCCGGGGCAGTTCCCAGCAGAAGCAGAGCAGGAACGTGCAGATCCCGGCCTCGCACAGCTGGCAGCCGTTGGACGTTTCCGGCAGCCAAAGGGCGCGGACCATCGCCGAAAGAAACACCAGCGCAGCCAGCATCTGCCAGACCATGGCAGTCGGTTCCACCCGGTGCCAGCTGGAGCTGTTCTCCATAAAGCGGCTCAGCACCCCCCAGTAGAACACCGCCGTGCCAAGCACCGCCGGGGTCATGCTCCGGCCGGGCAGACGGTATTCTCCCTTATGCGTCCAGCTGCGGCCCAGCCGGATCAGCCAGACAGCGCACACCACCTCCAACACGGCACGCACCAGCGCGCCAACGCCGGTCATGCCCACTGCCAGACGCACCGCACCGGCCAGGCCGACACACACGCCGCCCAGCACCGATGTGATCCCCACCGGCCTGCACGCACTGCGCAGAACAAGGGGCTGGCGGGCCAGCTTCCGGGCGGCAATGATACCAACGACCAGCGCCGCCCACAGGCCGCCGTACCGCAGCCAGACAGAGCCCGCTGTGCACAGGCCGGTGTTCCAGTCCGTCCACAGGGCCAAGTCAAGCCCGCGCCCAATGGCAAGGGCACCACCACAGGTGAAAATCAGCACAAATAAAGCGTTCATCAGCGTTCCTCGATCGGTTTATATTTCTGGCGCACGCCCAGATACTTATAGGCGGGCCGGATGATCCGGTTGGCAAAAATGACTTCCTCCACCCGGTGTGCGCACCAACCCGGCACACGGGCAATGGCGAACAGCGGGGTGTAGATATCCTCAGAGATGCCCAGCATGTTATAGATCAGGCCGCTGAACAGGTCCACATTGGCGCACACCGGCTTGCTGCTGCCCTTTTCCTCGGCAAAGATATCGGGAGCCAGCCGCTCGATGCTGCACAGCATGTTGTACTCTTCCTCAAAGCCCTTCTCGTAGGCCAGGTGCTTGGCGCGCTCCTTCAGAATGACCTCACGAGGGTCGCTCATGGTATAGACCGCATGGCCCATACCGTAGATCAGGCCGGAGCCGTCGCCCGCCTGCTTGCGCAGGATGCGGCGCAGATACTCGCGCACCTCGTCGTCGTCCTCCGGGTGCTCCACATGCTTGAGAATATCCTGCAGCTGGCGGTTGACCATCAGGTTGGCACCGCCGTGCTTGGGGCCCTTCAGCGCGCCAATGGCGGCTGCAATGGCCGAGTAGGTATCGGTGCCCGAGGAGGACAGCACACGGGCGGTAAAGGTGGAGCAGTTGCCGCCGCCGTGGTCAGCGTGGACCAGCAGGCACATATCCAGCAGTTTGGCTTCCTCGTGGGTGAACTTCTGGTCCGGGCGGTAGGTGCTCAGGATGTGCTCTGCCGTGCTCTGGCCGGGCTTGGGCATGTGGAAGAACATGCTCTGCTTGTCATAATAGCGGCGCTTCATCTGGTAAGCGTTCACCATCATGGTGGGCATACTGGCGATCAGATTGATGCTCTGGTTCAGGATATTCTCCAGCGTCAGATCCTCGGCATGCTCGTCGTAGGAATACAGGCCCAGCACGCACCGCTGCATCTTGTTCATAATATTGGGCGAAGGAGCATTCATGGTATCCATAAAACCATCGGGCAGGGCACGGTGCTCTGCCAGCAGCTCGCAGAAATCGTCCAGCTGCTCCTGGGTGGGCAGGCTGCCGAACAGCAGCAGCCAGATGACCTCTTCAAACACAAAGCGGTCGTTGCGGTAGGCCTCATTCACGATCTCGTTGATGTCCACGCCGCGGTAGATCAGACGGCCCGGAATGGGAATGACATGCCCTTCCTGATCCTTTTTGTAGCCCACAACGTCACAGACATTGGTCAGGCCTGCCAGCACACCGGTACCATCCGGGTTGCGCAGGCCGCGCTTGACACCGAGACGCTCACTCGTCTCCGGGTCGATGTAGTTGTTTGCCAGATACTCTTCACACAGCGTCCGCATGGTCTGCGGGTCCAGCGACGCTACTTCTGCATGGGTATAGTTCATGCGCGAATTCCCCTTTCTCTTATTTCTCTCTTATATACTTTCCGGCCATCCACCATGATGGCACACCCTTATGATAGCGCTTTTGTGAAGTAAATTCAAGTCTTGGATGAAATGTGCGCTTTTTCACCCCGCCGTACTGGTACACTGGGCCCAGAAAAATGCCTGTCCGGGAGGGAAAACTACGATGAAAAAGACATTCTTTCTCCTCTGCGCCCTGCTGCTGGTGCTGGGTACGCTCCTGCCGATCGCCGGTTACCGGCTGACACTGGCAGTGTTCGGCCCGGCACAGGGGGCTTCTTCTGCTCCTCTGCCGGGCACTGCGACTTCGGAAACCGCCCCGGACAGCGCCGCTGTGCCGCCCTCCGATCAGGACAGCGAGAGCTTTCTGCTGGCCGACCAGAGCGCCGGGGCCGTAGTCTCGGTGCCCCGGCGGGACTATCTGATTGGTGCCGTGGCGGCGGAAATGCCCATCAGCTGGCCGGACGAGGCGCTCAAGGCGCAGGCCATCGCGGCCCACAGCTATGCCCTCTACTGCCGCGACCATACCGCCGAACCGGCTTCCGGCTGGCTGAGCGTGGACCCCGTCCGGCGGCAGGGATACTTAACAGATGCAGTCCTCCGCAGCTACTGGGGCACCGCCTATGAGGAGAACTATGCCCGCCTCTCGGCGCTGGTGGACAGTGTGCTGACCGATGTGCTCTACTATGGCAGCGCCCCCGCCGGGGCAAGCTACTTTGCCATCTCCAACGGCATGACTGAGGCCAGCGAAAACGTCTGGGGCACTGCCCTTCCCTATCTTGTGGCCGTGGACAGCTCCACCGACCTCAATGCGGACAACTACCTTTATACCGTTCAGTTCACCACCGAACAGATGCAGCAGGCTCTCGGCGGGCTGGGCCTGCTCCCTGACCTCGCCGCACCTGCCAGCTGGTTCGGAGAGGCCGCGCTCACCCCTTCGGGCTATGTAGCCTCCCTGCCTGTCTGCGGGCAGAGCGTCACTGGCCCGGCCCTGCGCAAAGCTCTGGGCCTGCGGAGCGCCTGCTTCACGGTGCAGTATCAGGAGGGCAGCTTTCTCCTCACCACCAAGGGCTATGGCCACGGTGTGGGGCTGAGCCAGTGGGGTGCCAAGGCGCTGGCCGAGCAGGGACAGAGCGCGGAAGAAATTCTGGCGCACTATTTCCCGGGGACAGAGCTGCGGAGATAACTCCCTCAAGCGCTCCGCCCCGGCTTCTCTGGCCGGGGAGCCGGAAAAGCAGGCAATAAAAAAGGCAGCTGACCCAACGGCCAGCCGCCCAAAAGATCAATATTCAGCCAAACAGGCTCGTCCACCAATCCTGACTGCTGCTTTCCTCGCCAGCAGCGGCTTCAGTCTCTGCCACAGTCTCAGTTTCCGCGGCAGCTTCCTCCGCCTGCACAGCCTCTTCCAGAAGCTCCAGACCATCGTCATTGCCATCCTCGGTGATGTACCAATAGCAGGACGCGCCGCCAATGGAGATGCTGGCGGCAGACAGCGGCACACGGCCAGAGGCAACGCCGTTGGAAGGATCGGAACAGTAGAACACGCCGTCGGTGTAGTCCGTCAGGAGCACGGCATGGGGTCTGGTGCGGTCGTACAGCACGATGCCCTCCGGATGCTCTGCCAGAATGGAGACCAGCGCTTCCGTCTTGGCCGCCTTGCCCGAAGGCAGGGTCGCATAACCCACATGCATATCGTTGTATGTAAAGCTGTGGGAGAGCCCGCCTGACCAGGCCGTGCTCTTGATGCCGTTTTCGGTCACATCCACCCAGCTGTCCATCCCATCCAGATAAGCCCGGCGGCGAAGCATCATTGCGGCAGAGGCCAGGGTGCAGGTGCCGCCCCGGCTCTGTTTGAAGTAGAACCCAACATCAACGTTCAGGTCCACGGCCAATGCCCCGGGGAGCAGCACGGCCATCAGGGCCATCGTTGCAAGCAGGGCAGCGAGAGTTTTCCGAAGTTTGCTTCCAAAGTGCTTGGCTGTTTCCACGTCAGTATCCTTTCTTCACAAAAGAGCGTTTCATTCACTGGTGTAAAGTATATCATTCTGTTACTCTTTTGTAAACAGTTTTGCAGCCATTTTCTCAATATTTACACGCTTTGGTCACAATTCAAGGGCAGATTGCACAATCGTACAGTGAAGTGGTTGGTTATTTGCTACAAAAGTCCGGAAAAGTTTTTCATTGTGCTTTCCGCTTTTCTTCCCAACTGCCGGTTTCTTTTTCAACGCAATTATGGTATAATCTGCCCTGAAGTTGAATTTTCAGGAGCATTTATATATGAAAGCAACCATCGTCATCCCCAACATCAACGGCAAAGGCTGGCTCAAGGACTCCATCGAGTCGGTCTACGCCCAGACAGAGCAGGATTTTGAGCTCATCATCGTGGACAACGGTTCCACCGATGAAAGTCTGGAGCAGGCCCGCAGCTACTGCGGCCGCCCCAACTTCACCCTGATCGAAAACGGCACCAACACCGGCTTCTCCCACGCCGTGAATCAGGGCATTGCCCGGGCCAAGGGCGAGTATGTGGTCATGTTCAACAACGATGCCTTTGCCGAGCCCGAGTGGCTGGCCGAGCTCATCCGCACCGCCGAGACCGATCCCAAAATTTTTGCCGTGCAGAGCCTGATGCTCCGCCACTTTGAACGGGAGCTGGCCGACGATGCCGGTGATTACGTCACCTGGATGGGCTTTGCCTGCAAGACCGGCGACGGCCGCCGGGCCAGCCGCTACACCAAACAGAAGCGCATCTTCTCGGCCTGCGGCGGCGCGGCGCTCTACCGCAAGAGCATTCTGGAGGAGATCGGCACCTTTGACGAGAACTTCTTCGCCTACTTTGAGGATGTGGACCTGAGCTGGCGTGCCAACAACGCAGGCTACAAGTGTGTCCTCTGCCCCACCGCAAAATGCTACCACATCTGCGGTGCCAGCACCGGCGCGGTGAAGTACAACGCCTTCAAGAGCCAGCAGAGCGGCCGGAACAGCATCCTGCTCCCCCTCAAGAACGAGCCGCTGCTCATGCTCATCCTGAACTTTCTCCCGCTGGCGCTGGGCTATCTGCTCAAGTGCTACAAGTTCCACAAGCAGGGCTTTGGCGAAGCCTGGGACAAGGGAATGCACGAAGCCTTCGCCCTGCTCAAAGAGGGGCGGCTCGGCAAGCGCCCCTTCCGCCTGAAGGACCTGCCCAACTATATCCTCATGGAGCTGTGGATGGTCTGGAACATGGTGCCATACCTGTGGTATCGGCTGGTCGTGGTCAGGTTTGATCTGAAGTGATCTGGAAACAAAAACACCCCTGCGTGGAATGCTTCACACATTCCGTGCAGGGGTGTTCTGTCAGATTTCGGTTTTCGGTTATGCCGCCGGGCTCTCAGAGGAAGCCTCGGTGCTCTCCGCCGGGGTGCTCTCCGCCGCCTCTTCCACCGGGGCAGCCTCGTCAGCAACGGCGCTGGCGGCCACGCTGGCGGCGGCAGAATCGCCTGCGGTTGCAAGGATGGCATCGTTGACCTCACTCTCAGCCAGCGGGGCAGGCTCCGCGGCAGAGGCTGCACTGTCGGCGGATTCGGGCTTGGTCTCGCTGTCGGTCAGGCCGGTCAGGTACCAGCTGCCGCTCTGGCGGCTGAACAGGTAATCCATATACTTGGTGGGCGTGTCGGACGAGGTGTTCAGGATGCTGTCATCACTGCTCTGGGTGGGGATATAGCCCACGGTAACGTGGAGCAGGCCGTCCTTCTTGAACAGTCTGGTGACGGTAGCGCGGAAGGTGCCCACGCTGCCGGTGACGGGGATCTTATAGCACTGGGTCGTCTCATCGAACTCGACAGTCATGTCGTCCATCTCAAAGCTCTTGTGGGTCAGCTTGAAGCTGGGGCCCACCAGCTTTGCCAGATAGGCATCCACATCCACCGAGGGCAGCAGCAGCTGTTCGGTGTCGGGGTCCGTGTTGTAGTTATCAAAGCTTCCCTGGGTCTCCTGGATGCTGTACACGCAGCCCCAGACGGCGGCTTCGCGCAGGGTTAGGTCATCGATGTTCTCGATGCCGTCAAAGGGCAGCGGGTCGAACAGGACCAGACCTTCCAGCCGGTCCTCATATTCCGCTTTCTGCTGGGTGTCGTCAAACAGGGTGGCCACACCCTTCACACCGGCCCGCACGACCGTTACAATGCCCACCAGCGCCAGCACAGCGATCAGCAGGCCAAGGGTCTGCCGGGCGCGGCGGCGGTGGAGCCGGGCGTGTTCTTCCGGGGTCATATAGGTTTTCATATCCTTATCGTCTCCTAAATCAGGTCATCTTTTGGGGAAATACCAGCTTTCAGTATACCACAAACTGCCCGCCGGTGCAAAACCCGGGGCGTGGATTTTTTGTGAAAGCGCGATTTATTCCCACGTTTTCCAGATCTCGGGCTGGTAGCCCACGGTGGCCTTTTTGCCGTTGCGCACGATGGGCGTTTTGAAGAGCTGCTGATTCTCGAACAGCTTGTCCTCCTTCTGCCAATCCACCAGTGCATCCAGCAGGGCCAGCGTCTGCTTGTCCTTTGCCGCCGGGTTCACCAGCTGCTCCCAGCCGCCCAGCGCACGGGCCACGTTCTCAAACTCGCCCCGGCTCATCTCTTTTTCCTTCAGGTCGATCATCTGGAACTTGATGCCCCGCTCCTTGAAATAGCGCTGGGCTTTTTTGGTATCAAAGCACTTGCTGGTGCCAAAGATCTGAATGTTCATCGTTTTTCCTCCTGGATCCTGTGTGCTCTATTGTATCATATCTGCCGGAAAAAACCTAGGGATAATTCATCTTCTTTCCGTCCATACTTGCTTTATCACAAGCCGACCCTGAGATTGAACGAAGGGCGGGCCATTTCAGAAAGAGAGGAACTTCCCATGAAAGCATTCGTTGACCCCGATCTCTGCATCGGCTGCACCCAGTGCACCGGGATCTGCCCCGAGGTATTCCAGATGACAGGCATCCTGGCCGTCGCTGTGCCGGGCGAGCTGCCGCCCGACACCGTACCCACCGCCGTGGAAGCCGCACAGGCCTGCCCGGTGAGCGCCATCACCATCTCGGAGTAACCCCTTCACCTGCCTTCCCAACACGGGAGGGCATTTTTGTTTTTTCTGCAAAAATCCCCCGCTGGCCCCCATTTTGTGTTATACTATAAATTGAGTTATAATGCAATGGAGGAGACTGACTATGCGTTTACTGGTCATTGACGGCAACAGCATTGCCAACCGTGCCTTTTACGGCATCAAGCTGCTGACCACCAAGGACGGCCGCTATACCAATGCCATCTTCGGCTTTTTGAATATTATGAATTCCCTGCTCCGGGAGTGTGAGCCCGACGAGGTGGCCGTGGCCTTCGATCTGAAGCACCCCACCTTCCGCCACGAAATGTACGACGGCTACAAGGGCACCCGCCACGCCATGCCGGACGAGCTGGCCCAGCAGATGCCCATCCTGAAAGAACTGCTCACCGACCTGGGCTACCGCCAGGTATCGGCAAAAGGCTGGGAGGCCGACGACATTCTGGGCACGCTGGCCGCTGCCTGCGAGGCCCGCAGGGACGACTGCTTTCTGGCCACGGGAGACCGCGACAGCCTGCAGCTGGTGAGTGAGACCACCACCGTGCTGCTGGCCACCAGCGCCATGGGCCGCAGCAAAACGGAGACCATGGATCTGGATGCCATCCACGAAAAGTACGGCATTGAGCCCAAGCAGCTCATCGAGGTGAAGAGCCTGATGGGCGACACCTCCGACAACATCCCGGGTGTGAAGGGCATCGGCGAAAAGACCGCCATGACTCTGGTCAAGAACTTCGGCACCCTGGACAGCGTGTACGACCATCTGGACAGCCCGATCATCAAGCCCCGTCAGCGGGAAAACCTGCTGGCCTGCCGGGAGGATGCCTACCTCAGCCACACGCTGGGCACCATCCGCACCGATGCTCCCATCGACACAGCGGAAGGGGCCTACAAGGTGACCGAGGGCAACAAGCCCGCCGCTGTCCGTCTGATGCAGGAGCTGGAGATCCAGACCCTCATCACCCGGTTTGGACTGGACGGCATCGTCCCGGAACTGGACCCCGACACCCTGCCGGAGGTAGACGCAGCCATTGCGTCCCTGCCCGCAGAGCCTTCCGGCCACTATCTGGTGGCCGCGCGCCCTGCTGTTCTGGGCAAAAAGAGCGCGGTCGTGCAGCCGGAGGCCTGGTACGCCGTGCAAGACACCACCGTGTATCCCCTCTCCGAGGAGGAGCTGGTCTCCCTGCTGGACGACCCTAAGGTGACACTGGATGTATTCGATTCTGCCCCCCTCTACGCCAGAGCCATGGCCGCAGGCAGCTGGGGCAGCAGCATCGTCTGGGACGGCAAGCTGGCCGCCTACCTGCTGGACGCTTCCGCTTCCCACTATCTGCTCACCACCCTTGCCACCAGCTACCATGCAAGGTCAGCGTTCTCCTGTGAGGAGTACCCCGATGCCGGTTTCCTGGCAGACCTGTTCGCCAAAATGAAGGCGGAGATCACCGAAAACGGCGAGGACGATCTCTACAACAACATTGAGTTCCCGCTGGCACAGGTGCTGGCCGATATGACCCGCACCGGCATCCTTGTAGACCGTGAGGGCATCGAAGCCTTCGGCGTGCAGCTGCGGCAGGAGCTGGACCAGGTGCTGACCCGCATCGAGATGGAGGCAGGCACCTCCGATTTCAACCCCAACAGCCCCAAACAGCTGGGCACCCTGCTCTTTGATACCATGGGCCTGCCCCACGGCAAAAAGACGAAGAACGGCTGGTCCACCGATGCCGAAACATTGGAAAAGCTGCGGGACATCCCGCTGGTGGAGGACATTCTCCAGTACCGTGCCTGCCAGAAGCTGAACTCCACCTATGTGGAGGGTCTGCTCAAGGTCATTGGCGAGGATGGCCGCATCCACACCCGTTTCAACCAGACCGAGGCCCGCACCGGGCGGCTCTCCTCTGACAATCCCAACCTGCAGAACATCCCCATCCGCACCGAGATGGGCAGCAAGCTCCGCGCCTACTTTGTGGCAAAGCCCGGCTGCGTGCTGGTGGATGCCGATTACAGCCAGATCGAACTGCGCATCCTGGCCCATGTCACCGGCGACGCACACATGCAGGAGGCGTTCCTCTCCGGTGCCGACATCCACCGCAGCACCGCAGCCAAAATCTACAACATCCGGCCTGAGGATGTCACGCCCCGTCTGCGTTCCAGCGCCAAGGCCATCAACTTTGGCATCATGTACGGCAAGGGCGCTTACAGCCTTTCCAAGGACATCGGCGTGAGCGTCAAGGAGGCAGAGGCCTTCCTGCAGACCTATCTGGCCACCTTCCCCAATATCGACGGTTATATGGAAAAGACCATTGCGGATGCCCGCCAGTGCGGCTACGTTTCCACCCTGTTCGGCCGCCGCCGCGCCCTGCCGGAGCTGAACAGCAACAACCACAACATCCGGGCAAGCGGCGAACGGATGGCCCGCAACACCCCCATTCAGGGCACGGCCGCTGATGTTATCAAGCTGGCCATGGTGCGTGTCTGGCGGCGGCTGCGGAACGAGAAGATGGAAAGCCGCCTGATCCTGACGGTCCACGATGAACTGATCGTGGAAGCCCCGGAAGCAGAGGCCGAAAAGGCCGCGCAGATCCTGCGGGAGGAAATGGAAGGCTGCGTGCACTACGCGGTGCCCCTGAGCACCGATGTGCATACTGGCAAAAACTGGCTGGAGGCCCACTGAACTATGATCGTTTTAGGAATCGAATCCACCTGCGACGAGACCGCCGCATCCCTTGTGGAAGATGGCCGTCGCCTGTTGAGCAACGTCATCTCCACCAGTGTCAAGGAGCAGGCTCTTTATGGCGGCGTGGTCCCTGAGATCGCCAGCCGCCGCCACTGCGAGTTCATCAGCGCCACGGTCAAAAAGGCTCTGCTGGATGCTGGCAAGACCATGGACGATGTGGACGCGGTGGCCGTCACCTTTGCGCCGGGCCTGATCGGCGCAGTGCTGGTGGGCGTGAACTTTGCCAAGGGGCTGGCCTATTCGGCCAACAAGCCGCTGGTTCCGGTGCATCACCTGCGGGGCCACATTGCGGCCCTCTATCTGACCCACCCGGAGCTCAAGCCGCCCTTCCTCTGTCTGGTGGCATCCGGCGGCCACAGCCATATCGTGGAGGTGCAGGACTACACCCACTACCACATTCTGGGCCACACCGTGGACGATGCCGCCGGCGAAGCCTTTGACAAGGTCGCCCGCACCCTGGGTCTGCCCTATCCCGGCGGCCCCAGCGTGGCAAATGCCGCCAAAACAGGCGACCCCAAGGCCTATCGCCTGCCGGTGCCCCATGTGGACGGCAAGTACAACGTCAGCTTCTCCGGCCTGAAAACCGCCGTGCTGAACGAGGTGAACAAGGCCCAGATGAAGAACGAGGAGATCAACGTGCCTGATCTGGCGGCAAGCTTTCAGGAGCGCATTGCGGGTATTCTGGCCGAAAAGCTGCTGCTGGCTGCTGCCGACACCGGGGCAAAGCAGGTCTGTCTGGCGGGCGGTGTGGCCGCCAACGGCCGCCTGCGTCAGCTGGTGAACGATGGTGCCCAGAAGTTGGGGGCCAAGGTCTACCTGCCGGAACTGAAATTCTGCGGCGACAACGGCGCAATGATCGCAGCGCAGGGCTACTACCAGTACATGGCGGGCCACACGGCAGGCCTTGATCTGAACGGTCTGCCCACCCTGCCCATCGACTACGAATAAGCGAAGCAAAACCAAAGCTCCCGGAGCGGTGCGGCATTCAGTGCCATCGTTCCGGGAGCTTTTTGCCCTGCTGCGGGCGCACAACCAAAAAGGCACCCTCGCCTTTCAGCGAGAGTGCCTTTTGTTTCAAGAATAAGAATTCAAGAAAGAACGTTCAGAAGGGATCAAATTACTTGATCTCGACCTTAGCGCCAGCCTCTTCCAGCTTCTTCTTGATGTCCTCAGCCTCAGCCTTGGAAGCCTTCTCCTTGACAGCCTTGGGAGCGCCGTCAACGATAGCCTTTGCTTCCTTCAGGCCCAGACCGGTGATCTCCTTGACCAGCTTGATGACCTGCATCTTGGTAGCGCCAGCCTCAGCCAGGATAACGTCGAACTCGGTCTTCTCTTCCTCAGCGGCAGCAGCAGCGCCAGCAGCAGCGGGAGCAGCAGCAGCAACAGCAGAAACACCGAACTCCTCGCAGTAAGCGTCGATCAGCTCTTTCAGCTCCAGAACGGTCAGGCCCTTGACGGACTCGATGATGGCAGTAATCTTCTCAGAAGCCATGGTAATAACCCTCCAATATCAATGGTTTTTGTTTGTTTCAGTTTTGTGTTAAGCAGCGGTCACGCAGCCATTAGGCAGCGGGCTCCTCCTGCTTGTCGGCGTAGGCCTGCATAGCAACAGCCAGACCGGACAGAGTGCTGGTAAGAGCACCTGCGAACATGGACAGCATACCCTCGCGGTTGGGCAGCTTTGCGATGGCGTTGGTCTCGGCAGCGTCCATGACCTTGCCTTCCATGAAGCCAGCCTTCACGACGAACTTCTTGGACTTATCGCCATCCTGGTACTTGCACAGGATGCGGGCAGCGGACATGGGGTCTTCTTCGTGAGCAAAGGCAACAGCAGTGTCACCCTTGAAGTTCTCAGCCAGGCCCTCCAGGGAGGTACCCTTGACAGCCAGACGCAGCATGGTGTTCTTCACGACCATGTAATCAACGCCTGCCTCACGCAGCTCCTTGCGGAGCTTGGTGTCGTTCTCGACGTTGATACCGCCGTAAGCGACGACGCAGCCGGAAACCGCACTCTCAAACTTTGCCTTCAGATCAGCGACATAAGCCTGCTTTTCAGAAAGAATCTTTGCACTGGGCATTCGGTTTCACCTCATTTCAAAAACTTGTATCGAAAGCCGGAGCAACGAAAAAGCCTCTTTCCCGCACTGTGTCGAGAAAGAGGCATAAAACAACTTTACGCGCGTTTCTCGGCAGGCGGTTTGTACCTTACGCTGGACTCCAGCACCTGCTGTCTCAAAAACAGCATCATTATTTTACCGCAAACGCGCGGTGTTGTCAAGCGCTTTTTTGAATTTTTAAAGATTTTTTCTGTCATCCGTCAGGATGACAGAAAAAACATCAAAGCTTCAAATTAGACACCGTACTTCAGGGTGTTCAGACGGATGCCAGGGCCCATGGTGGTGGCGATGGTAGCGCTCTTGAAGTAGGTACCCTTTGCAGCAGCGGGCTTTGCCTTTGCAATAGCGCTCATCACGGTATCCAGGTTGGTGTACAGCTTCTCAGCGCCAAAGGATGCCTTGCCCACAGGAACGTGGATGATGTTCTGCTTGTCCAGACGGTACTCGATCTTACCAGCCTTAGCCTCGGTAACAGCCTTGCCCAGGTCGGGAGCAACGGTACCGGCCTTGGGGTTGGGCATCAGGCCGCGGGGGCCCAGAACCTTACCAAGACGGCCAACGCGGCCCATCATGTCGGGGGTGGTGACAACAACGTCGAAGTCCATGAAACCGCCGGCGATGCGTGCGATCAGCTCGTCATCACCCACGATGTCAGCGCCGGCTGCCTCAGCAGCAGCGGCAGCAGCGCCCTTAGCAATGGCGCAGACGCGGACAGTCTTGCCGGTGCCGTTGGGCAGAACAACAGCGCCGCGGACCTGCTGGTCAGCGTGGCGGCCGTCAACGCCCAGGCGGACGTGCAGCTCAACGGTCTCGTCGAACTTGGCGGAAGCGGTCTTGCAAGCCAGCTCCAGAGCCTCGTTCATATCATACAGCTTAGAAAAATCGACCTGCTTAGCAGCATCGACATAGTGCTTGCCATGTTTCATTGTATATCCTCCTATGTGGTCATGCGGGCAGTGTTATGCCCTCCCACTGTTTGTGTCTCAGCCCTCGACGGTAACGCCCATGGAGCGGCAGGTGCCACGGACCATGCTGCATGCAGCTTCCAGAGAAGCAGCGTTCAGGTCGGGCATCTTGGTCTTGGCGATCTCTTCCACCTGAGCGGCGGTCAGAGTAGCAACCTTTTCCTTGTTGGGCTTGCCGGAAGCGGTGTTGATGCCAGCAGCCTTCTTGATCAGAACGGCAGCCGGAGGAGTCTTGGTAATGAAGCTGAAGGAGCGGTCAGCGTAAACAGTGATGACGACGGGGATAACATAACCCATCTGGTTCTTGGTACGCTCGTTGAACTCCTTGGTGAAGGCCATGATGTTAACGCCCTTCTGACCCAGAGCAGGGCCAACAGGGGGAGCCGGAGTCGCCTTGCCGGCCTCGATCTGCAGCTTAATGTAGCCAGTAACTTTCTGTGCCATAGTAAATGCACCTCCAAAAATCTGTGGTGAGTTGCGGCGTGGTCTCCCCACGCCTCCCACGAGCGCGTACACGATGCACACGCTCTATAAGAACCGCACTGCGGTCTTACCTTGGTAAACGGATGCCGGTTGGTTACGGCAGCTCGACCTGCGCGATATCCACTTCTGCGGGTGTCTCGCGGCCAAACATGTTGACCTTGAGCTTGACTTTGAAGCTCTCGGTATCGATGCCCTCCACAAGGCCCATAAAGCCTTCCAGCGGGCCGGCGGTGATCTGCACGGTATCGCCGACATTGAAATCGACGGTCAGCGGAGCCGCCTTTTCAACGCCCATCTTCTCCACTTCCTCAGCAGAGAGGGGAACGGGCTTGGATGCGGGACCGACGAAACCGGTGCAGCCGCGCGTGTTGCGCACCACATACCAGGTATCGTCGTTCATGACCATCTTGACCAGAACGTAGCCGGGGAACAGCTTATGCTCCACCATACGCTCCTTGCCGTCCTTGATCTCAGGCACCATCTCGGTAGGAACCTTGATGTCACAGATCAGGTCCTGCAGATGGCGGTTTTCCACCATGGTCTGTAGGTCGTTCGCAACCTTATTCTCGTAACCGGAATAGGTGTGGACTACATACCAAAGGGCCTCATTGGTCTGTTCTTCCATTTTGGTTAAGCCTCCGTTTCAAGATGAATCATGCGCCGATGATCAGGCCCAGGATGCCGCCGAAAATGGCATCCAGCGCGATCATCACGACGGCTGCGATCGCCACGGTCACGAGCACGACGATGGTGTTGGTCTTAACGTCCGCCTTAGACGGCCACACGACCTTCTTCAGTTCGCTCTTCGTGTCGCGGAAGAACTTGGCGATGTTTGCGCCAAAGCCCTTCATTCTGGCTACAAAGCCCGGCTTTTTCTCGGTTTTGTCTGCCATGATGCGTCCGCCTTTCTTACTTCGTCTCGCGGTGAACCGTGTGCTTCTTGCAGAAACGGCAGTACTTCTTCATCTCAAGACGATCGGGGTTGTTCTTCTTGTTTTTCGTGGTGTTGTAGTTGCGCTGCTTGCACTCGGTGCAGGCCAGAGTGATTTTAACGGTCATTTGTTGACACCTCCATTATAACGGTTGTTTTGAACCTCCCTCGGCTTGCGGTGCACGCCCTAAAAACAGGGCGCACTTAATAACCCCGCAAAAGAGGTGATATCATTGTATCACGCGTTTTGCCATCCGTCAAGCGGATTTTTTGCGTTTTTTGAGACTTTTTTGAATTTTTTCTCTCCTGCCTGTTTTGGCCTACGCCTTGAATCCGCCGCATAGATATAGTATAATAAAGTGTCTATATCTGCTTATAGAAAATCCGGCCCCGGGCAAAGCGCCCCTTCCGGCCATAAGATCAGGAGAGATCATGATGCAATCTGAAGATAAACTCTGTGTCGTCGTGCTGTTTGGCGGCATGTCCAGCGAGCACGAGGTCAGCCGCGTGTCCGCCGGTACCTTTGTGGACAACCTGGACCGCGCCCGCTACGAGGTGCTGACCGTGGGCATCACCCGGGAGGGCCGCTGGCTGTGCACCGAGGCCACCAGCGCCCAGATGGCCGACGGCAGCTGGGAAGAGCTGCCCGGCAACATGCCCTGCGTCATCAGCCCCGACCGCGCCGACCACGGCATGATCCTGTTCACCCCGTCCGGTCAGGTGGAAAAGCTGCACGTGGATGTGGTCATTCCCGCGCTCCACGGCCTGTGGGGCGAGGACGGCACCGTGCAGGGCCTGCTGGAGCTGGCCGGCATCCCCTATGTGGGCTGCGGCGTGCTGGCAAGCGCTGTCTGCATGGACAAGGCCGTGGCCAACGCCCTGTTCGATGCAGCCGGTATTCCCCACACCAAGTGGCTGAGCGCCTGCCGCTGGGAGATCGAGAGCGACCTGGACGGCGTGTGTGACGGTGCCATTGCCAAGCTGGGCTGGCCCATCTTCGTCAAGCCTGCCAACGCCGGTTCCAGCGTGGGCATCACCAAGGCCCACGACCGGGATGAGCTCAAGCAGGCCATTGCACTGGCCCTTGAAAACGACCACAAGGTGGTGTTCGAGGCCTTTGTGGACGGCCACGAGGTCGAGTGCGCCGTCATCGGCTCTGACCCTGCCGTGGCCACCCGCCCGGGTGAGATCCTGGCCGGTGCCGAGTTCTACACCTATGACGACAAGTACAAGAACGGGGTCAGCCAGGTGGTCATCCCGGCCAGACTCAGCGAGGAAAAGCTGGACGAGGTCAAAACCTACGCCGCCATGGCCTACACCGCCCTGAACTGCGAGGGCCTGGCCCGCTGCGACTTCTTTGTAGAGCACGGCACCAATCGGGTGATGATCAACGAGATCAATACCTTCCCCGGCTTCACCCCCATCAGCATGTACCCCAAGCTCATGGAGCACGAGGGCACCCCCGTGCCCGCCCTGATCGATCACCTGATCGAACTTGCGCTGGAAAGGACGGAAAAGCAGCATGGATAACCGCCCCATCGGCGTATTTGACAGCGGCCTGGGCGGCCTGACCGGTGTGCGGGAGCTGCGCAGGCGGCTGCCCCACGAAAACATCGTCTACTTTGGCGACACCGGCCGGGTGCCCTACGGCAGCCGCAGCCCGGAGACCATCCTGCAATATGCCCGGCAGGACATCGCTTTCCTGCTCTCCAAGGATGTCAAGTGCATCATGGCGGCCTGCGGCACGGTGTCCAGCACCTACCCCGCCGCTGAGGCCGAAAAGCTCCCGGTGCCCTATCTGGGCGTGGTGGATGCCGCCGCCCGGGAGGCGGCCTTTTCCACCCGGAACCGGCGCATCGGTGTCATCGGCACTGCGGCCACCATCCGTTCCCGCAGCTATGAGGCGCTTCTGCGCAGGCTGGTACCCGGTGTGGAGATCACCGCCCGTCCCTGCCCGCTCTTTGTGCCGCTGGTGGAAGCGGGCTATGTGGATCACAGCGCTCCGGACAAGCAGGAGATCACCAAGCTGGTCATTGCCCAGTACCTGACGGAGATCCGGGATGCCGGGGTGGACACCCTGATCCTGGGCTGCACCCACTATCCCCTGATCAAGACCATGATCGGTGAGTTCATGGGCCGGAACGTGGTGCTGGTGGACCCGGCCAAGACTGCCGCCCACCATCTGGAGCGCATCCTGAGCGAACGGGGGCTCAAGGCCGACCACCCCGCCGGGCAGGCCCATTTCTATGTCAGTGACGCGCCGGACGGGTTCGTGCAGACAGCCGACCTGTTCCTGGGCGAGTACAAAGGCGGCGAGGTGGAGCAGATTGCCATTGACAAATATTAAAGTGAAGGAACACAAAACTGTGAGCACTGCACACAACGAAGATTACCGCATCCTGATTCGAAGCGTCTCGGAGCAGTTCGAGCACACGGAGCCCCTCCCCGCTGAGGAGACAGACAAGATCGAGCTGATGACCTATGGCAGCTTCCTGAAAAAAGCCGGTTCCTATTATATTAGCTATAAGGAGACGGAGACCATCGGCTTTGCAGGCTGCACCACCACCATCAAGATTGCCGAGGACGGCAGCCGGGTGGCCCTGCTCCGCTTTGGCAAGGTCAGCACCCAGCTGGTCATTCAGCGGGATTACCGGAACATCTGCTACTACGAGACCGAGGTCGGCCCCATTACGCTGGGCGTAACCGGCGACGGCATCGCGTGCGACCTCTCGGAGCCTGCGGGCGGCACGGCAAAGTTCAGCTATCTACTGGATGCCGATGACCCCACGGCGCTCATCAATCGGACAACGCTTGAGATCCAGGTCGAAAAGGTAAAGTAAGAGAACAATGGATAGGATTCTCTTTCAACACAACCTCTCCGTCAATGCGTATGCGAAACTGAGAGGTTGTACAAAGACGAGACCTGTCCAAAACAATTATCCTAATGAAAGGGACATTTTAATGACAGACTTTGAAAAGACCTATCAGAACTACAACCCCCGGGCAGCGGCACTGGCCGAGGCCCGCGCTCTGCTGACTGAGGCTGCCAAGGCCGCCATGGCCGACGGCACTCTGGCCGAGGCCGAGCTGCCCGCTTTTATCGTGGAGATCCCTGCCGACACCAAGAACGGTGACATCGCTTCCAATCTGGCCATGGCCGGTGCCCGCACCTGGCGCAAGGCCCCCAAGATGATTGCCGATGCCCTTCTGGCCCATCTGCCTTCCATCGAGCACAGCGTGTTTGCCAAGGTGGAAGTGGCCGGCCCCGGCTTCATCAACCTGTTCCTCGCGCCCTCCTTCTGGGCCAGCGTGGTGCTGGGTGCCTGCTCCAACAAGGAGTACGGCCGCACCGACCACGGCAAGGGTGCCAAGTACAATGTGGAGTTCGTTTCTGCCAACCCCACCGGCCCCATGCACATGGGCAACGCCCGCGGCGGCGCTCTGGGCGACTGCCTGGCCGCTGTGCTGGACTGGTCCGGCTATGATGTGACCCGTGAGTTCTACATCAACGATGCAGGCAATCAGATTCAGAAGTTTGGCAAAAGCCTGGCCGTCCGTTACCTGCAGCAGTTCTGCGGCGAGGAAACCTATCCCCTGCCCGCTGAGTGCTATCAGGGCGGCGACATCAAGGTGCTGGCCGGTGAGTTTGCCGAGATCAACGGCGACAAGTACGTTGCAGCCTGCTCTGGGCTGGACGAAGAGGCCCTCTTTGCCAGCGAAGCCTTTGAGACCCTGAAGAACGCTCTGGTGGATTACGCCCTGCCCAAGAACATTGCTGCCCTCAAGCGCGACCTGGGCAAGTACCGCATCGATTACGATGTCTGGTTCCACGAGAGCACCCTGCACGAATCCGGCGCTGTCCTGGATGTTGTGAACAAGCTGCTGGAGTTGGGTGCCTGCTACAAGGCCGAGGATGGTGCCATCATGTACCGCAGCGCCCAGTATGCTGCCAAGTACGGCACCGTGAACAAGAAAAAGACCGAGGATGGCACCGAGGAGGAAGCCAAGGACGAAGTCCTCGTCCGCGCAAACGGCATCCCCACCTACTTCGCCGCCGACATTGCCTACCACTACAACAAGCTGGCCACCCGCGGCTTTGCCAAGGCCATTGATGTCTGGGGTGCCGACCATCACGGCCACGTTGCCCGCATGAAGGGTGCCATGGATGCCATCGGCCTGAATGGCAACGACCTGGATGTTGTGCTGATGCAGATGGTCAACCTGATGCGTGACGGTCAACCTGTCCGGATGTCCAAGCGCACCGGCAACGCCATCACCCTGACCGACCTGCTGGAGGAAGTGCCCATCGACAGCGCACGCTTCCTGTTCAACATGCACGATGCAGGCAGCGGTATCGACTTTGACCTGGACCAGGCCGTCAAGACCGACAACGACAACCCCGTGTACTATGTCCAGTACGCACACGCCCGCATCTGCTCCATCCTCAAGAAGATGGAGAGCGAGGGCGTGGCCTTTGCCGGTGCCGAGCAGGTAGATGCCACCCTGCTGACCGACCCCAGCGAGATGGACCTGATCCGGATGCTGGCCGCCTTCCCGCAGGAGATCGTTATGGCTGCCGAGAAGTACGACCCCAGCCGCATCAACCGCTTTGTCATTGATCTGGCAAGCGCCTTCCACCGCTTCTACGGCAACTGCCGCATCCAGGGTGCAGATCCCGCCGTGCAGCAGGCCCGCCTGGCCCTGTGCATCGGTGTGAAGAACGTTATCTTCAATGTGCTGACCATGTTCAAGATCAACGTCCCCGAAAAAATGTAAAAGAGAATGAGAAGGGGCTGTTGCAAAACAGTGCCAATGAAAAGATGAGATAGACTTCCCCGAAAGGGGTTGCCTATCTCATTTTTTTATTGTATGCTGAGCCTTCCATGAACCTGCTGCAACAGGCTCCAGGAAAACTCTGCACGTACCAATCACTCCCCCAATGCCCGTGAATCCCTGATTGGGAAGTGCGCAAAGGCCCATATATATCACAGGACTCGGTTCTTTTTGTATCTCCCGTATAAAAAAACTCTCTGTTTTTGTGTTCTCTCACAAAGCATGTCCTATTATATTGACTTTATATTTTCATCTACTGTAAAATATTTTGTGTAAAGCGTCATATGCATTCGCATTATGACGCACATCGGACAAGTCTTTTACGAAATGCAAAGGAGGATTTTCTTATGAAAAAGCGTCTACTCAGCTTATTTCTGACATTCAGTATGCTGCTGACCTTTTTCCCTGTGGGCACTGTCACTGTTTTTGCAAGCGATTCCCCTATGGCATATACAGATGGTTCTTATCAGTTTATCCTCAATGCTGACAATACTGCAACAATAACAAAGTATATGGGCAATGAACATAGGATCACGATCCCTGCTCATGTAACACAAGATGCTCAAACATATCCTGTATCAAAAATCGGAGACCGGGTGTTCTCCAATTACAGAAACGTCCTGATAAGTGTCCAGATCCCCGACACTGTAACAGAAATTGGCGACAATGCTTTTTATAATCGCACTTCACTGAAAAGCGTTACCATTCAGGACAATAAAACATCCCGCGTAAAAAAGATTGGCCGCCAGGCCTTTATGTTTTGCAGCGAATTGACAGATATTCCCATTCTTGATTCTGTAACAGAGATCGGCTCTGAGGCTTTTCATCAATGCGAAAAATTAGATACTGTCACCATTCCAGAGGGTGTAACATCCGTTGCAGACGGCATGTTCAGTTATTGTTACAGCTTGCACACCGTTACTCTTCCAGACAGCGTAACTGCCATTGAAGAGCGGGCTTTTACCGGAACTGCATTGACTCAAATTCATATTCCTGCCAAAGTGACACGGATCGGAACTAATGCATTTTCCGAATGTTTCGCTCTCTCAACGATCACATCAGACAGCGAAAGCTATCCGGCAATAGACAATGTGTTGTACGAAAAATCAGCAAATGGCGATTACGCCTTAATTCGTTATCCTTCTCAAAGGGAAGATCCTGCTTTCAAAATACCCAATGGTGTGGCACGAATTGAAACTCATGCTTTTGACTCTTGTGCGTATCTGGCATCTGTGAAGATGCCAGACTCCGTGGTCTCTATTGGAACCGGTGCCTTTATGAATTGTCCAGCTCTGCAAGACATTGAATTTTCAAGCAGGATAACGGAACTTCCGGAATCAGTTTTTGCAGGTTGTATCAGTTTAAAGAGCATCGATATCCCGGAGGGTATAACACAGATCCTCGATGATGCTTTTGCTGGCTGCGAGCAGCTCGAACGGATCGCGATTCCCAGCAGTGTAACCAAAATTCCCGAGTCAGCATTTTCCAATTGCACAGCATTGAATAACATAGAGTATTCAGGCTCTCGTTCTCAATGGAACGCTATTTCCACGGATTCCGGCCTACAAAATCTCCCTGTAGCACCTGGTTCTATTGATGTTACGGTAACCAGCGACATCCGTACCGTTACCGCCAAAGTTGATGGCAGCAGCGTTCCCATCAACGATGGCAAATTCATTGTCACGATTGGTAAAACAGTGGAATTGACCGTCGGCGATCCTCAATACAGAGATCGTTATACCTGGGCAGGGGGCAGCGGCACTGTGAGTGCAGACAATACCACCTATACTTTTGTTGCAGGTCGCGATGATACAGCCGTAACTCTGACCACTGTCGAACACACAAATTATGACACCGGTGATTTCATCATCAGCGGTCTAGCGGACTATTCCTATGGGGACAATATCGATATCAGGATCGAGCCCAAGGATACACGCATCACAGATTACATTGTAAGATATGTCAGGAACGCAGGCACCTCAAATGAAGAAGAATTCAATGAGCTTCCAAAAGATGCCGGAACATACACCCTGCGAATCATTCAGGGTGATACCGTCCGAATCGACATTCCGGAAAAGATCACGATCCACCCCGTTACCATCACCAATGATACTTTCCAGAACGAACTCACTGTCACCCTTCCAGCAGATGCTGTGGAAGAGGAAGGAAATGATCATACGGCCACAGTGACTGTCCGGGCGGACAGCAGGCTGAATGCTCTTTTACAATCTGACGAGATCAAACTTGAGCTTGTCTATCTCAACGATATGGGAGAAGAAGTCGTTGCCCCCACAAAAGCAGGCAGGTATACCGTAAAGGTAAAGATCCATTCCAATAGTCCCAATCTGATCTCTGCCATCGTGGACGGAGGCACGTTTGAAATTCGCCAAAAAGCTGCTTCCATTGTTCCCACTGCAGATCTCTATCTCCTGACCATTAAGAATGCTGACGTTTTTATTGAGCATGATGGCGAGGAGATCCATGCTGGGAGAAACGAGATTGGTGATCTGGTTGCAAAGGTGCCTGAAAACGCCAGTGTAACTGTCACCTACATCAGCCAGAGCGATGCCATTGCGTTCGATCAATGGTTGGTCAGCGGTTTGGACGATTCGACCGATGTCAAACAAAATCCATTGCGCTTTCAAATGCCCGCAGGTGAAAAGGGCGTAACAATGGAAGCCATGACAAAAGATGCTTCCATCGAAGATGGTGGTTCTGGCATTCTGGGCACCGTTATGGTCATTGGTGCTGCCGCCGTGCTGACATGGCAGGGCTGCCGAATCGGCATGGAGCTTTATCTGAAGCGTATTCTCCCCGATGGCGCAGCGATTCCCGCCAATGCCACCGAACTTGCCGAACTGGTGTGGGTTGATGCCGGCAAGCCTGCTCCCGCTGCTGCGTTGGACAACGATGCCACTGACGCACAGAAGGCTCTCACCTGGGCCTCTGAGAACCAGCTGCTTCCTTCCAATAAAACTGCAGATGCTTCTGTAAGTTACTGGGAAGTGATCCAGATCTGGCGCAAGGCGCAGACACTCAAGAACTAGCCCCTGGCAGGCAGAAAGCCCCCTGACGATTACACTGTCAAGGGGGCTTCCTGCTGTTTATTGGTGAACCCAATAGAGTGTTCACGATCTTCTTCGTCTTTTTATGATGTACACCACCGGCCTGAAAGTCATGGGCACCTTCTCTTTTTACCGCTTCGCGTGGCGCTCGCCCATGGGGATGACATCACAAAAGACGCACCGGCTCTTGGTGGAAAGGGCCACATCCTTGTGGTAGCAGCCAAAGAACCACTTTTCGTAGGTCAGCTTCAGCAGAACCTTATCAAGAAACAGGTGCAGGCGGTTGGATTCGCCCACCGCGAGAGAAGTAAAATCAAGGAATCTGCTTGGGGCATCGTGGGTCAGCACATAATCTACCTGCCAGCCGTTTGCTTCGAGATTGGTCTCACAGGCGGCGTATTCCTCATCGCTGGGCATCTCCTGCGGCCACCAGTTGTATCCGGCCTCCCGCTCTTCCTTGTCGGGGCTCTCGGTGCCGCCGAAGCAGAGATATTTCTTTCCCTCCAGCTCCAGCACGCTGCCACGGCAGACATGGTACACATTGCCGCCCAAAGCCTGGACCCTGCCGCCAAACCGCTCCTCGACGGGGTACTGGCCCAGCAGGTCGTAATTCTCGTGGGCACCATCAAGGAAAAGCAGGGTATAAGGGCGCTTGCGCAGCCAGTCGAGCTTTTTCTGTTCCTCCTTGCTGCCATCCCACACAAAGCCGAAATCGCCCAGCACCACCACAATGTCCCGTTTGCCCAGCCAGCGGAGCCTGCCGTGCTTGAAACGGTCAAGCTCGCCGTGGGTGTCGCCTGTCAGATATACCATAGTCCCCTCCTGCCGCTTTGTGAAACCGTGGCAAAACCCTTGTCTCTGCGCGGCAAACCTGTTATTATTAAAGGAGCGAATCTTTGTTCGCCATTCTTTGTCATTTCCGGGCGCAGCGCCCGTATTTTATATATTATCGCTTTTTGAAGGAATTGTCCACATGAAACGTATTTTTGCACTGCTTTTATCCCTTGCCGTCCTGTTCAGCTGCCTTGCCGTGACGGCCGGAGCCATGTTCGACCCCAGCACGGTCTACGATGTCAAGGCCCAGAGCGCCTATATCGTGAACACCGACACCAACATCATCGTCTATGAAAAAGACAGCGAGAAGCAGGTGTCCGCCGGGGGCCTGACGAAATATATGACCATTGCGCTGGTGCTAACCAACTATGCCGACCAGCTGGACAGCACGTTCACGATGCCCTTTGCCATCTCGGACTATGTCCACAGCACCGACAATGCCGACATGCGCTCGGGCGAGACCTTTACCTACCGGGAAGCCCTTTACGCCATGGTGACGCGCAACGCCAATGAGGCCGCCATGGGTCTGGCCTACGAGCTCTCGGGCGGCGACCTGGCGGGTTGGGTGAGCCAGATGAACACCCTCTCCCAGCGCATCGGCACCACCAACAGCACCTGGACAGATGCCTGCGGGCTGGACAGCGGCAACACCACCACCGCCGTGGACATGTACCTGATCCTGCGCTACCTGATGAGCTTTGATGCCTTCAAGGAGATCTCCGCTGCCCCCACCTTCACGATGCCGGCCAAGGAAAAGCACGCCAAGAGCTTTGTGCTGCTGAGCCAGAACGTGGCCCTGAACAAGACCAGCGGCGGCAGGTTCTACCGCAGCGCCATGCAGGGCGGCATGTGCGACGTGATGGCCTACAAGAACGACAGCGGCGATCAGAGCTATGTCTCGTGGGCCAACAAGGACGGGGCCACCTACATCTTCTGCATCATGCAAAGCCCCGACACCTGCGATGATTACGGCTATTCCAACCGCCGCCCGGCGCTGTACGAGACCACCAAGCTCATCGACTGGGTGTTCGAGAGCTTTTCCATCCAGGCCGCGCTGGACACCGACCAGGCACTGGCGGAGATCCCGGTCAAATACTCCTCCGATACCGACACCCTGCAGCTCTACCCCGCCGACAGCATGATGACCCTGCTGCCCTCCACGGGGGATGGCTCGGTGACGCAGAAATATTTCCACCTGCCCGATTACGCCACGGCCCCCATCCAGCAGGGCGACGTGGTGGGCACTGTGGAGCTCAAGCTGGCAGGCGAGACCATCGGCGTGGTGAACCTCATTGCCGGGCAGGATGTCCACCAGAACGCATTGCTTTTCACGGTCTCCAAGGTACAGGCCTTCTTCCACAGCCTGTATCTCAAGGTGGTTATCGTCCTCTCCCTGCTCACTCTGGCGGTCTACGGCCTGTGGGTGTTCATCAACCTGTGGAACGGGCGCAGACCGAACCGAAAGATCCATAGAAGATAAACCCCACCGTCATCCCTACGGGATGCCACCGCCCCTGGTAGGGGCGGCCTTGGCAAAACTGGACAGCTTTACGCCATGCCAAGGGCCCCACTATTAGGGGGGCTGTCACGCGAAGCGTGACTGAGGGGTTTCGCCACCGATTGCAAAGAAGCTCCACCTTCACGGCGGAGCTTCTTTCTATTTCTTAGTCGATCGTCGTTTTTGTTCTGCCAATGCCGATCACTGCAGTTGTGATCTTTTTCCAGCTGCTGCAGCCGCACACGCCGTCCACCGTCAGGCTGGTGCGGCGCTGGTAGCCCCTCAGGGCTTCCTCGGTGCGGGTGCCGAACAGGCCGTCGATGCGGCTGCCGGTCTGGTAGCCCAGTGTGGAAAGTGCGTCCTGCAGGATCATCACATAGCAGCCCCGGCTCCCCCGCCGCAGGGTGGGGTAGCCCGCTGTGGTGCCGCTGCAGGCCGGGGTGCCGTAGCGGCGGTCAAAGTGCACCCATGTGGGGGTCTGGCTCAGGGGCTCCACATAGCCCCAGGCTCCGGTGGACCGGGCGGCCTTATAGATGGCTGTGCGCTGGCTCTGGGTCAGGCGCTGGCCCACATCAAAGGCCACGCCGGCGTAATGCTGGCTGCGGGTGCCGTGACCGCCCTCCCAGATGCGGCGGAAGGCATATCCCACCGGGATGCCCTTGCCGTACTTGCGGCGGGTCAGGTTCCAGGCCTCCATGGCGGCGATGGTCGTCCAGAGCACCGGGCTCCCCGATTTGCCCCGGAACTCCCGCAGTGTCAGGGTGCGCTCGGTGCTGTAAGGCATCGGGTCGTTTTCGTTCAGGCTGTTGTAGGTGTACACCTTGTTCTCATAGGCATCGTAGATCAGCAGCCGTGCCATCCGTCATCCCTCCTCGCATTCGCAGCTCTGGGCACGGAGCGCGGCCCAGGTCTCCTCGTTCACCGTGCCTGTTACCAGCAGGTCCGCCCGCTCCTGTGCTGCCCGGACCCCTTCTGTTTCCTTCGGGCCGAAGCGGAAGTTCTCGGTCACATAGTCCTCGCCGCAGTTCCGCATATAGCGTCCGTTGAGCCACTGTTCGATCTGCCCCACATCCGGGCCAACGCTCCCCTCTTTCATGGCGCGGCCAGGGTAAACATCGGCCTGCCCGGCATCTCGGTCAGGGTTGGGGGAAACGGCGGCCAGCTGCAGGCTCAGGGCCTCCACCGTCGTCCAGGTCTCTGCATCCGCGACCCCGGTTTCGGGCAGTTCCAGCAGGGCCTGTGCACTGCGGGTAGAGGCTGCCGTCTCGTCGGTATACCGGTCAGACAGGGGCGGGCTTTCCACGCTGTCGAAATAGTAGGCAATGCGCTGCAAAAGGAGGTTGTAGTAGAGCACCGCATTCCCTGTGGCCCCCACTGCCAGCGGTGTGCCCGGGTAAGGCAGGCGCTTCAGCGTGACCACCGGGCCGGACACCCGCAGGATGCTTGCTTTGCTGTAGAGCGAATTCCAGGTCGTGCGCCCTACTACACCGTCCACCGTCAGCTTCGCAAAGCGCTGGTAGGCCCGCACGGCATTCTCGGTCGCCGCACCGAAGCTGCCGTCGATAGAAACCACAGGGATGCTGCTCTCGTAAGCGCTCATCAGGTAGAGGTAGAACTGCAGCTCCCGCACTGCCGTTCCGGTGCTGCCCCGGCGCAGAATGCCCGGATACTCGCCGGGGCGCAGGCTGGCTGTGAGCAGCCGGTTGGCGATATCGTTGTAGACCTCATACAGCTTGTTCCAGGTCGTGCGGCCCACCACGCCGTCGCTGGTCAGGCCGAAGTAGCTCTGGAATCTCCGCACTGCCGCCGCCGTGCCTGCGCCGAATTTTCCATCCACGGTCAGGGTGTTCAGGCTGGGATACACCGTACGGGCGATCTTGAGCCAGAATTGCACCAGCCGGACGTTCTGCCCGCTGCTGCCCTGCCGCAGGGCCGTGCCCGGGTAGGCGTTGGGCCTGCCGTTGTCGGACTGGATGCTGCGGAACTGATTGTAGAGTTCTGTCCAGGTGGCGCGGCCCACCACACCGTCCACAGACAGGCCGTATCTTCGCTGGAAGGCCCGGACCGCACCGGCGGTGCCGCTGCCATACACGCCATCCACTGTCACGGAGGGGATGCTGCTCTCGTACTGGGCCAGAGTGTTCAACCAGAACTGCAGCTGCTCCACAGCGCTGCCGGAAGAACCGACGCGCAGGACGGTGCCGCCCCAGGTGCCGTCCGAGAGGGTGCCGGCGGCTGTTTCTCCCTCGCTGGTCAGCTCTGCAAGGTCTTTCACCGAAACATAGATATAGCTGATCTTATACCAGGTCTGCCGCCCCACCACGCCGTCAGCGGTCAGGTTGAACTGCTTCTGGAATCTCTTCACGGTCTCGGTCATCCTGCTGCCAAAGATCCCGTCCACGGTCAGCAGGCCAAGGAAGGGGTAATCCTTGGTGATGCGGTTCAGCTGCCGCTGCAGGGTGAACACCGCCGTGCCCCGGTCTCCCTGCCGGAGGGGGGAACCCGGATAGCTTCTGGGGATGGACTGGATGTTGCTGGTGCGGACGATCTCGATATCGCTGCCGTAATAGTACTTGAGGATGCTCAGGGCATTGCGGCCCTGATTTGCCAGCGTGACCGTGCCCCACTGCTTGAGCCCCGGGCAGGTAACGGACTTTCCGTCACAGTATTCGGAGTAGTAGGGATTCACGGTGCCGGTCTTGCGGATGTAGGTGTTGAAGATATCATCCGTCAGCTTTACCATCACATCGAACACGGTGCGGCCATGGACGTAATACTGGTCGTAGCTGGTGGAGTTGGTGATATTGAAGGTGTATCCCTTGCTGGGATACCACTCGGTGTAAATGCGGTTGAGCGCCAGCGAGATCTGGCAGTGGATGTTCGCTTTCAACGCTTCAATGGGCCAAGTGGGGTAGACCTCGCTGGAAGCCACATTGGCGATATAATCCCGGAAAGACACCGTCACGTTCCGGGCCGAGGCGGCGGGCCTGCCCAGATGGACCGTAATATTTTTGGGTACGATGACACGGTCCAGCACCCGGCTGCCGGTGCATGGATCGGTGGGAGCCGGGCCGCTGCCGCCGTTCCCCGCAAACAGAGCGTGGGTGGGGATGATCACAGGCGGGTCGACAATGTCTTTTCCCTCCTCAGTGTCCGGGATCATCTCAGGCCGGGCCAGCGTGACCTGCCCGGCAAAGATCTGGATGCCCTGGATGCGGACGGTGCGGTAGCCCGGCTTTCTGGCCGTCAGGCTGCACACGGCATAGGGCAGGGTCGTGGTGTTGTTCTCGTCCAGCGAGAGGGCGCAGGCCGGGGCACAGATGGCCACATCCTCGGCATTGCCCTCGGCATCGGTGATGCGGTGAGCCGTGAAGCCGCTGCCGGTGATCACAACAGTCACTCCCTCCACCGGAGCCGACTGCCGGGGCCGATAGGTCTGGATACGCAGGATGCCATTCATCATATAAAAAAACTCCTTTGCCGATCAGCTGATTCTCTTACAGCTTATTCCGCAAAGGAGCAGAGGGTGCATTTTTCAGTTGATGTAGCAGCGGTCCTGACCCACCAGCCAGTCCTCGCACAGGCGCTCGGCTTCTTCCACGCTGCGGCTCACACAGCGGAACAGCGCCCCGTTCAGCGAACAATAGGAGTAGCGGACTTTGGGCACACCGTTCGCATCCTTAAACTGTTCACAGCGTTCCTGCCCGGGCATCAGATAAAATGGTTCCATTTTCCACGCGCTCTCCTTGTTTTTGTCATGTTATGGCATTCTGCGGCACCGCCGCGCAACACCTTGCCTATTGTATCACCATCCGGCGGCAAAGGCTATTCGCCGATTGGACAAAAAGAACCGTGATTCTTCGGCCATGATTGCCATTGACAAGGTGTTTTTCGCATTCCGCTGCGGGCGCAGCGGTCGGCCCCACCCTTACACGACCATGCACCACAGCGGTGTGGTGATGAGGGAGAGCACCGTGGAGACCGCAACGCACTTGCTGGCAAAGGCGGAATCCCCGCCGTACTTTTCCGCCAGAACGGCGGTCACGCCGCCCATGGGCATGGCGGCCAGCACCACGGAAACACCGGTCACAAGGCTCTCCGCGCCGCAGAGCCTGCAGCCCAGCAGCACCGCCGCCGGGATGAGCCCCAGCCGGATGAGACAGTAGAGGAAGCAGTCCTTATCCCAGAGTTTGCCCATCCGGCTGCTGCCGATGATGGCACCGATCAGGATCATGGAAACACCCATGTTGCAATTGCTCAGGCTCTTGACAGTGCGGCCCAAAAAGCCGGGCAGCGGCAGCTGAGAGGCCATCAGCACCATGCCCACCACGACCGCCAGGATGCAGGGGTGGGTGAATGTTTTCCGCAGCACGGCCCTGCGCTCTGCCCGCATCTCCTCTTTGGAATCGGGCTTTTCGTCCTGCAGAAAGTAGCTCACGCCCACCGACCACATTGCCACACGCTGAGGGATGAGGTAGATGGAGCTGAGCAGCAGGCCGCTGCTGCCCCAGATGCCGTCCACCAGTGCGCTGCCCAGAAACGCACCGTTGGAGCAGACCGTGCCATACTGGTAAACGCTCCGCCTTGCAAAGGGCAGCCAGTTGTAGCCCAGGGCACACAGCACCACACAGCCGATCTGCAGCGCCAGCGAGATCACAAGGATCGATGCACTGCTCTTCAGCACATCCCAGCTGAACTCCACCAGAAACGACTGGATGATGTTCGCGGGCAGGATGACATTGATGAGCAGGTCGGTCAGGCACTTGCGTCCCTGCGCATTGATGATGCCCTTGCGGGCCAGAAAAAAGCCAATGAGGGTCAGCAGCGCAAGCTGGCCCTGCAATGTCAGCAGACTTGAAATTTCAGCCATGATTCCTCCTGTGTTTTGCACCAAAAAAGACTTCTTTGTCCAAAGTATAAGAAATCCGGCTGGGAAAAGCAAGGATTCCGATCAATTTTCAGCCCAGCGGCAGGTACACCACCGCTTTGGCACCGTGGGGGGTGTTCTGTCCGAACACTGCCCTGCCGCCATGGGCGGCGGCGATCTGCTGCACCACATACAGGCCAAGGATATGGGGTGCGTTTTCGGCAGGCTCCGCAGCGTTCAGCGCCGCCAGAACGGCAGGGGGATAGCCGATGCCGTCATCCGCTACGGTCAGGCAGAAGCGCTCCCCTACCTGCCGGGTGTGCACGGTAATGTTCACCGGCTTTGGGTTATGCCGGACGCTGTTGTTCATCAGGTTTTCCAGCAGCCGTGCCAGCAGCGCCTCATCCACCGAAAGCACCGTCTGCTCTGCTGGTTCTTCCTGTTCCAGCGTGATCTCGCAGCGCTCTGCCAGCGGGCTTTCGCAAAACTGCGCCACTAGCTGCCGGAACAGCGGCCCTGCCCGGAGGTCTTTCCGGCGCAGGGGTTGGGCACCGTATTCCAGCTTACTGGTCAGGTTCAGGTCATCAATGAGGGCACGGAGCTTTTCGCACTGAGTGCGGATGCCGGCCGCTTTCTGCCGGGAGCTGTCCGGCAAAAGTGCATCCTGTTCCAGCTGCTCCGCCCAGCCTAAGATCAGCGCCAGCGGGGTGCGCACGTCATGGCTGACCCCTGCGATCCACTGGGTGCGGGCGTTGTCCCGCCGGGAAAGCATCTCATTTTTGGCTTGCAGCTGCGCCCCGGTTTGGTTCAGCTTTTCTGCCAGTTCCCCGGCAAAACCATCGGTAGGCAGCCGGACGGTCTGCCCCTGCGCCAGAGCATCCAGACCGTTTGCCACGGTCTCCAGCCGCTTTGCCCCCCGCCAGCTCAGCCAGAAGCAGAGCACCAAACCCAGCAGCAGCAATCCCAGCGCTGCCGCCGGGAGCACCCGCACCATGCTCAGAGCAAAGTCCGGTGAGCTGTAAATGCTGTACTTCCACAGGCTCCCCTTTGGCAGCCCGATAACGAACAGCCCGTAGGGTTCTGTCCAGCAGAACACCGGGTAATCCGCCAGATACCAGCGGGCAAATTTGGCGATATCGCCGGGAGTGTAGGCATGGTTCAGTTCCTGCGGCAGGCCGTAGCTCCAGCGGATGTTTCCCACATCATCCAGCACCATCGCCCACTCGTAGCCGTTCATCCACTCCTGCGGGGTGCGTTCTGCCCCAAAGGCAAGCCCTTCGGCGGTCTCCACCATAGAATCCGCGATTTCGCTGGATGAATACTCCCGCTGCGGCAGGCGGCAGCCCTCCTGCCAGCCCAGCCAGCCCAGCACTGCAACACCGGAAAACAACAGCAGCAGAACAATGCCCACCGCCGCCAGCACATACCGCCGGATCAGGCGCACAAAGGTTTTCATGCTTCTTCCCCCTTTGTCAGCTTATAGCCAATGCCCCGCACCGTCCGCAGAAACTGCGGCGCACCGGGTTCGGCTTCCAGCTTCTCCCGCAGATGTCGGATATGTACCCCCAGACTGTTCTCGTAGCCATAGTAATCTGCGCCCCAGACCGCCGCACAAAGGGCATCGTAGGTAACGATGTGTCCCCGGTTCTCTGCCAATTTCCGCAGCAGCGCCAGCTCGGTAGCGGTCAGCGCCAGTGTTTTGCCCTCTGGCAGGGTAACAATGGCATCATTCAGGTCTACGCACCGCTCCCCCAGCTGCAAAGGTGCCGGTTTTGTACGGGACAGCTCTGCCCGGTACGCCCGCTGCAAAATATGCTGCACCCGCAGCAGCAGTTCCTGCATCAGAAAAGGCTTGGTCAGGTAGTCATCTGCGCCAAGACCCAGCCCGAACAGACGGTCGGCATCCGCATCCCGTGCGGAGAGGAACAGCGCCGGAACGTCCGCTTTTGCCCGCAGCGCCCGGAACAGCGAAAATCCATCCCCATCCGGCAGGTTGATATCCAGGATCATCAGCTCCGGCTGCTCTGCCGCAAAACAGGCGCGGGCAGCGGTGCAGCTTTGGGCAGTTCTGATATGGCCATATCCTGCGCCCCGCAGCTGCTCACACAGCAGTGCCAGCAGCTCGGCGTTGTCGTCCACAAGCAGGAGCTTTGCATCATAAATGGTATCCATAAGGGCAGTTCTCCTTTCCCGCCTTTACTATACCACACTTTTCGCGCCGCAGCGGAAAACGCCTGCAAATTTAAGGGTAAATTAAGCTGCGCTTCCGGTCAGTTTAAGGCAGCGGGTGTATTCTGGCATCGTTCCGAAAACCGTGAATGCGAAAGGAGACCATTTATGAAACCTGTGATCGAGACCCATGCCCTTTGCAAAAGCTACCATGGCCGTCCGGTGGTGGATCATTTGAACCTGACTGTCCCGGAGGGCTGTGTCTACGGCTTTTTAGGCCCCAACGGTGCGGGCAAATCCACCACCATGAAGATGCTGCTGGGGCTTGTACACCCCACCGGCGGCAGTGTGGAACTGCTGGGGCACACCCTGAACGAAGCAAACCGCATTGCCCTGCTGCGGCAGACCGGCAGTCTGATCGAATCCCCCTCCGGTTACCTGCACCTGACCGCCCGGGAAAACCTTTCCATCGTGGCTGACCTGAAGGATGTGGACCGAAAGGACATCAGCCGGGTGCTGGAGATCGTGCACCTGACCAAAGACGCTGACCGGAAGGTGGGGCAGTACTCCCTTGGCATGAAACAGCGGCTGGGCATTGCCATGGCGCTGCTGGGCAGCCCCAAACTGTTGATTTTAGATGAACCCACCAACGGTCTGGACCCGGCAGGCATTCAGGAGATGCGCAGTCTGATTGCTTCCATGCCGCAGACCACCGGAGCCACCGTGCTGATCTCCAGCCACCTGCTGGGCGAGATCGAGCAGATGGTGGATCAGGTGGGCATCCTGAACCACGGCAGGCTGCTGTTCGAGGGTTCTCTGCAGCAACTGCAAAAGCACAGCCGGGGCGGCATTCTGCTGCGGGTGCTGGACGCACCCAAAGCCGCTGCCGTTCTGCAGCAGCAGGGAGTAAAAGCCGCTGCACCGGCAGATCAGCCGGACACCCTGCAGCTGCCCCCGCTGCCGGACGAAGCGCTGGCGGCACTGGTCTGCACCCTTGCCGAAAGCGGCGTGGGCGTGGTTGGACTGACTGCACAGACAAAGAGCCTTGAGGACATCTTCCTCAGCCTGACCCAGACCAGCGGGGAGGTGGCGTAAGATGGCAGCTTTCCGTGCAGAACTGCAAAAAGCCCACCGTCGGCACGACCTTGCTCTCTGCCTGCTCATCCCCGGCATTGTCGTGCTATGGGTGGGCGGCCTTGCCCCAGCTGACCCGGAGGAGCTCGCCAACGGTTACAGCGCCCTGCTTTACAGCCTGCCCGTCATTGAAGCCATTCTGATGCCGGTGATGATGGCAGTGCTGGCCTCCCGGCTGTGGGATATGGAGATCAAAGGCAACACCACAAAGCTGCTCTACACCCTGCAGAGCCGCCGCAGCCTGTTTGCAGGCAAGTCGGTCTTTGGAGTGCTGGAAGTTCTTCTGGTCACGGTGCTGGAGCTGGCCTGTGTTCCGGTGCTGGGGCGTGTCCATGGTTATACCGAAGCCTTTCCCACTGGGCAGCTATGCTATCTGTTCGTCTGCACACTGGCTGTGGACGCAATGCTCTTCTTTGGAGAATTTCTGCTGATGCTGTGGGTGGGCAATCCCCTGCCGGCGCTCTGCGTGGGCATCGTCGGGGCACTGGTGGGGCTGTTTTCTGCTTTTATGCCGCCGCTTGCCAGTTACTTTGTGCCCTTTGGGTACTACATCCCTCTGAGCGCCTACGAAGTGGCGAACTGGGATAAGGCTACCCACACCGTCACCTACGGCACACGCCCCTTCAACTGGGTGCTGCTGGCCTTCACCCTTGCGCTGGGCGCTGTGCTGTTTGCCCTTGCGTGGCGCAAGGTACAGGACGAGACCTGCTAATAAAAGTCAAGTCCTAAAACAAGAAAATTCGCTAAACAACCGCTGCCCATGACAAACAGCATTCAAATGCTGTTCAAAACACAGCGAGGGCGACGGAGGGGATAGCAAAGCAAGCCCAGCCAGCCCTCGCAAAATCAGGATAGCATTTGAATGCTTCGGTTTGTCAAGGGTTCGCTGCGCCAGCTAGGTAGTTCTTTGGATTTAGCTCAGGCTCAAGAGGGGTTATGTCCTAAAAACAAATATCCATGCTTACTGTGAGCATTCAGAGTCCATTACAGCTTTCACTCTAGCATAGTAGATTCGTAAGAACTTGTTGGCCGAAGCCATCATGTAGACTTTGTAGGGTTTTCCTTCAGAACGCTTTTTGTTCATGAACTGAAAAACAGGTTCATCCTGTGGCTGTGTTTGCAAAATAACGGTCATAATTAGAAAAAGCGTCCTACGCAAAACGGCAGAACCAACTTTACTGATTCCTTTGTCGTTTCCCATTATCTTGCCGGAGTCGTTCGGCTGAGGTTCGATTCCAGCAAAAGCAATGAGAGATTTCTTGGAGGAGAAGCGGCGGACGTCTCCAATCTCAGCCATCAACTGAGGACCGAGAGAAGGGCCAACGCCGTACATTTCCATCACGGTATCAAATTCAGGAAGCTGTTGAGAAAGACGGAGCATCTCCTGCTGGAATGCAGCCACTGACTTAGAGACAGCTTTAAGTTGAGCAACCTGTTGCTGAATAAGGAGTTTTGAAGTTGGAGATTTCGGAAGAGAAGTTGCATTGACAGCACAGGAATAGATCTCATCCGATTTTGAGCGAGTGAAATTGTATCTATGCTTCTGACACCATTTCAGATATTTCTTAGCAAAAGCATCCGCGGAAAGGCTTGAAACACACCCGCTGTGCCAGAATTCTCCAATAAAATCGACCCATTTTTCACATCCATTGCTCTTTGCAGGGCTTGAAAATAAATTATTTGCATCCGGAAAGGTCAGGTCAAGAGATGAAATCAGATTATTCTTCAGCATAGTACGAATCGCTACGGCCTGCTGGTACTGGCGATAACAATTCTTCAAAGCCAGCCGGGCCTCATCTTCTGGAAGATACTGCCGCAGCCGTGTCCACTTGTCGAGCGTATAATTGGCGATTTTAACAGCGTCCTTCTTATCTGTCTTAACGCGCCTTAAACTGTTGTTATCGTAGTCATGAATTAGAACAGGATTGACTACGGAAACAAATAAACCCGCATTGTGTAAAACGAAAGCAACTGGTTTGTGGTAATTCCCGGTGGCTTCCAGAACAACGCGGGTCTCTCCGTCCAGAGCTTTGAGCTTCCCAGCCAGATCGTTCAGGTTCTGGGCGGTATGTAAAACTTCAAAGGGTTCGAGTACCACTTCTCCGAAGGAACGCATAACACAAACCATGCTCTTTCCTTTGGAAACGTCAATGCCTACTGCGTTCATGATTTTTCCTCCATTATTTTGTATTTGCAACTGGAATCCATCTTTTACTCGTTGCCGATTCAATCTATTGGGTGACACGAGCGCTCCGCTTGGCGGTGGCTCAACCTGCTTAAAACGAATGCTACAACAAGAGAGATGTCTAACTGTCTCGTCAGCGGACGTGAAAGCCCAGGGAGGTGAACGTTAGCCGATTACTCTCTTATTGTAGCTTAGGAACGAGCTGGAATGGAATATGACTGGCTGCCATATCCGGTTCCAAATATATTGTAATAGGAGGTATAAAACCATGCTGAAACGCTGTATTCTTGCGGAGAACCGCAAACTCCACGCATCCCCCATCTGGGCAATGTTCTTTGTGCTGCCTATTCTTTCAGCCACCTACGGCACCTTCAATTATCTGCAAAATCTTGAGATTCTCACCGACGGCTGGTATAGCCTGTGGACCCAGCACACCCTGTTTTATTCCATGCTCTTCTTCCCTGCCATGGTAGCCACCTATGCTGCCTACCTGTGGCGGCTGGAACATCTGGGGCACAACTGGAACCTGATCATGGCAAGCCCCATACCGCCGCTGGACCTGTTTGCCGCAAAGTTTGCGGTGGTGACAAAGCTGGCGCTGCTGACCCACGGCTTTGTGTTTGCGCTGTTCGTGTTCTGCGGCAAGGTATTTGCCCATCTGCCCGGGCTGCCGCCGGTCACCCTACCTCTGTTTTTGCTGCGGGGACTGCTGGGTGCGCTGGCTGTTATTGCCGCACAGCTGGTGCTGGCCATGGTCATCCGCAGCTTTGCCGTGCCCATTTTTCTGGGGCTGCTGGGCGGCATTACCGGCATCTTTATCAGCTCCAAAGGCTTTGGAATCCTGTGGCCCTATTCCCTGATGCAGCTGGGTATGAACTCCAACAAAAGTGCGGATGCTCTGGCGGGCAGCTACGGGCTGTTTGCCTTCAGCTGCATCTTCTGGCTGGGGACGATGTTCCTTCTGGCATGGCTGATTTTACGCCGGAAGGATATGCGGGCATAGCACAAAGGGGAGAGCACCTTCACGGTTGCCCTCCCCTTTTTTCAGCTGTTCAGCTGCTGCATGATCTTCCTGACCTCGCTGCTGGAGTATCCCTCCTTGAGCAGCTGGGTGCGGATGGCCGTATCACTGCGGCCCTGACTGCGCATCCTCGCCGCGCTGTACGGCACGGTGCCCCCGCTGGAAACGCCGCTTTTGCCCACCTTCAGGCCGGTGTCACCCGTCAGGCTGCCGCGCTTCGCCGCTGCATCGGCGCTGGCTTTTTCGGCAGTCCGGCTGGCCTTTTCCTGCTTGGCTGCCCACTGGCTCTTGCTCAGGTCCAGCCGCTCTGCCGCAAGGGCATTGCTGACCTGCTGCTGGCGGAGTTTGTCCTGATATTCCTGCTGCGCCTGCTCGTTTTTGTACTGCTGCTGTGCCAGCTCATCCTGCCGCAGCTGCTCCTGCATTTTCTGCTTCCACGCCGTGTCGGCCCGTTCGGCTTCATAGGCGCGGTTGCCTGCATAGATGTTGTACCCGGTGTTCAGCAGGCTGCCTGCCATGCTGCCCAGACCCGTGGTGCCGGTGATGGCCAGCTGGGCCGCATCGCCCAGAAGGCCCAGCACGGTCATCACATTGTTGAATCCCTGCTGGCGGCGGGCCGCCTCCTGCTGTTCCTGTGCTGCGTAGTAGCCGTACAGGCTGTCCAACTGGCCCAGATAATCCTGATAGCGCCCGTAATCCTGGGTATAAGCCGTGTTGTAGGCATTGCCCTTTTGTTCCAGCTGGGTGTAGTAATCCGCCAGCTCCCGCTCATACTTCTGCTGGGCATTCTGCTCCTGCCCGTTCAGCTGGTCGATCTGCTCCACCAAGGCATCGCCGCCGCTCTGGTAGGTATCCAGCGCCAGCCGGTACAGCGTGGGGATGGCCTCGCTCAGTGCACCGATCTGCTGCTGGTATGCCTGCCGGGCCGCACTGGCCGCGTAGCTGGAACCATAGCCGCCGGTCAGGGCAGCGGCCTGCGCCGCCGCGTCAGCACTGGCGTTCTGGGCATTCTGGGTGTACAGCTGGGCGTACTGGCGGTACAGTGGGTCGGCACCATAGCTGTAACTGAATTCCTTCCGGTCCAGCAGATCCTCCATCAGGCCGTCAATGCGGCCCTGATAGGCGCTCTCGTAATCGCCGGGGCGGTTGGCCTGCCACTGCTTCAGGTCGCTGGCCGCGTCCGTCACCTCCTGCGAGGGCCGGTACTCTGCCGAAGCCAGCGCGTGTTCCACATCCTGCCGGTTTTTCAGCCCGCCTGTGGTGTACTCCTGCTTCTTTTTCTCGCTCATGTCTCCTCCTTTCCCAAACTGCCGGAAAGCCTGCCCCGCAGCTCCTCCGAGAAATTCTCGGTGTCCAGATTGCAGAGCACATACTGCAATTGCTCCTGCATCTGGTACAGATAATTCCGCAGGGCCCGGGCATCCTCCGGGTCCATATTCTCACTCAGCCTGGGCAGGCCGATCTTGCCCAGGCCCGCAATGCTTGCCATGGTTCATCCCTCCAGTTCCATCCAGTTTCCCTTTGCCCCGCTGAAGGTCTTGGCCAGGCTCCGCAGGGTGATCTGCCCATAGCCCCACAGCCGCAGCCGGAGCGAGGCGCACCGCCGGGGCACAAGGTGCAGATCACAATTGCGGCGCGGCCCCTCCACTGTCAGGGCGGCGGCGTTCTCCCAGGGGCCGCCGTCATAGCTCACTTCCACAGTTACCCGGCTCCTGCAGGCGGCATCCAGCCGCAGCGTCAGCCGGGAGAGGTACCGCTCCTCGGGGCTGTCCAGCCCCAGATCTCCGGTGGTCAGGGCAAACTCCACGCCCTGTTCCGTTTCCTCGCTTCTCTGCCCTGCCGCTTCCCGGCTGGGGTCAGCGGCCCAGAGCGCCCGGCCATCCCAGAGATAGAGCTGTCCGCCGGTGCTGGCCATCTCAAAGGAGCAAACATCCTCCTCGTGCCAGAGACCCCGCTCGGTATCATAGACCAGCAGACGCACCTCGTTTTCCCGGCTGACATGCAGATAATACCGGCCATCCAGCGCGCCGCCCACAGCCTGCTTCACATTGGCAAGCCGCCCGGCATCCAGCGCCGCCGACACCTTGGCCGGGATGCTGCCGTCCCACGCCATCACGCCGTCGGGCGAGAGATAGTACAGCGTCTCGTTCAGCACGCAGAGACTGCGGGCCGCGTTTCTGGCCACGCCCCGGCAGCGCAGGGAGCTGAGCTGGAAATCCGAGGGCTTGGAGCCGTAGAGCTTGTGCAGGGTGTTTTCCTTGAAGAACAGTGCATAGCCCATGCAGGTGGCCGCGCCGGTAAAGGGGCCGTCGCTGCCCACGGTCACGGCATAGCTGTCTGCCGCGATGCCCCGGTAGGAGAACCAGTTGGTGGGGTCGCCCAGCTTGCAGGCGTAGATGACATTCTCGCTGCTGGAACAGCCCCACACCCGGTTGTCGCACTCGGTCAGGTACTCAAGGTCGGGCACCCGGCGCTCCACCTTCACACCCTCCGTCGGGAAATACTCTTCCCGCTGTGTGCCGTCCATGCTCACCCAGACAGCACTGCTGCCATTGTGGACAAGCCTGCCGTAAAAGTGTTCGCCGCCCGGGTCAGCCCGCAGGCGCAGGGTGGTCTCGGTCACACCGTACACGATACGGTCGCCGTCCAGCCCGGCCCACTGGCCTGCCTGTTCAGCCCCCGTACCGGTCAGGGTCACGGTATCCCACACCCGGAACTCCGCCCCGATGCCCTCAGCGGTCACAAGGCAGTAGTCCAGCGGGATCACCGTCCAGTTGCCCGAAGCCTCGCTGTACACCTCCAGCGTATTCTCTGCGGAATAGGGCTTGTCCGGCTCGTTCAGCTTCAGAAACAGCTGGCCGTCCTGCGGGTGTTCCGGCTCCTTCGTGCCCTTGTCCTTCACCTCGTAGGTATTCCCCGAAGCATCACAGGGTGCAAAGCTCACGCTCAGGCTTCCCGCCTCCCAGGCAGCACCCAGCGGAGCCGCACTGCCGTCGGCCGTATCGAACGCCACCTTGTCCGGGAAGATCAGGATCTTTGTTCCGATGCCCACCATCGTCTTGCGGCTGTCTGCCACGGCATTTTTCACGGTGACGGGCTGGGCCGGGGCCTCGTCCGGGGTATAAACCAGGTCCTGCCCGCAGACGGTCAGCAGACCGTTCAGGTGATACATCCCGTTCAGCCCGGCCAGTTCCTGCAGCCTGCGGCGGGGCAGCCGGGTGCTCAGGGCCGGGAAATCCCGGGCCGAAAAATTCATTCCCCCGCTGTACTCAGCCTCGGTGCAGCCGTAGGTCTCGTTCAGGCCGCCAAAGGCCCGCAGCAGATCCCGGGTATTCTTCACACCGGTCCGATTTGTCAGAAGCATCCACTTTCCTCCCTTTCACCACCGCCACTGCGCACCGCGCTTCGGCTTTGCCCGCCGCCGCAGCCAGGCGCTCAGCTCGGCCAGAATGCTGTTATACCGGGCCTGCTCCCCGGCGTAACGTTCCGTCTCGCCCAGGGCAGCATCCAGCTTTGCGCAGAGGTAATGCGGGTAGAGCGCATCAAAAGGTACGGGTACCAGCAGCTCTACGGCATCGTCCAGACCGCCCTCCGCAGGCCAGGCAAGGTCTGCCCCCACTCCGGCCCGCAGCCCGCAGCCGGAGAACAGCAGGGCCCGCAGCATCCCGTCCTCCTCACAGAGCCAGCGCTGCCGGGTGCAGCTGTCCACCTTGCAGCCCGGCCGCAGTTCCTCGGCCCGTTCCAGAGCCTGTCCCACTGTCATGCTCTCACCCCGCGATCTTCTCGGCGGCGGCAATGCGGGCAGCGGTGCGCTCATCCTGCACCTGGCTGTGCTCCAGCACCTCTGCCACCTCGGGCGGCACTTCCACCTCCACGCCCCGGCGGATCTTATAGCTCACGCCGTTCACGCTCACAAACAGGTCGCCCTTGTACCGGCTGTTGTCCTTGAACAGCCGGATTCTTACGTTTTTCTTGTCCATTTTTCATCCTTTCTGCCCTCTGTCGCAGGGGCACTGCCTTTTACGCCTCGCCTGGTCTCGTCATCCAGCAGGGCTTGCCCGGTTTGCCAAGGGCTCCCCTACTGGGGGAGCTGGCGCGAAGCGCCTGAGAGGTTCAGTTGGCACTCGCATTCTCCGAATAACTGGATACGCTCTCAATGCGCACCATGTACTGCTCCACCAGACGCTCGGCGGCGCGCATTCCCTTCCAGCCCACGGAAGCGCGCTGGTTCAGCGGGTCGTCGCCATAGCCCAGCTGCTTGACGATGTGTTCCAGGCCGCCGCCCTCCAGCTCGGTCACACCGTAGGCATGGGCACCCAGCACCAGCGTGCCGAACACGGCCAGACCGCTGGGGCAGGTGGTGTCCTTCCAGATCTTGGCCTCGCTGGTCTCCACAAAGCGGATATTGCCCAGCTTGCCGATCTCGCCGCGGTACATGGTCTCAGGGTCGGCATACTTGTGCGCCTCAATGAATTCCCTGCAGGTCTTCAGGTCATAGGCGGCATAGGGGTGGATGATGGCAATGTAGCTGTCACCGATGGGGTCCGCGTTCATGGCACCCAGCTGCGCCGCCGCCCGGAAGAACAGCTTCGGGGTCAGGGTGCAGGTCTTGTCCAGCTCCTTGCGGCTCTTCACCTCCGTTTCGGTGCCGTCTGCATTCTGCTTGGGAGCATACAGCACATTGGTGCCGCCCGCCAGCACATCACGGGTGATGCTGTCCATGGTGCGGCCCGCCTGGCTTGCCAGCACACGGGTGGCCTGCACCACATTGTTGTCGATGGCGGTCATCTGCAGCACGTCAGTCAGCGGGGTCCAGCCGCCATACTGGTGCAGGTCGCTGGTGATGGTGGTCACGTTCAGAGCCTGACCGTCCGGGGTCACGCCCTCGGTCAGCGGAGTGGAAGCCTTGGGCAGGCTGTCGTACTTGCGGAACTCGATGGTCTTGCCGCCGTTCTGGGGCACAGGATAGTAATCCGCAAACTGGTCATGCACCAGCCGGGGCTCTGCCTGGTCGATGAGGCGCTTCTCGTAGAAGGTCTTCATCTCCGGGGTCATGGTGGTGGTGGAGTTCAGGGGAGTTTCGGCAAACAGCTGAATGTTGAAGTTGTTCATAGTCATTATCCTTTCTTTCATTGATTTCAAGCTCCCCCTTCGGGGGAGCTCCGCAAGACGCTGGCAAAGCCAGACCGAAGCGGTGAGAGGGTTTTCCCTCAAAAACTGATCTTTGCGCCATGGAGCGCCTGACGTTCCAGCGCTTCCCGCTGGCTGCGGGTCATCCGGTTCACATCCGCACCGGTCACGGCAGCGCTGCCGGGGTGGGTGCCGTTTTCAGCAGGGCGTGCCCCGCGCTGGCGGATGCGCTCCACCACGCCCTGCTCCACGGTGCGGGCAGTCTGGCGCATGGCATCCCCGTAGTGGGCCAGCCGGTAGGCATCCAGCATCCGCATCCCGGGCAGCTGCATCAGGCGGCGCATCTCGGGGTCTGCCAGCTCCTTTTGCAGGGAAAACTCCGGCACCGCCCGGCGCATCATGGCCTCCTCGGCAGCCCAGCGCCGGTGCAGGGCATCCACAGCCTGGCTTCCCGGGAAACGTTTTGGCAGCGCGGGGCGGGGCGGTTCCTGTTCCTGCCCTTCTTCCGCCTTGACCGGTTCGGTCTCTTTCACCTCCTTCTCCCCCTCCGGGGCGGTCGTCTCCTGCTTTGCGTCCGCTTTCTCACCGGGCTTCAGGGTACCCGATGCCACAGCCTGCTGCTCCTGGGCCGCGCTCAGGGCAGGAGCAGCCGCTTCGCCGCCGTCAGCAAACAGCTGCAGGTCCATCATCTCCTGCTTGCCCCGGGCACTCCGGTCGGCAAAGCGTACATTGTCCGGGTAGCGCTCGGCCAGCAGGGCAAAGCCCGCCTTGGCCAGCTCAAAGGCTCCCTCGACCCATGCGGTACAGGGCCGGGCAGCAGTCACCGTCAGGCGGGGGCCATCTGGCTCGTCAAAAGCATCGCTGTGGGCGTTTTCCTCGCCCGCCAGCAGGCTGACCAGTGCCTGCATCAGGGTGCTGACACCGGCGCACACGATATCCTGCCCTGCCGGGGCATAGCCTGCATGGCCCGCCGCCTCCAGACGCATGGCCGGGCCGTAAGGGCCGTCCAATTCCGTATAATTCACCTTGATCATTTCTGCCTCCTTCTCATGTAAAACCTCTCCGTCACCTGCGGTGACACCTCCCCTCATAGGGGAGGCAAGCCAGTAGCAGCGTGAACCTGGCTCTCCTGTTAGGAGAGCTGGCGCAAAGCGCCGGAGAGGTTCTTCGCCAATGCTCTTGTGCTCAGATTTTCCTCCGCGCCGCTCAATTTCTCGTTGAACCGCGCGATCTGCATCTGGGCCGCCGTCAGCTTCTGTGCCAGCGTGCCGTTCTGCCGCACCCTCTGGCGCACTTTTTCGATGCCCTCAAAGTCCATCATCTCCAGTGCCGCCAGGGCCGCGTCGGCATTCTGGGGTGCAAAGAAACCCAGCTGGTAGCACTCCTTCGCCGTTTCATTCTGGGAAAGGCGGCTGAAGGTGGATTTCTTCTCGGCGCTCACCACGATATCAAACACCGGTTCCCGGCTTCCCAGCTCCACGCCGCCCATCAACCCCATGGGGCGGGCACGCAGCGCTGCCCCGGAAAAGGGCACGAACTCCCTGCCTCCGGCAGGCCCGATGACACGGAACACCCGCTCCTCATCGTAAAACTGCCGCATCAGGTCAATGATGAGGTAGCACTCCCTTGCAAAGGCCCGGTAGGCGCTCTTGAGCATATCGCGGGAGAGTTTGCTGCCCGCCTCCTGCAGGGCCGCAATGGCACTTGCCGCCGTCACGCCGCCTGCGGTGCCGCCCTGGGTCATATCCCGGTTTCCGCTGATCTCCTTCAGCTCCTCAATGCGGCTGTTGCGGTAGCTCAGGCTGTTCCCCTGCAAACCGGCGGTCTGCAACGGGCGGAAACTCTCGTCTCCCAGCCGTCCGGCCACATGGACGATGTCCCGGCTGAGATCCGCCAGTTCCTCCTCGTTCACGCCCGCCGTGTCGCTGAGCACATACCGCTGCTTGGATGCCAGCAGGACATTTTCATCCATAGCATGGTTCATCCTGTCGATGGCGGTCTGGCATTCCTTCATCACATCGATATAGCCAAAGCCCGCCGGGCTGTCCTCCTCCATAAACAGCGGGTCGAACACGAAGGGATATTTCCCGTGGTCGTAGAAGCCCCGCCCGGCAAGGGCCGGGTCGTTCTCGCTGGCGTAGAGCACCACGCCGTTGCAGAACTTGCAGTAGTGGAGCAGGGTGTGTCCGGCCTCGTCCGGCTTTTTGTAGTACCAGTCCACCACCACGCTTTTTTCGGTGGTGTCCAGCCCGCCGTCGTGGAGAAAACGGGGCACATCCAGCACACTGGCGCTGTGGCCCTTCAGCTGGGGCCAGCGGTTTTCCAGCTGTTTGGTGTTTTCCATGCTCAGGGAGAAAAAGTGGGGCGAGGCCTGGATATCCGCCACGCCCGGCTCCCAGTAGAGCATGAGCAGGTTCATGGGCCGGATGGCGATCTCTCCCACGCCGCCCCGGGCCTCCGGGTCCCAGAACACGCCCTTGACCCCGGTGCCCTGCTTGAGCTTGCGCCACCAGGTGTCGCTGTACACCTGCTCATAGTCTGCCTGCTCCAGCACCACCGGCAGGATGCTGGAAAGCACCTGTGCGGTCTGCGCATCGTCTGCTGCCCGGGGCAGAACGTTGGGGGCCGGGTAATTGTCCATGGCATCGGCGTGCTTGTTGGCAATGCTGTTGAACAGCCACCCACTGGCAGGCTGGGGCTTGCCCTCCATCATGGGGTTCTGGTAGTTCTTCCAGTGTCCCATCCGGAACCACAGCTCGTTGTCCACAATGCGTTTGTCCAGCGCGGCTTTTCCGGCCTTGTATTTCTGTAAAATGGCAGTGGCTTCGGCCACCTGCTCTATACCGATCACGTCCATAATATTTTCCAAGTTTACCTCCTTGCTGCCTCTCAGGCAGGTTTCGTCTTTGTCCAACCTCTCCGTCATTGCTTCGCAATGCCACCTCTCCTAATAGGAGAGGCCTTGGCAGTCCCCGCAAAGTTCCCGGTTTCGCCAGAGGCTCCCCTACTAGGGGAGCTGTCGAGCGTATGCGAGACTGAGAGGTTGTACAGAGCAGAGCCTTTCCATAGCTACACCCTATACACCCTCGCCCTCCGGTGCAGCTCCAGCGGGTCGTCCCCCACCGGAGGCTGCACGGTCTGCCGGGGCGGGGAGATGGGATTTTCCATCAGCACATAGCGGCACTCGTCATAGATATGGTCCTCCTGCCGGGTGTCGATGTCCTCCACATTGCTCTCGTCATAGACCAGGTTCGGGAGGGTGCGGATGAAGTGCCTGCAGGTGTTGAACACCTGAAACATGGGCCGCCCCTCCCCATCGAACGCCAGCCGGTAGTGGAACTGCATCTTCCCCGCCAGCCGGGTGTGGTCACCGGGGACCCAGTGGAGAAAATGGGGGCCCCGCTCCATCATGGCGGCAATGCTCTCGCCCCGGCTCTCATCAAAGATAGCGGGGTCAGCCACCCCCAGAATGGTGCGGCCCTTGAGCATCGGGTCGTTCTGCTCCACCTCCCGGATCCGCCTTGCCTGCTCCACCGGATCGATGCGCAGGCCCTCGTTGGGGCGGCCCGTGCAGCCGTACAGCTCCTTGATGCGGTAAAGCCTGCCCTCCTCATCCGCCGCGTACCACCCCACCGAGAACGGCTTCGAGAAACCGAAATCGTACCCCCGGTAGATCTTCCAGTGTCTGGGGATGGCAAAGGGCGCAATGACATGGGTCCAGCGCTGGTCCTGATAATGCCCCGGGTCGTTCCTCCACTCGGTGAACACCTGCCCCGAAAAGCTGTCCCAGCTGCCATAGAGCAGGGCCTGCTTTTCTGCCTCGGGCAGGCTTGCCAGACTGGCAAGGTAGTCCGGGTCATTTTCCAGCAGAGCGGGGTTGTCGAACACGCTGGACGGGATAAACACCCTTGCCCGCTCCAGCACTTTCTCGGTTCCGTCCGGCATCCGCACCGGGAACTGTTCCACAATGGGGGTGCCGGGCGGGGCAGGCGTGATGAACCGTGCTTTCACCCAGCCGTGCCCCACACCGCCGGGATTGGTGGTGGCCCGCAGGTAGACCCGGGTGCCCGGGCCGGTAGGGCGGTTGCGGCTCATCATATAGCTGTACTCTTCCCACTCGAAATGGGTCAGCTCATCGAACCCGATGAAGTCGAAGGCCTTGCCCTGATAATTTGTGCGGTCCTTGGTGTACTGCATGGAACCAAAGTAGATCTTTGCCCCGCTGGGGAACACCCACACATGGCTGGTGGCGTTGTACTGCGCCGTGGGAAAAGCCCGCTTGTAGTAGGCCATGCTCTTGTCCACCAGATCACTGAGCTGGGGGTAGGTCTTGCGCAGGATGAGCCCCCGATAGTGGGGGATGTGCACCTGCCGCAGGGCCTCGATCACCAGCGCGTCACTCTTGCCGCCACCTGCCGCGCCCCCGTACAGGGCTTCCGGTTCCGGGCGGCGCATGAACTCCGCCTGCCGGGGCTGGGGCCGCCATACGATCTCTGCATTCATACGTCCTCCACGGCTGGCAGAAGCACCACACCGCACGCCCGGGCCTCGGCATCCGCCCCCTGATCGTTCAGGGTCTTGGCCACCGCGGCCAGATCCTTCAGCACCGCCGTAGCCTCCTTGAGCCCCTTCATCAGGGCGGGGTCAGAGCCATCGCCACGCTGGACCTTCTGCCGGGCGTTCAGTTCCTTGACCTCCTGTGCCAGCATGGTGCTCAGGGTGTCGGTGGCCTTGTGCAGGCTGGCAAGGCTCTTGTCCCTGCCCGGCTGTTTTGCTTGCGCCATCCTGTGTTCTCACATCCTTTCTGTTTGGCTTGGCACAAGGATACCAGCTTTTCGTCCCCTGCAACAGCGCGCACTTTTGCAAGGCCGTTTTGTACTTTTAGCGTCATAGAATCCCATCTGTATAAAATAATCTTTCATTTTTCATCGCTGTATCGCGCCGTGCGGAAATCTCCGTTTTTCTCCCGGATTTTCCATGCGCAGGCACATCAGGTGCGTGAAGTACCTTTTGCGCAAAAAAGCAGGCACTCCGCCCGCCCCGTCCGGGGCAAAGGCAGAGTGCCTGCTTTCGTTACAGATTCAGTTTCAGTTCTGCTTACAGGGTCTCGATGCGGTCAAACAGCTGCTTGCCTGCTTCCACAGCGTCCTTGCTGCCAAAGGCCACACGGGTGGCGTTTGCCATCCGGTCTGCAAGGTCTGCAGCCTGTGCCCGGATCGTTTCAGCTGTCACACTGCACATGGCCTTGCGGTCCGCGGCCAGCATGGCATCGGTGATGCCGCAGAAGTACCGGCGGTCCAGCTCCTTGGCCTCAGCGTTGGACTTTTTGGGCGAATCCATCTCGGACACCGCGCCCACGATGAACTCGGTCAGGTCTTTTTCGGTGTACTCCCGGCCTGCCAGCACCTCGGGGGCCTTGGCAAAGGTCTCGTAGCTCTCGGTCAGGTGGGGGTCACGGTAGGTGTACAGTCCCTCGGTCTGGGCACGGGTCAGCATTCCGGTGCCGTAAGCGCCGCCCACCTCACGGATGTTGTGCCACAGGTATTCGTAGCTCATAATGCGGGCCAGCACCCGGCGGTCGGCCTGCCGCTCCATGGGCCAGGTCAGGATATCATAGTTCACGCCGCCGTCAATGATAAAGGCCTCGTTCACGGGGGCAGTCAGCACCTCTGTGTAGGGCTTGGCAGCGGTGCGGCCCTGGGCAGCAAAGGCACTGCCGGGCAGCAGGGCACGCAGCTTTTCCAGCGCTTCCTCGCTGCCATGCAGGCTGACGGTCAGGGCTGCATGGTTCAGCACCTTTTCCCGCACCGCTTCCAGCTTTTTGCCCATGGCGGCCCAGTCGGCCTGTTCCAGCAGGCCGCACAGGAAGTGGTACCCGGTCACGCCGCTGCACCGCTCACTCAGGGCATACTCCACTGAGTAGTGGGCGGCGGCACGCACGGCAGCGTACTGGTTGCCCTGCCGGATGAACTGCTGCTCCATGTTCAGCTTCTGCTGGCTCAGCACCCGGGCAAAGGCTTCCTCGGCCTTGGGGCCGGTCAGGCAGGTCTTGTAGAGATACTCACTGCCCAGCGCAATGGCCTTGTCCAGATTCCGCTCCAACAGGCTCATGTTCCAGGTGAGCTTTGCGTGGCAGGGGCTGCCCTCCTGCCGCCCGGTCCAGAAGCTGATGCAGGCCGTGCTGTTGCCCAGCCAGGTGGCGCGCTGGGTCTGCAGCTCCCGGGCAGTGTGCTCCGGGGTATCCAGCTCGTCCAGAATATCGGTCAGCAAGTCAAGATACTGCACCTCTTCCGGGGTGCACTCGCCCAGGTCGTAGTAGAAATTCAGATACAGGCTGCCCTTGGAGGGGTGGTGCAGCAGCTCCGCACCGGCCAGCGGTTCCACCGTACCGGCAGCGCTCCTGTCACCATCGCCCAGGTCGGCCACGGTCAGCGGATGGTCCAGCACCAGCTTGCCGTCGTTGCGGGCAGGGGCAGCATCCTCTTCGTCCTTCTTGGGCAGGGCCGGGGTCTGGATCACCTGCACCGGCTCGGCCAGCAGCAGATCCTTCAGCAGGTCGTTGAACCAGCCGGTGGAAAGCTTCTCCCGCAGGGAAGCAAACAGTTTGTCGGTGTGGAGCAGCAGGGCCGGGTCTCCGGTGTGGAGCCAGCCGGTGGCGGCATAGATGGCATCCAGCACACCGTCGGGCAGGCTGCCCGGGCGCTCCAGGGAGGCAAACTCCATGGCGTTCAGGCTGGCCAGCAGCAGTTCCTCGGGGATGCCCCCTGCCAGCAGGTCGGTCACAGCCTGTTTCACGCCAGCTGCAAATTTGGGGGCAGTCTCTGCGGTGGCCCCCCGCAGCACCAGCTCCAGCGTGGGCTGCAGGGTGCTGTCGTCAAAGCCAATGTCGATATCCGCGCCCAGCTTCTGCTCCAGCAGAGCTGCCTTCAGCGGGGACTGGTTGGTGCCCAGCAGGGCATCCAGCAGGATCTCCACGCCCAGCTGGCGCTCTCGGTCAGCAAACGCGCCGGTGTACCAGGCCAGCGCACACTGCACCTGATCCGGCTCGGGTTTTTCGGTGTAGTACGGGATGTGCACACGCACACCGTTCTGCTGGTCCTGCACCGTCAGCCGGGGGCGGCTGGTGCCCTTGGGCATCCTGCTCAGATAGTGCTCATCCAGAAACGCCAGCTTCTCGGCCATATCCATCTTGCCGTACAGGGTGATGCAGCAGTTGTCGGCGCTGTAATGGCGGCGGTACACCCGCTGGTATTTTTCATAGGTCAGGGCCGGGATGGAGGCCGGGTCGCCGCCGGACACAAAGCCGTAGGCCGTATCCGGGAACATGGCCCGCTCCAGCGCGTTCTGCAGCTGCGCGTCCGGGGAGGCCAGCGCACCCTGCATCTCATTGTAGACCACACCGCTCACCGTGCCGTCCGCGTCCCGGTGCCAGCCCTCCTGCTCGAACACGGCCTTGTCCACCATGGCCAGCGGGCAGAACACGGCGTTCAGGTACACGTCCATCAGGTTCCTGAAGTCGGTCTCGTTGGGGGTGGCAAAGGGATACACCGTCTTGTCCGGGAAGGTCATGGCGTTCAGGAAGGAGGCCATACTGCTCTTGAGCAGCTGCAAAAAAGGCGAGTTCACGGGGTACTTCTCGCTGCCCGCCAGCACCGAGTGCTCCAGAATGTGGAACACACCGGTGTCGTCGGAGGGGAAGGTGCCGAAGCCGATGCCGAACGCCTTGTTGGTGTCCTCGTTCTCCACCAGCAGGACAGTGGCCCCGCTCACATCGTGGTTCAGAACCGTCAGCACACCGTGCTGCTCCGGGCAGTCCTCGCGGCGCACCAGCGTATAACCGGGATAGTTCATGTTGTTTCTCCTTTGGGTCATATTTTTTCAAAGTGTTTGGCCCTATTGTACCACGCCTTCCGGTAAGACGCAACGAACAAAAAAGCCCTCCCAAAGGGAAGGCTCTTGCGGTTAAACCCCACCGTCATCCCTGCGGGATGCCACCGCCCCTGATAGGGGCGGCCTTGGCAAAGAGGTCAGGCTTTGCGAAATGCCAAGGGCCCCACTACTAGGGGGGCTGTCACCGCAGGTGACTGGGGGGTTCAATTCACTTTTGATCCGACACCCGGAACAGCACGAATCCCACAATGAACAGCACGATCAGGCTGCCCACGCCCACATTGGCGCTGCCGGTCAGCTGGCTGCCCACACTGACGATCATGGTGCCCAGAAAGGATGCGCCCTTGCCGCAGATATCGAACAGGCCGAAGTACTCGCCCGATTTTTCCGGCGGGATGATCTTGGCAAAATGGCTCCGGCTCAGCGCCTGGATGCCGCCCTGGAACATGCCCACCACAACGGCCAGCACCCAGAACTGCCACTGGTGCTTCAGGAAAAAGGCAAACAGCGCAATGCCCGCGTAGGCTGCGATGCAGACCGGGATGAGGGTGCCTGAGGGGTATTGCCCGCTCAGCCGCCCGAACACCAGTGCCGAGGGGAAGGCCACGATCTGAGTGACCAACAGCGCCAGCAGCAGGCCGGTGGTGTCCAGCCCCAGGGCCGTGCCGTAGGCCGTGGCCATATCGATGATGGTGTACACACCATCGATGTAGCAGAAAAAGGCCAGCAGGAACCAGAATACCTGCCTGTCCTCTTTCAGGTGGCGGAGGGTGTGGCCGATGCGGGCAAAGCTCTGCTGGATGGCATGTTCCTGCACCTCCACAAAGTGCACCTGCTTATACTGGCGCAGCAGGGGCAGGGTGGTCACCAGCCACCAGACGGCGGTGATAAAGAGGGCAAGGTTCAGCGCCGTCATCTGGGAGATACCGATGCTCCCGGCCCCCAGCACCAGCGCCAGACAGACCACAAAGGGCACACAGCTGCCAATGTAGCCCCAGGCATAGCCTTTGGAGGAAACCTCATCCATCCGGTCCGGCACAGTCACATCGCTGAGCATGGAGTCATAGAACACCAGACTGCCCGAAAAGCCCACCTTGGCAAAGATGAAGATGAGCAGGAACGGCAGCCAGGTGCTTGCCATCCCCATGGCGCAGCAGCCGATCACACCCACTGCCACGCAGAAGGTGAAGATGGGCTTTTTGAAGTTGCGGGTATCGGCCAGTGTGCCAAGGATCGGGCTGAGCACCGCCGTGATGACCGTGACCGCCGAGGCGGCATAGCCCCAGTAGGCCAGATACTCCACCGAGCTCAAGCCGCCCCCCTCAGCCAGTGCGTTGAAGAAGATGGGGATCAGCGTTGCCACCAGCAGCACAAACGCCGAGTTGCCCACATCGTATAAAATCCACGCCCGTTCCAGGCTGGTCAGGCGAAATTTTTGCTTTGCTTCGTTCATTTGCATTCCTCTCAAAATTCTCCGAAGGTGTGGTCATAGGCCTTGTCCAGCGGTGCGCCGTTGGAGAGCCCTTCCACATATTCCGTGATGAGCCGCACTGCCAGCGGGAGAGCCTGCTGATACAGCGCTTCCAGCTCTTTGTCGCTGGCCTCGCACCGGGGATTGGGCTGGAGGTTCGCCACCAGCCCGTGCATGACATCATAGGTACCTGCCGCTTTCAGGGCCGTCAACACCACCCAGCGCTTGACCGGGCTGGTAGCCTGCAGCAGATGGTGCACCCGCACCATGCCCCGCATGGCCCCGTAGGTCTCGTCTGCCGTGACATTTTCGTAGAACGGCGCAATGATCTTTGCAAACTCCCGGTTGGGGCGGATATGCCCTGCCGTGAAAAAGTGCATCGGGTCAAGCCCGTCCTCCCGCATCAGCTGGTTGTCAAACTCCGTCTCGATCTCGCAGTGGCTCACACCGCTTTCCCGGGTGTAGCGCTCCACATAGGGGTGGCAGGTGCTGTCCAGTGCAAAGTGGCAGACGAACCCCAGCGCATAGGCCAACGCAGCATTCTTGTTGCGGGCCGTGTTCACCACGCCCCGGGCCCGGGTAAAGAACACTCGGCCCGGCTGCTCGTGCATGGCGTTGCCCAGCCGGTTCACGGGGTTGGACTGCAAAGCCCGGTAGTAGAACATCAGGTCAGGCCCGTGCAGGCCCATATCATACAGCGGCCGGTACGGGGTGATCTTTTCCCGCAGCTCCCTGGGCAGCTGCACCAGAACATCCGCACCAAAGCGGCGGTGTGCATACGTAGATGGCATATCCTCTCTCCTCCTTTTCGTACCAGAATCAGTATAGCAGAATCCCACCCCCGCCGCCACCCTTCCGGGTCTGATTTGTGTAAAATTTTTGAGATATTTCTCATCACGCCCATTCCATAGCGCAAAAACGCCCCGCCGATCTCCCGGCAGGGCGCTTTCGCAGGGTGGTATTGCAGACCGGTTCGGCCTGTGAAACGTCCGGCAGCCAAAAGCCGCCGGGCGTTTTTGACCCGGCGGCTTTCACCTACTCCAAACGATCAGTCTTTTTTCACCATCATCTTGCTGGCCTTATAGATATCGCCGCAGCCCAGAGTGATGACCAGATCGCCCTCCCGGGCGTTCTGTTTGACCCAGTCAGCGGCAGCCTCCAGGCTGTCCACCAGCACAGAGTTGGGGATCTGCGCCGCCAGCTTTGCGCTGGTAATGGTGGGGTCGTTGGGCTCGCGGCTGCCCATGATGGGGGTGATCACCGTGATATCAGGGATCTTGAACACATCCACAAAGTCGTTGAACAGCATCTTGGTCCGGCTGTATGTAAACGGCTGATGGACTGCGATGACACGATTGTAGCCCAGCTCCTTGGCGGTGTTCAGGGTCGCGCGGATCTCGGTGGGATGGTGGGCGTAGTCGTCCACGACCACCGCGCCGTTGCACTCGCCGTAGACCTCAAAACGGCGGCCTGCTCCCTTGAAGTTCAGGGCAGCGTTGGCGCACTCCTCCACGGTCAGGCCCACAGAGCGGCAGACAGCACACATGGCCAGTGCATTGTAAATGTTGTGGCGGCCCGGCACTGCCAGACGGATGTGGCCCAGCTCATTGGTATCCCACTCCTTCAGATCAAATTCAAAGAAGCCGGGCTTGTACTCCTGTACGTTGACAGCACGGTAATCGGCCGCATTGTCAATGGCAAAGGTGCGCACGCGGCGGTCCAGGGTGTACATGACATCCATGGTGTTCTTATCATCTGCATTGGCAAAGATCATGAAATGGGTCATCAGGGCAAAGCGCTTGAAGGCAAACTTCAGCTCGCCCATGCTGCCGTAATAGTCCAGATGGTCGTTATCGATGTTCAGCACCACGGACATATAGGGGGTCAGCTTGAGGAAGGTCTCGGAGAACTCGCAGGCCTCGATGACGATATCATCGCCCTTGCCGGCCTTGCCGTAGCCGCCGATGAGTGGCAGCTTGCCGCCGATGACTGCAGAGGGATCACGGCCTGCCAGCTCCAGTGCGGTGGTGATCATGGAAGTCGTGGTGGTCTTGCCGTGGGTGCCGGAAACGCAGATGCTGTCCTTGTACAGGCGGCTCACATAGCCCAGCAGAACGCTGCGCTCCACAGTGGGGATGCCATAGGAAGCGGCGGCGTTCAGCTCCACGTTGTCCTTGGCAATGGCGGCAGAGTAGACCACCAGGTCAGAGCCGATCACGTTGTCCGCAGCATGACCCAGGCTGACCTTCACGCCCATCTCCCGCTCCGAGCGGATGATGCTGCCGTCCAGCACATCGCTGCCGGAGATATCATATCCCTTGGCAGTGAGGATCTGGATCAGCGGATACATACCGCTGCCGCCGCAGCCGATGAAGTGGATCTTTTTTACATTATCCAGCAGATGCATGGTATAATCAGTAACGAACATAAGCAGGCAAACCTCCAATAAACAAACGGCCGCAAGGCAGACCGAATCCATCTTAATTCTTGGGTACTACTTATTATATAATTTTTGGCCGACAAAATAAACAGTTCCGAGCGAATTTTCGGAAAGAACCAGAAACTCCGGCACATTTTTGTGACAACTGTACAGATATCCCATGGATTTTCGCCCCTTTTGCACACTTCATAAAAGATTTACATTTTTTATCGGCTTGATAGCTAACAATTTTGAAGTATTTGTGGTATGATAGTGGCGAATTTTGAACTATCACGCTGCCGCCGGACGCGCGGCTGGAAAAGAGGAATCTCATTTTGAACATCAAGATCACTGCGGACAGCACCTGCGATCTGTCCGAAGCGCTGCTCCGGCAGTGGAACATCAGCCTGATCCCCATGCACATCCTCATGGGGGAGGAAAGCTATCTGGACGGCGTTACCATCCACCCCGCCGATGTATTCGCCCATGCCCAGAACGGCGGCAAAATGCCCAAATCCGCCGCCCCCAATCTGGTGGAATACACCGACTTCCTCGCCCCCTTTGCCAGAGACTACGATGCCGTCATCCACATCAATGTCGGCTCCAAATTCTCCTCCTGCTTCCAGAACGCCCGGCTGGCGGCGCAGGAGTTCGGCAACGTCTATGTTGTGGACAGCGAGAATATCTGCACCGGGCAGGGCTATCTCGTCCTGCAGGCAGCCAAGTGGGCCGCTGACGGCCTGCCGCCCAAGAACATTTCCATGCGCTTACAGGGCCTTGCCAAGCGGGTCGAGTTGAGCTTTGTGCTCAACCAGCTAGACTACATGGCCAAAAGCGGCCGCTGCTCCGGCGTGCTGGCCTTCGGGGCCAACATTCTGGGCATCAAGCCCAGCCTGGCCGTCATCGATGGTGAACTGAAAGTCGTGCGGAAATACCGGGGCAGTCTGCCCATCTGCGTGGGCAAGTACATCACCGACCAGCTGGCGAACCGGGAGGACATCGACCGCAGCATGGTGTTCATCTCTTCCACCCAGGCGAAGCCCGGCTGCATGGAGGCCATCAAGGCCGGACTGCGGCAGTACGGCAATTTTGAGAATGTCTACGAGACCGACATCGGCACCACCATCGGCGGCTATTCCGGCCCCGGTACCATCGGCATCGTGTTTGCACGCAAGCAGTAAATTTCTCCCTGCACACAAAAAAGACGCGCTCATCACAGAGCGCGTCTTTTTTGCTTGATATCCGGTTTTCTCAGCTCAGCCGTCCGCTCTCTACCGAGAAGCTCAGGTCGGCCACGGCCATGGTGGATCTGCGATGGGAGACCAGCAGGACGGTCTTTTCCCTGCACTCATCCCGCACGGCCTTGAGGATGATCCCTTCGTTCAGGCTGTCCAGATTGGAGGTAGGCTCGTCCAGCAGGAGAAAGGGTGCATCGTGCAGGAAGGCACGGGCCACACCGATGCGCTGGCGCTCACCGCCGGAGAGTGCACCGCCCAGCTCGCCCACAGGGGTATCATATCCCTTGGGCAAGCTGTTGATAAAGCCATCCAGCGCGGCCTTTCTGCAGGCAGCCTCCACCTCGGCACGGGTGGCATCGCGCCGGGCGATCCGGATGTTGTTTTCTATGGTATCGTCAAACAGCTCCGTTTCCTGGGTCACAAGACTTTCCTGGGCGCGCAGGGCGGCAGTGTTCACGGTGCGGATATCACGTTCACCAAACCGGATGGTGCCGCCGCTCACATCCCAGAAGCGCATGAGCAGCCGCAGAAAGGTGGATTTGCCGCTGCCGGAACGGCCCGTAATGCCCACGATTTTCTTTTCCGGGATGGTCAGGCTCAGGTCGTGGAGCACCTCTTCCCTGGCGTAGGCAAAGCTGACATGCTCAGCCTGTGCACCGGTAAAGACGGTATCAGCGCCGTCGGTCACATCGGCAGTCACGGGGTCCTCGTCCAGCAGGTCAAGAACGCGGTCGGCACTGGCGAACACCTGGGTCAGGCTGGCACCGAGGTTGGCCAGCGCCACCACCGGGCCAAAGGAGCTCAGGGCCGACAGGGTGCAGACCAGCACTCCCTCTGCGCCCAGCTGGCCGTTCTGATACAGCCGGATGCTTACCCCCAGCACAGCCAGCGCCGTCAGCACGATGAGAGTGTTGGCGGCACCCACAGTCACGCCCTCGCGGTACTTCATGGCCTTCTGCTTCTCCCCCAGCGTCTCGCTGTGGGCCGTGATGCCCTCGGCACGCGCGGCGGTGTTCTGGTACTGCAGGATATCCCGCAGACCGCGCAGGCTTTCCAGCAGATAGCTGTTGGTGTCGGCCAGGGCCTGCCGGTACTCGCGGGCGGCTTTGTCGCCCCGTCTGGCAGACCACACCGGCAGAGCAATGCCCACCAGCAGATAGCCTGCCAGCAGCACCAGTGCAGGCAGAATATGATAACTGGCCGTAAAGCAGGTCATGCCGGTCACACAGAGGATCGCGATGCAGACCGGCGAAATGGTGTGGGCATAGAACACCTCCAGCTGCTCGATGTCGGCGGTGATCAGAGAGATCAGGTCGCCCCGGTCACGGCCCTCCAGTTTGGCGGGGGTCAGGCGGCGGAGCGCGCTGAATACCTTATCCCGGATGAGGGCCAGCAGCTTGAAGGCGATATAGTGGTTGGAGGCCTGCTCTGCGTAGCGCAGCACGCCGCGCAGCAGGGCAAAGACAAGGATGCAGACAAAGGCCGTGCTCACGCCTGCCAGCGGGCTGGGCAGGCCTGCCGCCGTGAGCAGGGCAAAGCCGCCGAAGATCGTGATAAAGGTGGCGCAGAAGTGGCCGATGACACCCATGACAATGGCTGCCAGCATGATGGGCAGCATGGGCCGGACCAGCACGATCAGCCGTGCGGCAATGGCAAACGGACTGCGGTGTTTTGTGTTGTTCATGCGCTCACCTCCCCAAGGTCTTCCAGCTGTTTCTGGGCGTTGTACAGGCGGCTGTACACCCCCTGTGCCGCCAGCAGGTCGTTGTGCGTTCCCTGCTCGGCGATGCGGCCTGCCTCCAGCACATAGATGCAGTCGCTGTCTACCACATTGGCCAGACGGTGGGAGATCAGGATCACTGTTTTCTTTCCCGCCAGGCTGTGGATGGCTTTCATGATATCGTTCTCGCTCTCGGCATCCACATTGGAGGTCGCCTCGTCGAACACATAGATGGGTGAATCATGCAGCAGGGCACGGGCCATGGCAAGGCGCTGGCGCTGCCCGCCGGACAGGTTGGAGCCGCCCTCGTGGAGCGCCGTTGCAAGGCCGCTCTGGCTGCGGCAGAAGTCTGCAAGGTTCACCTGCTCCAGCGCCGCCCAGAGCTCGGCTTCGGCTGCATCGGGCCGGGCCATCCGGAGGTTGGCTTCCACCGTGCCCTTGAAGATGGCCGCATTGTGGGGCACCAGTGTCAGCAGGCGCAGGCGGTCGGCCTGCTTCCATTCGCTGACCGGGATGCCGCCCAGCGTGACCTCTCCCTCCGTCGCGGTGCGGGCACCGGACAGGATGGCCGCTATGGTGCTCTTGCCGCAGCCGCTTTCGCCCACCAGCGAGACAAAGCTGCCCTGCGGGATGGTCAGGGACACATCGTGCAGGATGGTGCGCTCCTTCTCGTAACCAAAAGTGACATGCTCCAGCGCAAGGGTGCTGTCGGCCGGGTCGGCGGTCTTTTCACCATCTTCAGGCTCCTGGGCAGAGAGCAGCCTGAAGATCTTCTCAGCCGAAGCCGCGCCATTCATGGCAATGTGGAAGTAGCTGCCCAGCAGGCGCAGGGGCAGGAAGAAATCCGCCGCCAGCAGGAGGATGGTCAGGGCGCTGGTCAGGCTGAGCTGGCCCTTGGCAAAGGCCGATGCCGCGCTGATGATGCCCAGACCCGCACCGCCGTAGGCCATCAGGTCCATCAGGGTCACGCTGTTCAGCTGCATGGTCAACACCTTCATCGTGATCTTGCGGAACCGCTCGGCCTGGGCATTCATCTCCTCGTGCTTCCAACCGTCTGCCTGATAGATCTTCAGGGTGGTCAGGCCCTGGATATTCTCCAGAAAGCTGTCACCCAGGGTGGTGTACTCGCCCCAGTAGTTCGCCAGCAGCTTCTTTGCAAACTTCTGCACCGCCACAATGGACAGGGGGATGAGCGGCACACAGCACAGCAGAAGGATGGCCGAGCGCGCGTGCACGCCCACCAGCAGCACAAACAGGGTCACCGGGGCCAGCAGGCTGTAAAACAGCTGGGGCAGATACTTTGCAAAGTAGGTGTCGATCTGCTCCACACCCTCGCTGGCCAGCATCACGGCTTCACTGGTGGCCACCGTCTCGCTGTAACCGGCCCCCAGCCGGGTGAGCTTTGCATAGATGCTGCTGCGCAGGGTGCGCTTGACATCCTTGGAAGCCCGGTCGCTCATATCGGAGGCGCAGAGGGTAAGGCCATAGCGCACCGGCACAGTCAGCAGGCAGAGCAGCATCCCCTGCCAGAGGGCATTGCCGGTCAGGCTGCCCGCAAACACGCCGCCGATGAGGCGGGATACCGTCATCACCAGCACCACATTGCACAGCATCCCCAGCCACTGGAACAGCACGTTCAGCCCCACATAGTGCAGGGCCTTCCGATCGAAGGAAAGCAGTTTCTTGTTGATCACGAAGCGTTCTCCTTTTCAGATTCATCCGGGCCGAACAGGCGGTCATATTCGCCGGTAAAAGCCCGTTCGGGCAGGGCCGAAGTCAGGGCCAAAGCGGCATTATAGCGTTCCTCCTCGGTCATGTCGATGCGCACGGGCGGAAAATGCGTCAGCACCGTTTCCAGTTGAGCCCTGACCGCCTTTGCCACAAAGATGCCCCGATCGGTCAGATAGATCTTGCCATAGTGTTCCTTCACGATCATGCCCCGATCCATCAGCAGGTTCATAATGCGCACCACGCTGGGCTTGGTCACGTTCAGCTTTTCGGCAATGCTGCGGGAGCAGATATCCAGATGCGTCTGGGAGACCTCATAGATGGCCAGGAGATACCGCAGATGGGCTGCTGTCAGTTCCATAGTATCACTCTCTCCTATAATAATGTAAGCCGCTTCCAGTGTTATCCAAAGCTAACTTTTTTCATTCTAAAAAAGGGCGCGGGCCGATTGGATGTTCGACCCGCGCCCAGCGGTTTTTACTGATCAGTGGCAGCCGCTGCAGCCGCCGCAATTGCCATTGCAGCCGCCTTCGCCGCAGCCCCCACAGCCGCCATGCTTGTGGGAGTGCCATGTGGCCCAGCCCACACCGCCAAACACGATAGCACCTACAATAATGGTAGGCAGATTAAAGTTCGTGGCCAGGAATTCCATCATACAGAACACACCCTTTCAAACTGGACAGATGATCTTACTTGATCTTGGAAACGTCGATCTTGACCTCGTTGTCGCCAACGTACTTGTTGGGGCGGAACATCAGGTACAGGAATGCGGCAAAAATCACGATTGCCACGATGGTGAAGAAGTTGAAGCCAACCTCACCGGTGATCAGACCACCGATCTGGTACACGACCAGAGCCGCGCAGTAAGCCAGAGCGCACATATAACCGATGGCGATGGCAGTCCACTTGCCGTTGTTCATCTCACGCTTGATCGCGCCCATAGCAGCGAAGCAGGGAGCGCACAGCAGGTTGAAGATCATAAAGGCGTAAGCGGACAGAGCGGTGTAATCCTGCGCAACTGCTGCCCAGATCTCATCACCGTTCTCAGACAGCTCGCCGCCGAAGTGATACAGAACACCGAAGGTGCCAACCACGTTCTCCTTTGCGATCAGACCAGAGACGGAAGCAACGGTTGCACGCCAGTTGCCGAAGCCCAGAGGAGCGAAGATCCAGGCGATCTTGGTAGCGATAGCGGCCAGGACGGAGTTGTCCTGATCCTCGACCATGCCGAAGGCACCATTCTCGAAACCGAAGCCCTGCAGGAACCACAGCACAACGGTAGCTGCCAGAATGACGGAACCGGCACGCTTGATGAAGGACCAGCCGCGCTCCCAGGTGGCACGGAAAACGTTGCCCCATGCAGGCACATGGTAAGCGGGCAGCTCCATAACGAAGGGTGCGGGGTCGCCAGCGAAGAGCTTGGTCTTCTTCAGAATAACACCGGAACAAATGATGGCAGCCATGCCGATGAAGTAAGCGGAAACAGCAACCAGAGAGGAACCACCGAACATTGCACCTGCGATCAGGCCGATGATGGGCATCTTAGCGCCGCAGGGGATGAAGCAGGTGGTCATAATGGTCATACGGCGGTCACGCTCGTTCTCGATGGTACGGGAAGCCATAACACCGGGCACGCCGCAGCCGGTACCGACCAGCACGGGGATGAAGCTCTTGCCGGACAGGCCGAAACGGCGGAAGATACGGTCCATGATGAAGGCGACACGGGACATATAGCCCACATCCTCCAGGATGGACAGCAGGAAGAACAGGACCAGCATCTGGGGAACGAAGCCCAGCACCGCGCCGACACCGGCAACGATACCGTCCATGATCAGGCCGTACAGCCAGCCTGCCACACCGATGCTCTCCAGGAAGCCGCCCAGCGCGCCCGGCACGATCTCACCAAACAGGACATCGTTGGTCCAGTCGGTCGCAAAGGTGCCGATAGCCCAGCCGCCATCTGCAATGGAGGTGCCCATGGACAGGGAGTACATCAGGAACATGACCAGCGCGAAGATGGGCAGAGCCAGCACACGGTTGGTCACGATCTGGTCGATCTTGTCAGAAGCAGTCAGGTGCTCCACACGGGCCTTTTTCTTGACGGCCTTGTCAACGACACCGTTGATGTAGGAGTAGCGCTGGTTGGTGATGATGCTCTCCGCATCATCGTCCATCTCCTTCTCGCAGTCTTTGATGTGCTCATCAATGTGGTCAGCCAGAGCCTTGTCGAGCTTCAGCTCTTCCACGACCTTCTCATCCCGCTCGAACAGCTTGACCGCGTACCAGCGCAGGAAGCGGTCATCGACCTTGCCCTGAATGGACTCCTCGATGTGTGCAATGGCATGCTCCACACTGCCGGTAAAGACGTGGGGCAGCTCACCGGCCTTCTGCTTCTGGGCAGCGGCAACCGCAGCCTTGGCAGCAGCCTCGGTGCCCTCGCCCTTCAGTGCGCTGATCTCAACTGCCTGGCAGCCCAGCTCGCTGCTCAGCTTCTTCAGGTCGATCTTATCGCCGTTCTTGCGGACCAGATCGATCATGTTGACCGCCATAACAACGGGGATGCCCAGCTCGATCAGCTGGGTGGTCAGGTAGAGGTTGCGCTCAATGTTGGTGCCATCGATGATGTTCAGGATGGCATCGGGCTTCTCCTTGACCAGGTAAGTACGGGAGACGACCTCCTCCAGCGTGTAGGGAGACAGGGAGTAGATGCCGGGCAGGTCCTGGATGATGACGTCCTTATCGCCCTTCAGCTTGCCTTCCTTCTTTTCCACGGTAACGCCGGGCCAGTTGCCAACGTACTGGTTGGAGCCGGTCAGGTTATTGAACAGGGTAGTCTTGCCGCAGTTCGGGTTACCGGCCAGTGCAATTTTAATACTCATTGCGTGTCCTTTCCTCTCTTTGGAATCAAACCACTTCGATCATTTCAGCGTCGGCCTTGCGCACACTCAGTTCGTAGTTGCGCACGGTCAGCTCCATGGGGTCGCCCAGAGGTGCCACCTTACGGACATAGATCTCAACACCCTTGGTGATGCCCATGTCCATGATGCGGCGCTTGACCGGGCCTTCGCCATGCAGGCGTGCCACGGTGCAGGTCTCGCCGACCTTCACGTCCTTCAGAGTTTTCATGCAAATTTCCTCCTCTACTTGTCTTTATTCAGAGACCATTCCAGTGTCGGAGCAGGTCCCAAACAGCGTGCTGCGCTGTTCAGCCGATCATAATGCGATTTGCCATCGTCCTGTCGAGTGCCAGGCGGCTTTCCTTGACCTGTACGATCAGGTTGCCTGCGATCTCGTTGACCACGGTCACTTCGCTGTCCACCACAAAACCAAGCTCTGCCAGATGCAGGCGGACTTCATCTTTGCCGGTGATCTTCTTAATGGTGACGGTCTCGCCCGCCTTCGCCATTGTCAGAGGCATCATAACATTCCACTCCCTTTTTCATACTGTTTGTGGGCTGCTGATGCACCGGAGGGGTTAGTCAGTCGGAACTATCAGCATAGATAGTTTACGCTTACTAACCTTTGTTGTCAACAGTTTTTTCATCATTAAAAGTTAGTTTATATGAACAAACAGTTTTTCTGCCCAAATATCCCAGTTTTTTTATCACAATCAACAACAACTAACTCAAATTCCTGAGTAAAAGTTAGCCATTGTTTACATTTTACCGTCATTTTTTCTGTTTGAAAATGACACAGCCGCCCGGTGCAGTAGTCAAGGCTGCAACGGACGGCCGCGTGTCAAAAGGAGGATTTCTTCCCACCGGAGCGTGGTTTGTTCCGGTGGGTGCCAGGATAAAAAGAGAGTATTGGTAGAGAATGACTTGTCAAGCCGCCACAGCAAGGCGGAAAATGGGGGTACCCTCGTGGAACAGGCGCAGATATACTCTGGTGCACTTGTTCAACTGGGCAAAATGGCGCGCGGCGGCATCGGGGTCGCCGTAAGCCTTCCAGCAGCCGCAGCAGGTGAAGTTGCGGCCCTGATTTTCGATAAAGCCCACCACATCGGTGAGCGGATAACCAAGAAACACACCGATCTCATGGGGAAAATCGGCTTCGCAGCACAGCCGCCGGGACAGCTGCCGCAGCATACCGTCACAATCGGAAGCATCCTCCGGCAGGGCATAGCCCTCGCGTTGCAGGAACTCCTGCACCGCCTCATCGGCCAACACCTGACGCAGGCGGCTCTCGCGGTAAACATAAATGAGATACCGGTGGGTTTGAGCACAGCCCTTGAGGACCCGGACCTTCAGCCCCTTCTCCCCCAGCTGGTCATTCCAGCGGTGCACCCGGGCGGTCAGGTCGGCGCAGTCCCGGGTCTCATAGCGGAACAGCCCGGCAGGCTTCAGCCCTGCCAGCACCGGCGCGCACTGTTCGATCATCACGGTCTCAAAATTACGCTCCATGGCTGCTTTCCCTCCGCTTTTATCCATTTGAGGAACAGCGTTCCCCGCTGCACCGCATTCTATGCAGGTGCAGTAGTTAGATATTTCTAACCTCAAACTCTAAAAGAATGCGGCACAGGCCATTTGCCTGCTGACCGCTTTGTGGTTAGTTATTTCTAACGTGGCATTATCTTACCACAGCATTGGGGTGGTGTCAAGGGGTTTTGACAAGTTTTCTGCATCAAACTTTTTGCGCGTGTTGCGGCGTGTCGAAATTCATGGTATAGTATAGTCAGCCGCCCGCAAAGGCGGCGAAGGCGCTGTCTGCATCATTGGTGGTCATGCTTTCCAATCCCGTATCGCTGATTCTTCCTACATGGAATAAAGCAGGATACCGGGGACGGAACTTTTTTGAAGGAAACTTCCCGGAGCCTGATGGCGAAGGGAGGGATGTCGAATGATGCTGTTGGAAACTCTGGCACTGCTCACTTTCATGCTTGGCTTGCTGAGCCTGATTGTGGATGTGGTCCGCCTGACTCTTGAGGTCATGGATAAGTTTTCGCAGAAGAAAAACGATGATAGCAAAAAAGATTGACTGCCTCAGCGTACCAAACCTGACAGTCAATCTTTTTTGATTCTCGGGAAGGAAAGCTGACCGATGTGGATCAGCGCCTTTTCTATTTGTAGTATAGTCAATTTCCTTTATTTTGTCAAGGAAAGGCCGGATATAAACCTATGCCATCAATCTTTGATTACAAGCACTTCTTTGATGATTATTGTAAAGAACGCTCCCTTGATCTGCACTTATCCTTTGATATGCCCTCTGATTATGAGACCGCTTGCGGAACATTTGACCCTGCAAGCAAAACTGTGTTCATCAATGCAGAGCATCTGAACGCCAAACCTGACTATGAGAAAGCATTTTTTCTGTTTCACGAACTGCGTCACGCATCGCAGTATCTCTGTCCGGAACACTTCGGTTCCGAAATACACCGAAGCCTTCAATATGTCATTGGCTATGATGGTACATGCTATAAGCTGGTAAATGGCCATTACATCTCCTGCAAATTGGATGGCAATGAAGATTATTTTACCAACCTATATCTTGGTCAGCCGCACGAAGTCGATGCCAATACATTTGCTTACAAACAAGTCAAACAGCTCTATGGAGATTCTAAAGAGTTAAAAGCACTGTTTGATTTTTGGATGCCTCGCCATCCTCTCCCTGCCCACGCATACGATCTCATATTTTCGCAAATCGACAAAAGTATTTCTTGTATATCACCTTTGGAGGAAACGATATGACTTTCACGCCTTTTGAAACCGCCCGGCTTCGCCTGCGCCCGCAGGAAGCTCGGGATGCCGGGTTTGCACTCTGCATCTGGGGTGACCCCATCACCGGAAAATATTTGTCCGACCCGGTGCTGGACGATATCGATGACCTGAACAAATATATGGAATTGCTCCGCAGCCTGAGCGACAGCACCGACTGCTATTATGTCATTGCAGAGGACAAAGTCACCCACCAGCCCATTGGTACCTGCTGTGCTGTGGTCAAGGATGGCGGCAGCTGCTGGGATATCGGTTACTGCATCCACCCTACCTGCTGGCGCAAGGGTTATGCCAAAGAAATGGTAAACGCTCTGGTGCAGTTCGGTGCACAGAACGGTATAAAAAACGTTCTGGCCGATGTTGCCGCTGAAAATGCCGGTTCCTGCGGTGTGATGCGTGCACTAGGTTTCACGCCCACTGAAAATGGAATCTTCCGCCGAAGCGGCTCTCAGACCGAATACAAAAATCTGACGTTTAAGAAGGAATTATGATTTCAACCACCCTTTCCCCTCTCGTGGAAAAACTCTCCAATTTTCTCTCTGCCCATCCCGATCACCCGGTGCTGGTGGCGCTGGACGGCCGGTGCGGCAGCGGCAAAACCACGCTGGCGGCACAGCTGGCCCGGCAGTTTCCCCAGAGCATCACGGTGCATACCGATGACTTCTATCTTCCCCCAGCCAGCCGTGTGGCAAACTGGGAGCAGATCCCTTGCGCCAACATGGACTTGGAGCGTCTGCGTGCCCAGGTGCTCACCCCCGCCCGGGCCGGGCAGGCGATTCCCTACCGTGCCTACTCCTGCCGGGCGGGTGCCTACCTGCCGGAACAATGCTTTGCGCCCCAGCCGCTGGTCATCGTGGAGGGCAGTTACAGCTGCCACCCCACCCTTGCGGACTGTTACGATCTGAAGGTTTTCGTCACCTGCTCCAAGGAAGAGCAGGCCCGCCGCCTGCTGGCGCGGGAGGGAGAACGCTATTCCGGCTTCACCGCCCGGTGGATCCCGCTGGAAGAGGGGTATTTCGCAAAATTCCAGATCGAGCAGACCGTTGACTTTATCCTTGATACGACCTGTTAACTTTTTGCAAATTCCAGCGCTCTGCCCCTGCAAACCTGCTGCAAAATATGTTATAGTTAGGATGGAACAATAATTTTTTCAAGGCAAGGAGCAGCATATGGAACATTTTGTGCAGTTTGAGGATGTTTCCAAATATTATCAGACCGGCAGTGTCCGCATTGCGGCGGCCGATCACCTGAATTTTTATGTAGACAAGGGCGAGTTTTGCATCATTGTGGGTCCCTCGGGTGCAGGCAAGACCACCCTGCTGAACATTCTGGGCGGCATGGACACCTGCGACGAGGGCCATGTCTGGCTGGATGGGCAGGATGTGAGCCATTTTTCCGAAAAAGAGCTCACCACCTACCGCCGGTACGACGTAGGCTTCGTGTTCCAGTTCTACAATCTGGTGCAGAATCTGACTGCACTGGAAAATGTGGAGCTGGCCAGCGAGATCTGCCGTGATCCGCTGGACCCCGCCGCCACGCTGGAAAGCGTGGGTCTGGGCGAGCGGCTCAACAACTTCCCTGCCCAGCTTTCGGGCGGCGAGCAGCAGCGCGTTTCCATTGCCCGGGCGCTGGCCAAGAACCCCAAGCTCCTGCTCTGTGATGAGCCCACCGGTGCGCTGGACTACAAGACCGGCAAGCAGGTGCTGGCCCTGCTCCAGCGCACCTGCCGCGAAACAGGGCGCACCGTCATCGTCATTACCCACAACACGGCCCTGACGGCCATGGCGGACCGGATCATCCAGGTCAAGAGCGGACAGATCCTGTCCAACAAGGTCAACGAACACCCGGTGCCGGTGGAACAGATCGAGTGGTGACCGCTATGCAGAAAAGCTATCGTAAAAATATCCGGCGTGACTTCCGGAGCAACCTGAACCGGTTCCTTTCCCTGTTTGGCATCGTGGCGCTGGGCGTGATGATGCTGACAGGTCTGGTCAGCTTTGCCCCCAGTATGCGCACCGCCGGACAGAAGTACTATGTCCAGCAAAATGTGTTCGACCTGCGGGTGCTCTCCACGCTGGGCCTTTCGGAATCGGATCTCTCCGCCATTGCCGCCACGGAGGGCGTGAGCGCCGTGATGCCCGTGAAGTATCTGGACACCGAGGGCCGCTGGTCAAGCTCTACCGACGGAGCCGTGCTGCGGGTGCAGCAGCTTCCCGCCGACCCGGCTGCGGATACCGAGGCCAATATGAACCGCCTGACTCTGCTGGAGGGCCGGATGCCCGAAACCGCCAACGAGTGTGTGGTGCAGGTGCTGGGCCACGCTGACCCTGTCCCGCTGGGCACCGTGGTCACCCTGCCCGAGGATACCGAGGACATCCGCCGCACCGAATATACCGTGGTGGGCCAGGTGCAGGACCCCCAATATTTTTCTGCCACCCAAGAGACCAGCACCGTCGGTGATGGCATCCTGGATGCTCTTGTGTTCGTGCAGGACGGTGAATTGACCGCAGATTATTATACCGTCTGTTATCTCAAGGTAGCAGATGCCGCACAGTATGACAATTACAGTGATGAATACCAGACCGCTGTGGATACTGTGGCTGACCGGCTGGATGCCATCAGCAGGGAGCACTGTGTGGCCCGCCGGGCCCAGCTTATCGAGGATGCCACCACCCAGCTGGACGATGCCAAACAGACCTACAGCGAGCAGAAGGCCGAGGCCGAGCGCCAGTTTGCACAAGCCGAGCAGAAGCTGACCGACGCGCAGCGGGAGCTGGATGCCGCCAAGGCCCAGCTGGACGCAGGCGAAGCCGAGCTTGCCGCCCAGAAGGCCGCCCTGCCCGATACCATGCAGAGCGGTGCCGCCACGCTGGTGAGCAGCGAAGAGCAGGTGCTGGAATTTGAGGATCAGCTTCAGCAGATCCAGCTGCTGGTCAACCTGAAACAGGTGGCTGACCCCCTGCTGGGCTATGCCGAGACCGCCCTGAACAATGCCCAAAAGGCTCTGGATGAGGCCGAGCCCGAGGACGAGGAATACACCGAGCTGCGGGACGCGCTCGCCAAGGCGCAGGCCGCCTACGATAACATCAAGGGCCAGCTGGACGGTTATCAGGCCCAGCTGGATGCCGGCAAGCAGCAGATGTATGCCAAAGGGCTCATCTCCTCACCCAACCTCTCCAACACCGACCTTGTCACCGAAGCCAAAGCCGCCCTGCGCAGCATGAAGGTGCAGCTGCTGCAGGGCCAGCTCCAGCTGAGCACCGGTACTGCCACCGCCTACACCCAGTTTGAGGCCGCCCGCGCCCAGCTGGATGAGGGCTGGGCACAGTACCAGTCCGGTCAGGAACAGCTGAACGCTTCCCGCACCGAATACGAGACCCAGAAGGCCGATGCGGAGCAGAAACTCGCCGAAGGCCAGCAGCAGATCAACGATGCGGAAGAGAAGATTGCGGACATCCAGAACGGCGAGTGGTATGTGCTGGACCGCGGCAGCACCCTGAGCCTTGTCACGCTGGAACAGTATGCCGACCGGATGGCTGCCATTGCCCGGGTGTTCCCGGTGTTCTTCTTCCTGGTGGCGGCGCTGGTAGCTTCCACCACCATGACCCGCATGGTGGACGAGAACCGCCTGCAGATGGGCACCCTCAAGGCGCTGGGCTACTCCAACGCCAGCATTGCAGGCAAGTACTTACTCTATGGCATTGCCGCCAGCGTTCTGGGCAGCATCGTGGGCATTGCCGTGGGCTTTGTGGTGTTCCCCACCATCTTCTGGTACGCCTACCGCACCATGATGTTCTCCCTCCCCACCTTTACCCTGCACTTCTACCCGGGCCTGGCACTGGGCAGCATGGCCCTCAGCGCGGCGGTCATCGGCCTTGCCACCCTGCAGGCCTGCCGCGCCAGCCTCAAGGAAAAATCCGCCGCCCTGCTGCTGCCCCGTGCGCCTGCAGCGGGCAAGCGCATCCTCCTTGAATATCTCACCCCGCTGTGGAAGCGGATGAGCTTCTCCCAGAAAACCACCGCCCGCAACCTGTTCCGCTATAAAAAGCGCTTCTTTATGACCGTTCTGGGCGTGGCGGGCTGCACGGCCCTGCTCCTCATCGGCTTCGGCATCCAGGATTCCCTGCTGCCCATGCTGACCAAGCAGACCACCGAGCTGACCCACGCCGACCTGACCATCTCCCTGAGCGACGAAAAGGCGCTGACTATGGAGAACGGTCTGGCCGACCTGCTGGATTCCAGCAGCGGGATCACCAGCTGGGGCCGCTATTACACCAAGAGCGTCACCCTTTACAACGCCGCGGGGGAAAAAGAGACCGTCAGCCTGGTTGCCGCCGCAGACGAAAGCCAGATGACCGAGTACTTCACCTTCCGCACCCGGCAGGGCCACAAGGCCATTGCCTTTGACGATTCCAGCGTCATTCTGACCGAAAAGACCGCTGAAAAGCTGGGGCTTTCGGTGGGCGACAGCTTTGAGGTGGAGACCACCGACGGCGGGCGCAGGTCCCTGACCCTGACCGGCATCACCGAAAACTATGTCTTTACCCGGCTGTACCTCTCGCAGGCGCAGCTCAAAACGCTGAACGGCGGTGCTCTGCCCGCCTGGAACGCCGTTTACGGTCAGACCGACTGCCCCACCGATGCAGCCCGCGCCTCCCTCTCCTCCTCCATTCTGGCCTGCAACTATGTCAGCTCCGTCTCCTTCATCGAGGACACCACCCAGATGTTCGATGGCCTGATCGGCTGCCTGAACTATGTGGTCATGCTGGTCATCGTCTGCGCTGCCGCATTGGCCGCCGTGGTGCTCTACAACCTCATCAGCGTCAACCTGGGCGAGCGCAAAAAGGAGCTTGCCACCATCAAGGTGCTGGGATTCTATGACAAGGAGGTCTACCGCTACATCTTCCGGGAGATCGACCTGCTCTCTCTCATCGGCTCCCTGGTGGGTCTGGTGGTGGGCATTCCCCTGCACCAGTTCATCATCCGCACTGTGGAAATGGACCAGATGATGTTCATCCGTTCCATTGCCCCCCGCAGCTTTGTGTTCAGCGTGGCGCTCACCATGCTCTTCAACTTTGCCGTCTGCCTGCTCATGCGCCGCCATGTCCGCCAGATCAGCATGGTGGAAAGCATGAAAGCGCCGGAATAATTCCCTTACAGACAGAACAACGCCCGCCGGGTGTGGTACTTCTCGTACCGCCCGGCGGGCGTATTGTTTTTGCGTTCTACAGCCGCGGTCTCAGCCGCCCAGATAAGCGTTGCGGACGCGCTCATTGGTCAGCAGCTCTGCACCGGTGCCATCCATGACCACGTGGCCTGTCTCAAGAACATAGGCGCGGTCGGCCACGGAAAGGGCCATCTGTGCGTTCTGCTCCACCAGCAGGATGGTCATACCTTCCTTGTGGATATCGCGGATGATATCAAAGATCTCCTGCACCAGCAGCGGGGAAAGGCCCATGGAGGGCTCATCCAGCATCAGCATGGAGGCGTTGCTCATCAGGGCACGGCCCATGGCCAGCATCTGCTGCTCGCCGCCGGACATGGTGCCCGCCAGCTGCCTGCGGCGCTCCTTCAGGCGGGGGAAGAGGGTGAACACCTTTTCCTTGTTGGCCGCAATGGTGGAAGCTGGCTGGGTGTAGGCCCCCATATCCAGGTTTTCCTCCACGGTCATGTGCAGGAACACATGGCGGCCCTCCGGCACCTGTGCCAGACCGGCCTCCACGATCTTATGGGCGCGCACGCCCTTGATGCTCTTGCCCTTGTACAGGATGTCGCCCGTTTTGGGGTGGAGCAGGCCGGAGATGGTTTTCAGGGTGGTGGACTTACCGGCACCGTTGGCACCGATCAGGGTCACGATCTCGCCCTCGTGCACCTCAAACGAAACATCCTTGACTGCGTGGATGTTGCCGTAATAGACGTTGATGTTATCAACTTTCAGCATCGTTTCTGCCATCGGTTCAGCCCTCCTTCTTGCCCAGGTAGGCCTCGATGACCTGGGGATTGTTGCGGATCTCATCCGGGGTGCCCTTGGCGATGATGCGGCCGAAGTTCAGCACCGCGATGCCCTCGCAGATGCCCATGACCAGGCTCATGTCATGCTCGATCAGCAGCACGGCGATGTTGAACTCATCGCGGATGCGGCGGATGGTCTCGGTCAGCTCAGCGGTCTCCGAGGGGTTCATACCCGCGGCAGGCTCATCCAGCAGCAGCAGCTTGGGGCTTGTGGCCAGCGCACGCATGATCTCCAAACGGCGCTGTGCACCATAGGGCAGGCTGCCGGCCTGCGTATAGGCCATATCTGCCATGTGGAAAATGTCCAGCAGCTCAAAAGCACGCTCGGTGCAGTGCTTTTCCTCTTTCCAGTAGTTGGGCAGGCGGATCAGCGAAGAAGCAAGATCGTACTTCATGGACTCATGCAGGCCGACCTTGATGTTGTCGATGACGCTCATTTCCTTGAACAGACGGATGTTCTGGAAGGTGCGGGCCACGCCCATCCGGTTGACCTGATAGGTCTTTTTGCCCGCCGTGGGCATTCCATCGATCAGGATGGAGCCGCGGGTGGGCTGGTAAACATTGGTCAGCAGGTTGAACACCGTGGTCTTACCGGCACCGTTGGGGCCGATCAGGCCGGTGATCTCGTTGCGGCCGATCATCAGGTTGAAGCCATCCACGGCGGTCAGACCGCCGAAATCGATGCCCAGCTCACGGACATCCAGAATGGGCTTTTTGTCCTTATCGCGGTCCGTCAGGAAGCCGCCGGAGGGGACGCTGTTCAGTCTGGTCTGGAACTCACTCATGGTCTGCACCCTCCTTCTTTTTCTTGCCAAACAGGACACGCTCCACAAGGCGGCTCATGGAGAAATCGTAGCTGCCCAGCAGTCCGCCCGGGCGGAAGATCATCATCAGGATCAGCACCAGCGAGTAGATGACCATGCGGTAGCTGTCGAAGCTGCGGGTCGCCTCAGGCAGGATGGTCAGGACCGTTGCAGAGAGGATGGAGCCCAGCATGGAGCCCATGCCGCCCAGAACCACCATGACCAGGATCTCGATGGACTTCATAAAGCCGAAGGTGGAGGGGTTCAGCACGCCGATGTAGCAGGCATACAGGCCGCCTGCCAGACCCGCAAAGGCAGCGGAGAAGGCAAAGGCCATGACCTTGTAGTAGGTGGTCTGGATGCCACAGCTCTCGGCGGCGATCTCATTGTCGCGGATGGCCAATACGGCACGACCGTGGCGGCTCTTCATCATAGCGTGGATCAGGAAGCAGGTGATGACCACGCAAAGGAACACGTTGGTGAAGTTGGAGTACTTGGGGATGTTCTTCAGGCCCTTGGAGCCATAGAACAGCTTGAAGCCCAGCACATCGTCGATATTGTTCAGGGTGATGCGGATGATCTCGCCAAAGCCCAGCGTCAGGATGGCCAGATAGTCGCCGGTCAGGCGCAGGGCCGGGATGCCGATGAGCACACCGAACAGACCAGCCACGATGCAGGCCAGCACCAGACCGATGGCAAAGGAGACACCGTCCGGCAGCGGGCAGAACTTGGTGAACAGGGCGCAGGTGTAGGCACCCACAGCCATGAAACCAGCATGGCCCAGCGGCAGCTGCCCCAGATAGCCGGTGGCAACGTTCAGGGAGACCGCCAGGATGATATTGATGCCCACCGTCATCAGCACCTTGTTCTGGTAGGTGGACAGGATATTCCGGGTCAGGTAGGAAAGCGCCACGAACAGCAGAGCCACCAGCACCGCGTTCATCAGGTAGCGCACGGGCATTTTGATCGTTTTACGGTTCTTATTCATCTTCCTGCCCTCCTTACACCTTTTCCTGCACCTTGCGGCCGAGGAAGCCGGTGGGCTTGAACAGCAGCACGATGATCAGGATGGCAAACGTGACGGCATCCTTCCAGGCGGAAAGGCCGATGGCGGAGACGAAGCATTCGCACAGGCCGATGGCAATGCCGCCGATCATTGCGCCCGGGATGGAGCCGATGCCGCCCAGAACGGCGGCAACAAAGGCTTTCAGGCCCAGCATGGAGCCCATGGTGGGGGTAGCCTGCGGGTAGGAGCAGCAGTACAGCACCGAGCCGATACCGGCCAGCGCGGAGCCCACCGCAAAGGTAAAGGAGATGGTACTGTTGACATTGATGCCCATCAGGCGGGCAGCGTCCATATCCTCAGAGACAGCGCGCATGGCCTTGCCCAGCTTGGTCTTCTGCACCAGAAAGGTCAGCACCAGCATGGACAGCACAGTGACCACCAGTGTGATCACGGAGGTCAGGCCCAGGGGCACACTGCCGATCATAAAGGTCTTGTTGCCGTAGTAGGAAGGGATGACCTTTGCGCCGGAACCCATCACCAGCTCAGCGGTGTACTCCAGGAAGAAGGAGACACCAATGGCTGTGATCAGCAGGGAGATGCGGGGCGCGTTGCGCAGCGGGGTGTAGGCGACCTTTTCGATCACCACACCCAGCAGGGTGCAGGTAATAATGGTGGCGCACACGGCCGTCACCGGGCCAAGGCCCAGCTGGTTCATAACGAACCAGGACATGTATGCACCCACCATGATGACATCGCCGTGGGCAAAGTTCAGCAGCAGGATGATGCCGTACACCATGCTGTAACCCAGTGCGATCAGTGCATAGATGCTGCCAAGGGACAAGCCGTTGATCAGCTGACTAAAGAACACTGTCATTGGATGGACACTTCCTTTCTTTCTACCAAAAAAGCGGAGACAACCTGTTCCGGCGGCCTCCGCAAGGGTACATCATTCTCTGGTTCCGGCATTCAGGCCGCACACCGGTGCGCGGCGCAGAAGCGGGATCAGAACATTTCCTTCAGTTCGGGTTTGCCGTCCACATAGGTCAGGATCGCAGTCTTTTTGACGGGATCGTGGTGCTCATCAAAGGTAAAGGTGCCGGTGATGCCCTCGATGGTGCCGGAGGCAATGGCATCGTTGACAGCCTGCTTGTACTCATCGGTACCGGCCTCCAGGCCGGCATCCTCAGCAGCCTGCACACCGTAAACCACGGTCTTGGCGGCATCGTAGCCCAGAGGAGCAAAGCCGTTGGGGTAATCCTCGCCGTACTCTGCCTTGTAGGCATCCTCAAACTCGGGGCTGGAGCCCTTTGCGTAGTTTGCGCAGAAGTAGCTGTCCTTCAGCTGATCGGCAGTGGCATAGCCCTCCAGGCCATCCCAGCCGTCGCCGCCCAGGAAGGGAACATTCAGGCCGACGCTCTCAGCCTGAGACAGGATCTGGCCCACCTCCTCGTAGTAGTTGGGGCAGAACACGGTCTCGGGGCCCTTGCCCATGATGCTGGTCAGCTGGGTCTTGAAGTCCACGTCGCCATCGGAGTAGCTCTCCTGATCGACGATGGTGCCGCCCAGGCTCTCAAACTCGTTGACGAAGTTCTCAGCCAGACCCTCGTTGTAGTCAGCGCCCTTTTTGAAGATGACGGCTGCCTTGGTGTAGCCCAGCTTCTGGTAAGCATAATCGGCCATCTTGATGCCCTGGAACGGGTCGGTGAAGGTGGCACGGAAGACATTCTCGTTCACGGTGTCGGTCTCGGCATCGTAGGTAACGGCCTCAGCGGTAGCGGAAGCAGTGACCATGGGCATGTTGTAATCTGCGCTCTCGGCAGCAACTGCCAGAGTGGGGGTGGTGGTGACATCGCCCACCAGAGCGGTGATGCCCTCGTCCACCATCTTGGTGAAGCAGTTGACAGCCTGCGTAGCATCGCCCTGCTCATCCTCGGTCAGGATCTCGATCTGCTTGCCATTGATGCCGCCGTCGGCGTTGACCTGCTTCAGGTACAGGGCAGCGCCGTTGACAACGGCCTGGCCGTAAACGGAAACGTTGCCGGTCAGGGGGCCCATCACACCGATCTTAATGGTGTCACCGGAAGCAGCGGCAGTGGAAGAAGCGGCAGTGCTGGAGGAGGAGCCGCCGCAGGCGGTCAGGACACCGGCAGCAGCCACGACACCGGCAGCGGTCAGAAAGTTGCGGCGAGAGATCATCTTTTTCATAATACAATATCCTCCTGTTGGAAGTTTTTCGTGTGATAGATGCACAAAGCAGGGCGCTTCCTTCAAAGCGGCCCTGCTTTGTGCGTGTATTCATTATAGTCTCGCCGGGCGGGTTGTGCAATTCACAAACCGTCCATACTTTTCCGGGCATTTTCCGGCATTTTATGTGAAAGCCGCCAAAAAAACCGTGTCATTTTTGGTTATTTTTTCATTTTGTTCACTTTGTTTCATCGTGACATGAAGAGCTTTCACCCATGTCAAAAAAGTTACAGCGTCGTTTTTTCTTCTGCCTGCCGGTAAATAGAGGTACGATAAAACACCATGGAGAGCACGGTGCCCACAAGGCTGTCGGCAATGTTGTAAAGCTGCCGGATACGCACCCGCCCCGGCGGGCATCCTATCAATGTTTACAGCGGCAAACATCCGCAGACCCTCTTGCACAAGGGTGCGGGACGTGGTAGGATAAAAGCAGTTAGTTAGTTTTGACTATCTGTATAATATCTCATCGAAGATCGGGAGGTTACTGTGATGAACTATCTGGAAATTGAATCTGTGATCGGCCGCGAGATCCTGGACTCCCGCGGCAATCCCACCGTTGAGGCCGAGATCACTCTGGCCGACGGCACGGTTGCCCGCGGCTGTGCCCCCTCCGGCGCTTCCACTGGCGAGTTCGAGGCTCTGGAGCTGCGCGACGGCGACAAGGGCCGCTATCTGGGCAAAGGCGTGACCAAGGCTGTGGAGAACATCAACACTGTCATCGCTGACGTGGTGGTGGGCATGGATGCCTCCGACATCTATGCCATCGATGCCGCCATGCTCCGGGCCGACGGCACCAAGGGCAAATCCAATCTGGGCGCAAACGCCATTCTGGCGGTCTCCATTGCCGCCTGCCGCGCTGCCGCCGCTTCTCTGGAAATGCCCCTGTACCGCTTTCTGGGCGGCGTGAACGGCAACCGCCTGCCCGTGCCCATGATGAACATCCTGAACGGCGGCGCACACGCTACCAACACCGTGGACACGCAGGAGTTTATGATCATGCCCGTGGGTGCGCCCAGCTTCAAGGAAGCCCTGCGCTGGTGCGCCGAGGTGTTCCACGCTCTGGCTTCCATCCTGAAATCCAGGGGCCTGGCCACCTCCGTGGGCGACGAGGGCGGCTTTGCCCCCAACCTGTCCAGCGACGAGGAGACCATCGAGACCATTCTGGCTGCCATCGAAAAGGCCGGTTATCAGCCCGGCAGGGACTTCATGCTGGCCATGGACGCCGCTTCCTCCGAGTGGAAGAGCCCCAAGGGCAAGGGCTTTTACAAGCTGCCCAAGGCCGGCACAGAGTACACTTCCAGTGAGCTGATCGCACACTGGAAGAGTCTGGTGGAAAAGTATCCCATCATCTCCATTGAAGATGGCTTGGATGAAGAGGACTGGGAAGGCTGGCAGGAGATGACCCGGGAACTGGGCGGCAAGGTCCAGCTGGTGGGCGACGACCTGTTCGTTACCAACACCGAGCGTCTGGCCAAGGGCATCCAGCTGGGTGCAGGCAACGCCATCCTGATCAAGCTGAACCAGATCGGTTCTGTTTCCGAGACGCTGGAGGCCATCAAGATGGCCCACAAGGCCGGCTACACCGCCATCAGCTCTCACCGCTCCGGCGAGACCGAGGACACCACCATTGCTGATCTGGCTGTTGCCCTGAACACCTGCCAGATCAAGACCGGTGCCCCCAGCCGCACCGAGCGCGTTGCCAAGTACAACCAGCTGCTCCGCATTGAGGAAGATCTGGGTGCAAGCGCCGTTTACCCCGGCATGGCCGCCTTCAACGGAAAGCGCTGATCTCCGCAGCTGCAACCTGCTTTCTTTCCTGTTTCCGCGCAGAACAAAAGGGAGCGTCCCATGGTTTTCCACCGTGGGACGCTCCCTTTGTTCAATCCAGATGGATCTGCCGTTTGGCTGTCTGCAGCGCCCTGCGCAGGGGGCGGTAGAGCAGCAGCATGATGACAAAATTTCCCACGCCGTGCATGGCATCGTAGGAAAGGCCGCTGAGCCACCAGCTCAGGGCAAAGGCCGGAGTTTTTGCCACCAGATACACCGCCGCACACAGACCGCCGAAGCACAGGCCGTAGATGCCGCTGAACACCGCCCAGCCAAGGGCATTGTCCATCCGGCGCAGCAGCCATGCCAGCAGGGCCAGCAGATACCAGACATACAGGTACATGGCCCACCACAGCCCAAAGCCATACAGCACGCCCTGCAGCAGGATGAACACCGTAACAGCCCCCGGCGTTTCCCGGGGCAGCTCCAGTGCAAACAGGATGACAAGCAGCGTCACCGGTTCAATGTTGGGCAGGCCGCTCATGGCCTGCTTGCTCACCACCAGCAGCGCACCCATCAGGCCGCTGAGCACCAGCCGCAGCACCCGGATGTGCACAGGCTCCTTACTTCGTGTAGATAAAGGCATAGCTGTCGCCATCATGCAGCGCAATGTCTGCCACACCCACGGTGGTCATCTCGCCGGTGGCATCGGTCAGGCACCACCATGCCTGATCCTTATCCCAGTCGGCAGTCTCGCCGTTGACGGTGGTCACAAAGCCTGCCGCAGCCTCCTCTTCGCTGATGAGACCAGCTTCCACCAGAGCATCGCTCAGCTTCTCGCCATCGGTCACTTCCAGCGTAAAGGTCTGGCTCTCGCCATCCGCGCCGGTCACGGTAAACTCTGCCTTGACCTTGGCATCCGCAGCCTGCCCGGAAGCAGCCTCAGAGGAAGCGGCTTCACTGGAAGCTGCCACAGAGGACACGACCTCAGAAGAGGCGGCACTGGATGCCGTGCTGGAAGCTGCACCGCAGCCTGCCAGCAGCCCGGCAGCCAGAGCGGCACTGATCACAACGGCCAGAAATTTATGCATGGTTTTCATAGAAAAAGAACTCCTTTGTTTGTTTTCCGCGCGCCCTGCGCGCAGGGTCTATCATATCATGGGTGCGCCAAAAAATCAAGGCACAGCGCAGATACGATGATGCACCAGCGCTGTGCCGTTGTGTTTTATTTCAGGATGCCTTTTCCAACGGGTCAACGACCACCGGACAGGTCTCATACAGCTCTATCGGGTCAAGGTCGATGCAATTGCAAGGGTCCATGTCACCGCTCACATCCCATGCCGCCGTGTCATTCAGCACCGTCAGCCGGTCACGGAAATAATCCGGATCGCGCATAGGCTCGAACACTCCCCCCAGCTGCAACAGGGGCTTTGCATCATACAGCCGGACAGAGCCATCACTGAAATACAGGTAGATGGTAAAATCCTCCCCTGCAACAGCCTGCAACACTTTTGGAATATATTCCATACTGTACTCCCCTTTCAGATCAATGGTGCCACATGATTCAAAGGCTTTGCATCCCTGGCAAGTTCCCAGTTCTGCATCAGCTCATCTTTATGCAGCTCACACCATGCCAGAATCAATTTCAACTGGCGGCTGGGCAATGCACCACGGATAACACAGCTTCGTGCGTTTTGTCCATCAATTTTCCCAAAACGCCTTCTGGTAGCTTGCAAAGGCACCGATCTGGTTGGCCTCGCTCAGGAACCGGCAGGGCACGATCTCCGGGCGGGGCAGGGTATGTGCCGCCGCCCCGAAGGGATGGCCCCGCAGGATGTACTCCTCATACACCTCGTTCAGGGTCTCCACAAGGATGGGCTGCTTGCTGATGCCGCCGCCGATGGCCACCTTTTCCAGATCCAGCAGGACGTTCAGGTTGTAGATCTGCACGGCAACGGCCCGGCAGAAGCTGCGCAGGGCCTCGTTGGCCTCGGCCTCCCCGGCGTGGACCGCCTCAAAGAAGATGCGTCCATCCATGGGTGCATCGGCGGGCAGACCCTTGCGGGCGCGGTAGCCGCTCAACAGGCCGCTGGTACTGCACTGGCCGGCCATGGTCTTGGAAGGGTCGCTCCAGGCATCGGCGTTGGTGTTCATAAAGCTGTATTCGCCCGCCGTGCAGTCCCGGCCGCGCACCAGCTTCCCATCAATGATCAGACCGCCGCCCACACCGGTACCGATGATGAACACTGCTGCGTTCCTGCAGCCCTTCAGCGCGCCCCGCTCCAGCTCCGCAATGGCAGCCGCTTTACCGTCATTCTCGATCCAGACACGACAGCCGCAGGCCTCGGCCAGCCGGGGGCCCACAGGCGTGCCCACATTGTAGGCCAGCGAGAGTGCCCCGCCGCCCTTGACCACGCCCTGTTCGGCATCAATGAAGCCGGGCAGGCTCAGGGCAATGCCGTCCACCTCGTCCTTGTGGGGCAGGTAGATCTCCCGCAGGGTGTTCAGGAAGTGTTCCTGCGAATCCGCCGGGGTGGGCGTGCTGCCCGTATCGGTCCGGTTCAGCTGCTCATCCATCACGGAATACTTGATCCCGGTGCCGCCCACATCAAAAACCATTACTTTCATGTACAGATCCTCCTGCGCTTTTTTTCTATTATTGCAAATCGCTCTTCAAATGTAAAGAGCCATGCGCTCCGCCATGCCCGAAAACAAAAAAATCCCGCACTGCGGCAAAGCAAAACGCAGCGCGGGAACGAAGATAGCTTAATTCAGGATCGTATCAGCGCTCAGCGGGCGACAACATACTTGTGCAGGGTCTTGCGGACTGCGCCGTTGCCAGCGTACAGCTCCTTGACCATGCCCTCGATCTGCTCACCCAGGCCGACCTCGTACAGGTCAACACCGAACACATCGGCACGGCTGTACAGGTTCTTCAGGCAGCTGAAGTCCTGCTCGCCTTCCTTGACCTCCAGAGGAGCCACGATGGCCTGCAGCTCAGCCAGCATCGGATCGGGAGAGATCTCGAAAGCCTTGCCGTTGTCATCAATGCCCTTCAGGTAGCGGGCATAGCCTGCCAGCACCAGGGGGATCAGCACCAGGTTGGACTTGTCCAGACCGCGTGCCTGATATGCCTTGATGGTCTCGCCAAAGCGGATGGCCAGCTTCTGAGAGGTATCGGTAGCGATACGCTGAGGAGCATCGGGCATGAAGGGGTTGGGCAGGCGGCGGTTGATGACAGCGCCGATGAACTCATAGGGGTTCAGGACACCGGGATCAACGACCACGGGCATTGCCTCGATATAACCGATCTTCTGGATGAAGGAACGCAGATCCTCGTCGGCCATCTCGGCGCTGATGAGGGTGTAACCCAGCATGCAGCCGTAGATGGACATTGCGGTGTGCAGGGGGTTCAGGCAGGTGCACACCTTCATCTTCTCGATCTTGTCAACGGTCTCGCGGTCGCAGTACAGCACACCGCCCAGCTCCAGCGGAGGACGGCCGTTGGTGTAGTGATCCTCGATACACAGGTACTGGGTCTCCTCTGCGTTGACAAAGGGAGCAGTAAAGGTGTGCTTCTCGGTCACGATGGTGTAGTTGTCCTCAAAGCCGTCCTTGGCCAGCATATCCTGGACCTTTGCGTCGGGACGGGGAGTGATCTTATCGATCATGCTCCAGGGGAAGGTGATCTTGGTCTCGTCCTGAACGTATGCCAGGAACTCAGCGGGAACCAGACCCTGCTCGACCCACTTGGAAGCATAGGCGTGGACAGCGGTCTTGACCTTGTCGCCGTTGTGAGAGCAGTTATCCATGCTCTGAACGGTCAGGGGCAGCTTGCCGGCCTTGAAGCGCTCGTACAGCAGAGCGGTGACCTTGCCCATGGCCAGAACGGGGGTCAGGCCGCGCTCCAGGTCAGCAGGAGCAACGCCGTAGCCCTTCTCGGTGATGGTGAAGGAGATCATCTGCAGGCTGGGGTTCTGGAAGATCTCGACCAGACGGGCCCAATCCTCGCCAAAGGAGTAATCAGCCTTCAGGCTCTCAGTCACGGAAGCAATGACCTTCTTCTCGATGTCGCCGGTGGACTTCAGGCAGACCAGCAGGCTCAGGTTGTCGTAGGGCTGGTAAGCCTTGTCGATGATCTCGTAGTCAAAGCTCTCAGCAACGATGACACCGCGGTCATACTTGCCGCTGTTCAGGGCCTCGTTCAGGATGGCAGCGGGGAAGGCACGGAAAATATTGCCTGCGCCGAAGTGCACCCAGGTGGGCTCTGCGTGGGTCTTGGCCTTGACAGCCTCCACGTCAAACTTGGGCAGCTCGTAGCCCTTTTCTGCCCACTCGGCGGACAGATTGCCGTTCTTGATATCAGACAGCTTCATAATAGTACTCAGCCTTTCTTTTTCTCTTCATCCAGACGATCCAGCAGGTCCCAGACACCCAGTATGTACTGGATACCCAGAGCACGGTCATACTTGCCGTAACCGGGGCGGCAGTTGCCGGGGCCTTCCTCCCACAGCTGACGGCCGTGGTCGGGGCGGATATAGCCCTCGTAGCCGCAGTCATGGTAGGCGCGCAGGATCTCGATGATGCCGGTCTCGCCGCAGCAGTCGCGGTGAGCAGCCTCGGAGAAGTCGCCATTGGGGAAGTGGTGGATGTTGCGGATGTGAGCAAATGCAATGCGGTCGCAGTGCTTGCGGACGATCTCGGCAACGTTGTTGTTGGGGTTTGCGTTCAGGCTGCCGGAGCACAGGGTCAGGCAGTTGTACTCGTCGTCCACCATGCTCAGGAAGCGGTCGATGCTCTCAGCATCCACCAGCAGGCGGGGCAGGCCGAAGATATCCCAAGGGGGATCGTCCATGTGGATGGCCATCTTGATGTCGCACTCGCGGCAGGTGGGCATCAGAGCTTCCAGGAAGTACTTCAGGTTCTCCCACAGCTTTTCCTTGGTAACAGGGGCATAGGCCTTGAACAGCTCGTCCAGCTTTGCCATACGCTCAGGCTCCCAGCCGGGGAAGGTCATGTTGTACTTCTCGGTGAAGCCCAGGATGTAGTCGGCCATGGCCTTGTAATCGTCCTGGATCATGTCCTTCTGGTAGAACAGAGCAGTGGAGCCGTCGCCGACGGGGTGGAACAGGTCGGTACGGGTCCAGTCAAAGATGGGCATGAAGTTGTAGCAGATGACCTTGACACCGAACTTGGACAGGTTGCGGATGCACTGCTTGTAGTTCTCGATGTACTTGTCGCGGGTGGGCAGGCCGATCTTGATGTCATCGTGGACATTGACAGACTCGACCACGTCCATGTCGAAGCCGTAGGCGTGGATCTGATCGGCGACCTTCTGGATCTCGTCGATCTCCCAGATCTCACCGGGCATCTTGTTGTGCAGTGCCCAGACGATGCTGGTCACGCCGGGAATCTGCTTGATGTCGTTGAGGGTGATGGGATCGTTGCCCTCACCGTACCAACGCCAACCCATTTTCATAGGCATAGTGGGTTCCTCCTTGTTTGTTGCTTTGCTTCTTAAATGCCCCGGCGGGTGCCGTGGCACATTCTTGCTTATATTCTAATATATCAGTTTCAAATTGGCAATTGACGTTTTGACAAGTTTTGATGTTTTTTCTTGTATACTTTACACAAAGAAACGGCCACACATGGGATTTTGCCCCCATCCGGCCGCAAAATACACGCATTGGGCAGTTTGACGAAAGAAATTTTTACCATGTATCACCGTTGCCGATAAAATAATCCGGGTGGGCGGCACGGGCCTGATCCACACTGAGCTTATACCGGTGCAGATGTTCACTCAGCGCCCGGCTCACATCCTCCTCCGTGCCGTGGAGCACAGCCTCCAGGATGCGGGTGTGGGCACCACAGACCGATTTGTTCTCATCCGTCTGCAGGCTGAACTTACGCAGCCGCTCGATGTGCTGAAAGGTGGAAAGCATGTGGTCAAAGTGTCCCTCCATGCCGCAGAGCTCAAAGGCGCGGCGATGGAAGGCGTTGTCCAGATCCAGCATCCGGGTCTCACGGTTTTCAGCCTCCGGGTGGCTTTCCAGCACACGGTACTGCTCGATCAGCAGCCGGTAGGCTCTCTCCTGCTCGCCGGTCAGGCGGCCCCGGATATGGTTCAGAAGCTCTTTTTCCAGCGTGAAGCGCGCAAACTGCTCCATCTCCATCAGCTCCAGATCAATGGGGGCCACATAGGTGCCGCTCTGGGGCTTGATGGTCACCATGTGGGCAATGTTGAGCATGATCAGCGCTTCCCGCATGGGGGTGCGGCTGATGCCCAGTTCCTGGGCCAGCTCGTGGTCGTTCAGTTCATCCCCGGGTTTGAGCTCCATGGTGATGATCCTGCTGCGGATGGTTTCGTAGGCTGCCTCGCGGGCGCTCCGAACTGCCATACTGTCTTCGCTCCTTTTGTGCTTCTGCACGCCTGTTATCTTTGTGTTTTACTAATATATCAGTTTCATTTTTATTGTACTCCACACACTTTGTCCGCGTCAATTGGGAAACTGCCAAAATTGAGAACTTTTTCTTGTCAATCCTGCCGCTTTTTCCACGGGCCGTAAAGGATCACGCCCCACACAGCCGCCAGCGCCAGACCGCAGACCACGTCAATGATGGAATGCTGCTTGGTGAACACGGTGGAAGCGCAGATGAGCGCTGCCCACACCCAGGCCGCTGCTTTGAGCCAGGGGCGCTGCTTTGTCAGCGTGCTGCCCGAAAAGGCAATGGCCATGCAGGCCGTGCTCTGGCAGTGGATCGAGGGGCAGACATTGACCGAGGCATCTGCTTTCCAAATGAGCTGCATCAAAGTCATGGCAAAATTCTCCCGGCCGATGGCTTCCGCCGTGGGGCGGATGTCAAGGCCGTTGGGCAGTACCATATAAATAATGAGGCAGAGCGTCATGCCCGAGAACATCATCAGGCAGAGCTTGTCATAGCTGGCGGTGTCGAACCACCACAGCAGGGCCGTGACCGCCGCCAGCAGCACGAACCAGCTGCAGTACGGGAAAATGAACCACTCGTTGAAAGGGATGAGGTCATCCACCGGGGAGTGGATGATGTATTTGGGGTCAGTGATGGTCAGATCCAGCCAGAAGAACCAGATGAGGTAGATCACCCAGTAAGCCTGATACCACAGGTGGGGCTTGAGCCGCATGCGCAGAGTCTTTGCGTTCATATTCTTTTCTCCTATAAAATCACTCGCCGCATAGCGATTATTTTAACACAGAACCAGCGCTTGCGCAAATATTATTTATGGGATAAAATAAGGGTATCAGTCTCTCCGTCACCTATCGCGGCAGCTCCCCTGGCAGGGGAGCCATGTTTACGCTGCTGCCGGAGAGGTTCTTAAATCAAAGGAGAAACTATGTCACCTTCTACCCCGATCCGTCTTGTCGCCCTTGATCTGGACGGCACCCTGCTCGATTCCCAGAGCCAGATTTCCCCCCGCACCCGGCAGGCCATTGCCGATGCCGTCGGGCGCGGGGTCATCGTGCTGCCCTGCACCGGGCGGCCTCTTGCCAGCCTGCCGCCGTTGGTGGCGCAACTGCCCGGCATCCGGTACGCCATCACCACCAACGGTGCCGCTGTCTGGGATATGGGCACAGACCCGCTGGGTGCCGTTTACAGCCGTTACTCCGATGCCATCCAGCGTCCGACCCATGAACCGGTTCTGCTGGAACGTCATTGTTTGCCCCCGGAAACCGCCCGGGAAGTGTTTGCCCTCTACCGGGAATATCATGGCCCACTGAGCATTTTTTCGGACGGGCGCTCTTATTTGGACGGTACCGGTATGGCCCTGTTTCAGGACCGTCATATCCAGCGCCATTCCACCGAGGCCAGACAGCCGGACGATGGCCGTACCCATGTTGTGCGGGATCTGGACGAATGGATGAGCCGCCACGCCCACGAAGTGGAAAAATTCTGTATGTTCTTCGACAGCATCGAGATCGCACAGGCCGCTCTCGTCCGTTTCCGGGCGTTTCCCGGCATCGAGGCCGTACAGGGTGCCCCGGACAATGTAGAAGTCACCGCCGCAGGGGTGGACAAGGGTACCGCCCTGCTGGCTCTGGCCGACCGGCTCGGCATCCCCCGGGAGGCCACCCTTGCCATCGGCGACAGCGACAACGACCGCGCCATGCTGGCCCGGGCCGGTGTGGCCGCCGTGATGGCCAACGCCCTGCCCGAGATCCGGGCACTGGGGGATATCGTCAGCACCCGCGACAACGACCACGACGGCGTTGCAGAGCTGTTTGAGCGGCTCGGACTGTGACCGTTGGGCATTTTTGTGCAATGTATACAAGCTCTTATGCAAAACATTGTGCTTGTTGAGCATTACCAAAAGCGGCCGGGTCGTTTATACTAATACTGTGAACGTATGGTGGGGAGAGTGTGCCCATCCGGCCCTGCCCCGCCCTGAGTGTCAAATAAAAAGGAGAAATGCGTTATGAATCCCATCGTTGAAAAGGTCTATCAGATCGGCATTATCCCTGTTATCGCCTTCAACAGCGTGGACGAGGCCCTGCCCCTGTGCAAGGCTCTGGCCGAGGGCGGCCTGCCCGCAGCCGAGGTCACCTTCCGCACTGCATGTGCTGAGGAGTGCATCCGCAAGATCCACGAAGAGATGCCCGAGATGCTGCTGGGTGCAGGCACTGTCCTGACCTGTGAGCAGGCTGACCGTGCAATGGCAGCTGGTGCTTCCTTCATCGTTGCTCCCGGCTTCGACCCCGAGGTCTGCAAGCACGTGATCGACAAGGGCGGCATTATGATGCCCGGTACCGCTTCTGCCGGCGAGATGCAGCAGGCCATGAACATGGGCTGCGAAGCCCTGAAGTTCTTCCCCGCTGAGGCAAACGGCGGTGTCGGCATGCTGAAGAACATCGGCGCTGCCCTGAAGGGCGCACGCTGGATGTGCACCGGCGGTGTCAACGCAAAGAACGTCAACGATTACCTGGGCTACGACCAGATCTTCGCTGTCGGCGGCACCTGGATGTGCAAGAGCGATGTCATCAAGGCTGGCGATTGGGCAAAGATCACCGCTCAGAGCAAGGAAGCTGTTGACACCATGCTGGGCCTGCGCCTGCACCATGTCGGCATCAACACCGGCAACGAGGAAGAGGCCATGAAGGTCGCCACCCTGCTGGGCGGTCTGCTGAACATGAAGGTCGCTCCCGGCAACTCCAGCATCTTTGTGGGCAACAAGGAATTCGAGATCATGAAGAAGCCCGGCCGCGGCACCAATGGCCACATTGCCATCGCCTGCAACAACGTTGACCGTGCCATCTATCACCTGTCTCAGCGCGGCGTGAAGTTCGATCTGGACAGCAAGAATGTCAAGAACGGCAAGACCATTGCCTGCTACTTTGCTGACGAGATCGCCGGCTTTGCAATGCACCTGGTCCAGGCCTGAGTTCCTGAGCATTTTCACGGCGTTTCCCGCCGCACCGGTCCACCCTGCGGCGGGTGATATAAAACACATCTGATTATAAAGGAGAACACCACAATGAAAGTCGTTACTTTTGGCGAACTGATGGTCCGTCTGCAGCCGTTCAACTATGAGCGCTTTGTCCAGGCTAACAGCCTGGAGTTCACCTTCGGCGGCGGCGAGGCCAACGTTGCTGTTTCTCTGGCCAACTACGGCCTGGACGCAGCTTTCGTCACTAAGCTGCCCGCACACGCCATCGGTCAGGCCGCTGTCAACAGCCTGCGCCGCTACGGCGTTGACACCAGCATGATCACCCGTGGCGGTGACCGCGTTGGTATCTACTACAACGAGAAGGGCGCTTCTCAGCGTGGTTCTGTCTGCATCTACGACCGTGCCAACAGCGCAATCCAGCTGGCACAGCCTTCCGATTTCGATTGGGAGAAGATCTTCGAGGGCGTGGATTGGTTCCACTTCACCGGCATCACCCCGGCTCTGGGCGAGAATGTTGTCGAGATCTGCCGCGAGGCCTGCAAGGCTGCTAAGGCTCACGGCGTGAAGATCAGCTGCGACCTGAACTACCGCGGCAAGCTGTGGACCCGTGAGCAGGCTCGTGCTGCCATGACCGATCTGTGCCAGTACGTTGATGTCTGCATCTCCAACGAGGAGGACGCAAAGGACGTGTTCGGCATCGAGGCCGAGGCTACCGATATCTACGGCGGCAAGCTGAATGCTGAGGGCTACAAGAGCGTTGCCAAGCAGCTGGCTGACAAGTTCCACTTCGAGAAGGTCGCTATCACCCTGCGTGAGAGCCACAGCGCATTCGACAACGGCTGGAGCGCTATGCTGTACGACGTTGCTTCCAACGAGTACTGCTTCTCCAAGAAGTACGACCTGCACATCATCGACCGCGTTGGCGGCGGTGACTCCTTCGGCGGCGGCCTGATCTACAGCCTGCTGACCGGCAAGAGCACTCAGGAAGCTGTTGAGTTCGCTGTTGCTGCTTCTGCTCTGAAGCACTCCATCGAGGGCGACTACAACATGATGACCGTGTCCGAGGTCGAGAAGCTGGCTGGCGGCGACGGTTCCGGCCGTATCCAGCGCTAAGCAAGCGTTACAGGAGGTCGTCCGCAATGGATATCCGTTATTCCTGCAACCAGAAGGATTTCAAGCGCTACACCACCGAGGAAATGCGGGACGAGATGCTCATCACCGGCCTGTACAAGGCGGATGAAGTTGTTGCCGTTTACAGCCATGTGGACCGCATGGTCACGCTGGGCTGTATGCCGGTGCACGAGACCGTGTCCATCGACAAGGGCATCGACATCTGGGCAAACTTCGGCACCCACTATTTCCTGGAGCGCCGCGAGATCGGTATGTTCAACATCGGCAAGGATTCCACCGGCATCGTGGTGGCTGACGGCGTGAAGTACGAGCTGGGCTACAAGGACTGCCTGTACATCACCCAGGGCACCAAGGAAGTGACCTTTGCTTCCGCCGATCCTGAGCATCCTGCCAAGTTCTATATGGTGTCTGCTCCGGCACACTGCGCTTACGAGACCCGCTTGATCAAGATGGCCGATGCAAACCATCGTCCTCTGGGCAGCGTGGAGACTTGCAACAAGCGCACCATCAATCAGTTCATCCACCCGGACGTGCTGAAGACCTGCCAGCTGAGCATGGGCATGACCGAGCTGGACCCCGGTTCCAACTGGAACACGATGCCCAGCCACACCCATGAGCGGCGGATGGAGATCTACACCTACTTTGAATTGCCCGAAGGGCAGGTGGTGTTCCACATGTGCGGTGAGCCTACCCAGACCCGCCATATCGTGATGCACAACGAGGATGCTGTCATCAGCCCCTCCTGGAGCATCCACAGTGGTGTCGGTACTTCGAACTATACGTTTATCTGGGCTATGGGCGGCGAGAACATGGAGTTTGACGACATGGACAACATCGCTACCACCGACCTGCGCTAAGCACAAACCAGACCCCGCACCGGCGAACCGGCGCGGGGTCTTTCAGTAAAGGAGTTCTACTTATGGATCTTACTGCATTTGATCTGAAGGGCAAGGTTGCCCTGGTCACCGGCGGCGCACATGGCATCGGCTTCTCCATTGCCGAGGGCATGGCAAAGTGCGGCGCTACCGTCTGCTTCAACTGCTCCAACGAGGGCAGCCTGGAAAAGGGACTGGCCGCCTACAAGGCTGCCGGCATCGACGCACACGGCTATGTGGCCGATGTTACCGATGAGGCTGCCGTGAACGCCATGATCGCCCAGATCAAGGCTGATGTGGGCCCCGTGGACATTCTGGTGAACAACGCCGGTCTGATGAAGCGCGTGCCCATGATCGAGATGAGCCACACCGATTTCCTGCGCGTCATTGACGTGCATGTTGGCGGTGCCTTCAACTGCTCCAAGGCTGTTCTGCCCGATATGATCGCCAAACGCGAGGGCAAGATCATCAATATCTGCTCCATGATGAGCGAGCTGGGCCGCGAGACTGTCTCCGCCTACGCTGCCGCCAAGGGCGCACTGAAGATGCTGACCCGCAACATCGCCTCCGAGTACGGCGAGTACAACATCCAGTGCAACGGCATGGGCCCCGGCTACATTGCCACCGCCCAGACCGCTCCCCTGCGCGAGATCCAGCCCGATGGCAGCCGCCATCCCTTCGATACCTTCATCTGCGCCAAGACCCCCGCAGGCCGCTGGGGCACCCCCGAGGACATGGTCGGCCCCTGCGTGTTCCTGGCTTCCCACGCTTCCGACTTTGTCAATGGCCAGATCCTGTACGCTGATGGCGGCATCCTGGCTTACATCGGCAAGCAGCCCAAGTAAGTAAAGTACAGCGAAACAGAAAAGACCCTCTCCGTCATTGCCTCGCAATGCCGCCCCTCCCTTTTGGAGGTGCTGGCGGGCATCAGCAGGACGGAGAGGGTCTTTGTATTACTTTTCACACTTTTGTAAAGGATTTGTTATTGTATTCTTCGACACATCCTTGTATAATAGTTGCTTGTGGGTAGCCTTTCACGAGAGCTGCCCACGAGAAAAGATTTTCGTCACGAACAAGGAGAAATTACACAATGAAACTCAAGAATGTTGCTGTTGTTGCCGCTGCTCTGGCACTGGCTGTTGGTATGACCGCTTGCGGCGGTTCTGCTTCTTCCACCACCGCTTCTTCCGCTGCTTCCTCCGCTGCCGCTTCCTCTGAGGCTGCAAGCTCTGAGGCAGCTTCCAGCGAGGCCGAGGTCGAGTCCGCCGAGTACACTGTCTACAACACCACCGGCGAGAATGTCACCGAGCTGTACCTGTACGCTGCTGGCTCTGAGGACAAGGGCGAGAACCTGGCTGCTGACGGCCTGGCTGACGGCGACAGCGTTGTGCTGACCCTGCCCGAGGACGCTGACAAGAGCGCTGAGTATGTCCTGGAGTTCACCACCGAGGGCGGCGACACCCAGAGCTTCGACACCCTGGGCTATGAGGTTGCTCCCATCTCCCTGCTGAGCGTTGACGCTGCTGCTGGTGCTACCCCCATCAGCTTCACCGCTCCGGAGCAGTAAAAAACACGGTCCTGAGCCTGTAACATAAAAACTCCCCTGCACTCCATTTTACCGGGATGCAGGGGAGTTTTTTGCGTATCAAAGGTTCCGCAGCGGGCAGTGCGTTCGTGCTGACAGAGAGAGTTGTAGCCTGGCCGATAATCAAAAAATCAGTTGATAATTATTTTATTATTTGTGCAGTTTTGCCCTTTCCAACCGGGTTATAATGTGGTAAGATAAAAGCACAAAAAGCAGAGACGCTTAGGAGCTTTCCAAAGCGTCTCTGCTTTTTTTATCCGTTTTTTTCAGGCCTGCGTTTTGTTCAGATAACGATAAATCGTAGGAACTGACACTGAAAGCTGATCTGCGATCTCCGCAACCGCGCCTTTCATCATCAGGATACCGTCTGCATCCAGCTTATGTACTACGCGGATCTTTTCCTGCATGGACATGTGGGCCGGGGCAGTGCCTTCCCTGCTGATGATTTCCGCAATGCGAGAGTGCATCACACTCTCCAGCGGACTGCTCAGATCCTCAGAGGGCGAATCTTCCGGCGGAGCCGAGAGATTGAACCGGTCCAGCAGCGCACGCAGAGCAAGATGCAGCTCCTGTGCAGCAGCAAGTTCCTTGTTGACGCAGAGCATCCCGATGAGCCGTCCCTCGTTCTTGATGAAGTACGTCGAGGACAGGAATTCCCCGCTCTTGGTCTTTCCTTTGTAGTTCAACAGGGATTCAGTATCAGCGTAAGTCCCTTTTTCCTGCAATTCCCGTGCAAGGTCGGTCATGGGGTCACCCAGCTCACGGCCAGAAATTCCGTTTCCAATGGCGATAATAGACTGTTCCGGGTTGGTCACATCATGGATGACGATCTCACACCCCGGTCCGCACACAGCCGCCAGAAACGGAACGAAATCCGTGTAGCACTTCAGCAATTCCTGATCTGTCACATCGTTGTCCTCCTGTTTCTCACCGTAATTATTCTATTATTATTTATTATATAGAATTTTGCGGCAGAGCGCAAGTTAGCAATCTGCACAATTTAGAGTGATAAAATTTTACTCACGATGATAAAAATATTTGTAAAAAAGTATTTACATTTGTGATGTGGTATTGTATAATCGCATCAACAAGTGATAAATAAATTATCACAGTGATTTCTGTATTCTTAAATTCAAAGGAGTTGTTTCTATCATGGCAAAGAATCAGGTATCTACCCCCGCAGCACCCGCAGCCATTGGCCCCTACTCTCAGGGCATCACCGCCACCGGCACAGCCGTCTATGTTTCCGGTCAGCTGCCCATCGACCCCGCTACCGGCGCTTTCCCCGGTGAGGACATCACCAGTCAAACTCGTCAGTCCATTGAGAACATCAAGGCTGTGCTGGCCGCTGCCGGTTACGAGCTGTCCGATGTGGTCAAGACCACCGTCCTACTCAAGGACATCGCCGATTTTGGCGCAATGAACGAAGTCTATGCTTCCTATTTTACCGGTGTGTGCCCTGCCCGCAGCGCTTTCCAGGTGGCGGCACTGCCTAAAGGTGCCCGTGTAGAGATCGAAGCCGTTGCAGTCAAGTAACATTCTGCCCCCTCCCCCTGCCGATTTTCTCACTTTTCCCACAGATCACAACGAGCACCTCAATAAACGGTGCCAAGAAAAGAGAGGTATTTCATTATGGAAGAAAAAGGCAAAAAACTAGGCCTTTGGAACATTATTGGTCTGGGCCTTGGCGGTGCCATCGGCACCGGTGTCTTCGTGCTGCTGGGCTACGGCGTTGCCTACACCGGCCGCTCCATTTCTCTGGTTGTTACCATCGGTTGCTTCTTCATGCTGCTGGCCTACTGGTATAATCTGATCATGCCTTCTATGTTCGTATTGAAGGGCGGTGATTACAGCATGAAGGCCATGCTGTTTAACCCGTTCATGAGCGGTGTCAGTGCCTGGATGATCCTGGTCAATGGTCTGGCAATGTCCAGCTATGCGGTAGCTCTGGCACAGTATTTGGCTATCGCTGTACCAGCCCTGCAAAATCATCAGACACTCGTTGCTTTCATTGCAATCACGCTATTTTTCCTTTCCACCATCAAGGGTTCCCGCTTCATCACCATTCTGGAAAACATCATTACTCTGGTTCTGGTAGCTTCTCTTGCACTGTTTATTATTTTCGGCATTCCCAAGGTTGATTTTGCCAGCACCTTTACCAGCGCTGACGGCGGCTTCTTCCACGGCGGTTTCACTGGTTTCGTCTCCGCCTTGGCCGTGATGGGTTTTGCCTGCCAGGGCACTACGATGGCTCCCGTCTCCATGGCAGCCGTCACCAAGAACCCCAAGCGCACCATTCCTCTGGGCATTATCATCATCACCCTGCTGCTGGCCGTGATCTACGGTGCCATGGGTATCGTTGCCGGTGGTGTTCTCCCCTACGCTGAGACTGCTGGCCAGAACATCAGTGTGACCGCACGGGCCATCTTCCCCAATGCACTGTATGTATTCTTCGTGGTCGGCGGCGGCATCGGTGCCATTGCAAGCTCTGCTCTAGGCGGTCTGGGCATGTTCCGTTATCCCCTGCTGCAAGTGGCCAACGATGGTTGGCTGCCTTCCGTCTTTAAGAAAACCGATAAGAACGGCTACCCCTACGCCATTTATCTGCTGTTCTACGTCATTAGTGTCTTCCCCATCGTCACCGGCCGCAGCCTGGATGCCATCGTCTCTCAGGTGATGATTCCTGCCATGCTCATCAACATCTACATGAACCTGGCCTGCCTGACACTGCCCAAGAAATACCCGGAGCAGTGGGCACAGCGCAGCATCAAGATGCCCCTGTGGTTCTACAACATCTGCTGCGTGCTGGGTGCTTTCTGCGCCGGTGTAGTTGCCTACAACCTGTTCAAGGATCTGACCTTCAACGATGCTGTGTTCGCAGTGGTCATCGTGGTCGTTCTGTGCGCGCTGAGCATCCTGCGCCTGAAGCAGGGCGCTGTCAAGGCTGAAGATCTGGCCGCCAAGAAAGAGGAGATCGTCCGTCAGGCCATTGCAGATACCACTGCTGACGAGGCAAAAGCTGCCTGAGTTTTCTGATGTTTCGATGTTTGTTAGAAAGATTCAATCCCATACACACTGTAAGAAATCGGCATTTGCCGGAAAAGGAGAATTTACTATGAAGTACGATTTCACCTCTATCATGGATCGCCATGGCAAGGACGCAACCGCTATCGATGGTCTGGGCTCGATGCCCGGCTTCACCCCCGACCTGCCCAAGGAAGGCTATGATGCTATTCCCATGTGGGTGGCAGACATGAACTTCCCCACCGTGCCCACCATCCCGGAAGCCATCATCGAGCGTGCAAAGCACCCGGCCTACGGCTACTTCCAGCCCTCCGATGAATACTTCGACTCCATCATCAAGTGGCACGAGACCCGCAACAATGTCAAGGGCCTGACCAAAGAGTGCATCGGCTACGAAAACGGCGTTCTGGGCGGTGTTGTATCTGCACTGACCTGCTATGCCGCCCCCGGTGATGCCGTGCTGCTGCACAGCCCCACCTATATCGGCTTCACTATGTGCATTGAGAACAACGGCTATAAGATCGTTCACAGCCCGCTGGTCAAGGATGAAAACGGTATCTGGCGGATGGACTACGAGGATATGGATACCAAGATCAAGGCAAACCACATCCACATTGCCGTGTTCTGCAGTCCTCACAATCCCTGCGGCCGTGTCTGGGAACGCTGGGAGATCGAGAAGGCCATGGAAGTCTACAAGGCCAACGATTGTATCGTGATCTCTGACGAGATCTGGTCTGATATCATTCTGGAAGGCCACAAGCACATTCCCACCCAGTCTGTCAGCGAAGATGCACGGATGCGCACTGTCGCTGTCTATGCTCCCTCCAAGACCTTCAACCTGGCCGGTCTGGTGGGCAGCTACCATATCATCTATAACCCCACCATCCGTGACCGCGTGGTTGCCAAGAGCAGCAAGCCCCACTATAACGATATGAACGTCCTGTCCATGCACGCCCTGATCGGTGCCTACAAGCCCGAGGGCTACGAGTGGGTCGATGAGCTGCGTGAGACCATTACCGGCAATGTGGATTACGCCTGCGATTACATCACAAAGCACTTTGAGGGTGTAACCGTCTCCAAGCCTCAGGGCACTTACATGCTGTTCGTGGACTGCACCGAATGGTGCGAGAAGCACGGCAAGACCATTCAGGAACTGGAAAAAGCCTGCTGGAACGTGGGCGTTGCGATCCAGGATGGCCGGATGTTCCACGGCCCCTGCTCTATCCGCATGAACCTTGCGCTGCCCCTGTCCCGCGTGAAAGAAGCTTTCGACCGTCTGGACAAGCACGTGTTCAACGGAGAGTGGGTGTGAGTTATGGCTGCTGAAACTGCTGCCCGCCTGACGGTGGGCGAGGTGATGCCCAACTTCACCTATGACACACCTTTTGCAACTGGTCTGACTCTGTCCGACACAGTGCAGAAGACCCCGAAAACAGCTCTGCTCTTCCTGCGCTACTACGGCTGCACCCTCTGCCAGTACGACATCCATCAGCTGGCCGAGAACTACCATCAGATCACCGATGTAGGCGGTCAAGTCATCGTTGTCCTGCAATCCGACCCCGCCGGGCTGGCGCAGGAGCTGCAGCCTGATACCTTCCCCTTCTCCATCCTGTGTGATCCGAAAGCCGCTCTGTATGAACGCTTTGGCATCCAGCCCGCAGCCTCTATGGCCAAGATGGCTGATGCCGGGACGATGTTGAAGATTGCCAAAGCAACTGCCGCAGGCTACAAGCACGGTGCCTACGAGGGCAACGAGCTGCAGCTGCCCGCCTGCTTTGTGGTGGACAAGGAGCGGAAGATCCTCTACGCACACTACGGCAAGAGCGCCGGAGACATCCCCGATGCCCGCACCCTGGCCAGCCTCCTCAAATGACATTTCTCCTTTTTTACCAGCATAACCTCTGAGACCCTCTTCTATCAGCAAGACAAACGCCGCATGGCTTCCTCCCCGGAGCACATGCGGCGTTTGTCTTTTCTGTTATCTCAAAAAGAAAGGAATTTCAAGCTTAGACCTTCTCAATGGTGATGGTCCACTCGCTGGTCATGGCCTCATCGGGCTCCAGCACCTCGTGCTTGCCCTCTTCGTTCACGCTGTTGGCCCAGCCGTTCCAGGGCTCCATGCAGACGAAGTTTTCGGCATCCTGCTGCCACAGCACACCGTTGGTAAAGCTCTCATCGGCATCCACGGTGACCTTGTGGCCGTTGCCCTTATCCGTAAAGGTCATGGGGAACTCCACGCCGGTCATCAGGCGGATGGAGTTGTCAGAACCTTCCTTGCGGGTCAGGGTGATCTTCTCGGGTGCGGCAGGCTGCTCGCCCTTGGCATCCTCGGAGCAGGTGGCGCACCTGATGTCAAAGTCCACATTCTCCAGAGCAGAGGCCACAAAATAGGGATGATAACCAAAGCTGAAGGGCATCGGAACATCGCCCTCATTGATCACAGTCATGCTCAGGGAAGCGGTGTTGCCCTGCAGGTTGTAGTTCATCAGGACAGTGAAATCGAAGGGGTAGAGGAACTTGGTCAGGGGGCTGGACTCCAGGATCAGGGTCACGCCGTCGGGGCCGACGCTCTCCACTTCCCAAGGGCACAGGTCAGCCATGCCGTGGATCTCCATGGGATAGGCCTGGCCGTTGAAGATGTGCACGCCGTTGTCGGGCTTGCCGCAGTTGGGGAACAGCACAGGGATGCCGAAGCGGGGGCGGTTGCACTCGCTGAAATTGGGGCGGCGGGTCCAGATGTACTCGTCGCCGTCCAGGGTAAAGCCGGTGACCATGCCGCCGCGCTCGGGGGTGATGGTCAGGGCAGTTTTTGCCACGGGGTCGGTGATGACATACTGCTCAAAGCATGCGCCGCCCTCGGTGACGTACTGGGTGGTGATCTGGTTCATAAGTTGTACCTCCATATCATTTGATACAAAAAGGCCGCCGTACGCACAAAAAGCACGCACAGCAGCCATTTTTCAATTAAAGAACAACGCCATCCTTGAAGATGGAGATCTCGCGGAAGCCGTGCTTCTCGGCCTTGGTCTGCTCACCGCCTGCAACGCGGATGACCAGATCCAGCAGGTCGCGGGCGGCCTCGTCGATGGTCTTTTCACCGTCCGCGATGACACCGGTGTTGAAGTCGATCCAGCCGGACTTCTTCTCGGCCAGCGGGGTGTTGGTGGAGATCTTCAGGGTGGGGGCCGGGGCAGAGAACGGGGTGCCGCGGCCGGTGGAGAAAAGGATCAGATGAGCGCCTGCGGCGGTCATGGCCGTTGCAGACACCAGATCGTTGCCGGGGCCGTAGAGCATGTTCAGGCCCTTGGTCACCACGGGGTCACCGTAGCCGATGACATCCATGATGGGGGCGGTGCCGCCCTTCTGGACACAGCCGCAGCTCTTGTCCTCCAGGGTGGTGATGCCGCCCTGCTTGTTGCCCGGAGAGGGGTTGTCGTAAACCACCTCGTTGTGGCTGATGAAGTATTCCTTGAAGCCGTTGATCATGTGCTCGGCCTTAACGAATACGTCCTTGTTGATGCAGCGGTCCATCAGGAAGCCCTCGGCACCGAACATCTCGGGCACCTCTGTCAGGACGGTGGAGCCGCCGCGCTGGCCCATCATGTCGGAGAAGCGGCCGATGGTGGGGTTGGCGGTGATGCCGGACAGGCCGTCCGAGCCGCCGCACTTCATGCCGACCACCAGCTCGCTCACAGGGATAGGCTCACGCTTGAACTGACCGGCGTAAGCAGCCAGCTCCTTCAGGATCTCGCGGGCGGCGGTGAACTCATCGTCCACATCCTGGCAGGTCAGGAACTTGACCCGGTCGTGGTCATACTCGCCCAGCTCTTCCACGAACTGGTCGTGCTGCAGGTTTTCGCAGCCCAGATGCAGCACCAGAACAGCGGCGGCATTGGGGTGGCGGACCAGCGCGGCCAGCAGCTTGCGGGTCTGGGCATGGTCGTGGCCGGTCTGGCTGCAGCCAAACGGATGGGTAAAGGTGTACAGGCCCTCAATGGAGCCGGTAACCAGATCCTGGTTGTCGTTCACCATCTTCTTGGCGATGTCGTTGACACAGCCGACCGTGGGAATGATCCAGATCTCGTTGCGGATGGCGGCACGGCCATCCTTGCGGCGGAAGCCCATAAAGGTCTCAGGCTCCACCTTGGGCAGGGGGGCCAGGTCGGGGGCGGGGTGATAGCTGTACTCCACCTCACCGGACAGGTTGGTGTGGACATTGTGGGTGTGCATCCAGGTGCCCGGCTCGGCATCGGCGGTCGCGTGGCCGATGGGGAAACCGTACTTGATGACATTTTCACCGTTCTTGATGGGCTTTACTGCCATCTTGTGGCCCTGAGGGATATCCTCCAGCGCGGTCACGGCAAGGCCGTCCACCTCCACCAGAGTACCCTTGGCAATGGGGTGCAGTGCAACCACCACGTTGTCAATGGGGCTGATATGAATCGCCTGCGGCATAGTTATTCTCCTTAATGACATTTACAAAGCACAAGGAGGCCGCTGCCCAAAGCAGCAGCCCCTTGTTGTGCAGGTGATATTCCAGCTTACAGGCAGCTCTTGTAGGCAGCTTCGGCACCCTGGGTGCGGATCAGCTCCAGATCAGCCAGAACAGCGGCCTCCAGGCCCTCGATCTTGGTCAGATCCTGATCCCACATCTGGGTGTTGGTCAGAACGGCGTGCACCAGCTGAGCGTCGGTGTCGTCCTTGTGTGCATAGTAGAAGTCCAGTGCCCATGCGTCATCCTGGATCTTGTAGGTGTTGCCTGCGGGGCGCTTGCAGATCAGGCCGTCGGCAGTGCGCTCCTGGATATCATTGGAGTAGAAGGCAATGTAAGCGGCCAGAGACATGGTCAGGCACTTGGGCAGCTGCTTCTGCTCCTCGATGTAAGCCAGGAAGGAAGGCATGTTGCGGGCCTTCCACTTGGAGGTGGAGTTCAGGGAGATGCTCATCAGCTCATGGTTGACGAAGGGGTTGTTGAAGCGGTCCTCAACGGCGGAAGCGAACTCTTCCAGATCCTTCTTGTCCAGAGGCAGGGTGGGGATGATCTCCTCATGCAGCATCTTGTTCATAAAGCCGCGGACGGTATCGTTGTGCATGCAGTCACGGACGATGTCGAAGCCAGCCAGATATGCGCCCAGAACGAAACCGGTGTGTGCACCATTCAGGATGCGGACCTTGCGCTTCTTGTAGGGGGTAACATCAGGCACGACCATAACGTTGACACCGGCCTTCTTGAACGGCAGCTTGTCCTCCAGACCTGCAGGGCCCTCGATGACCCACACGCCGAAGACTTCGCCGACATCCAGCGCCTGATCGTGGTAGCCGTTGGCCTCTTCCATGGCAGCCAGCTCCTTGGGGTCACGGATGCGGCCCGGAACGATGCGGTCCACCAGAGTGGAGCAGAAGGTGTTGGCGTTGTTCATCCAGTCGATGAACTCAGCTTCCAGATTCCAGTCCTTGGCGTAGTTGTTGCAGCACTTCTTCAGCTCTTTGCCGTTGTTGTCGATCAGCTCGCAGCTCAGGATGACCAGACCCTTGTCCGCAGCACCGTTGAATGCCTTGTAGCGCTCGTACAGCACGCGGGTCAGCTTTGCGGGGAAGCTGTTGGGAGGAACCTGATCGAACTCACTGTCGCCCTGAGTGTAAGCGATACCGGCCTCGGTGGTGTTGGATACAACCGTTTCCAGATCCTCAGAGCGGGCCAGAGCCAGCACTTCATCCCACTTGCCATCGATGTAGGGGCAGACACAGTCAGACACGCAGGAGATCACGCGCTTTGCATCCACCTTCTGGCCCTTCTCGCTGCCGCGCAGGTACAGGGTGTACAAGCCCTCCTGCTCGTTGATCCAGTCAGCCATCTGGGGGAAGTTGCCGATGGGCTGCACCAGCTTGACCTTGCCGTTGTAGCCAGCCTTCTCGTTGGCGATATCATAGAAATAGTCCACGAATGCGCGCAGGAAGTTCCCCTCGCCAAACTGCATGACCTTGACAGGGGCATCCTTGAGGATGTAGCCGTTGTAGCCGGTCTCAGACAGAACCTTGTAATTCAAAGTTTCCATATCACGTGTTCTCCTTTTAGCTTGCTTTGCTTCTCTCCGGGGCACCCATTTGTGCCCCGCACTCTGTCTCTATTGTATGCTGTTGTATACAAAGAAGTCAAGTGTTTTTTGCCAGATTTTTGGCCCAAAACAGGCTATTTTTATAAATTCCAGCGTTTTTTACAAGGAAAAGTCTGAAAATTTGTCAGTTTTTCAGTTGTATACATTATCGTTTTCCGCTATACTAAAGATAGGCTTAACACGCCCTGCTTGGGCGCTGTTAAAGGTACCCCATAGTGATATATTAGTACATTAGAATGAAAAGGAGTTTTCGACCCATGAAAGCATTTATGGACAAGGAATTCATGCTCCAGTCTCCTGTGGCTCAGCATCTGTATCACACCTACGCTGCTGATATGCCCATCTGCGACTATCACTGCCATATCTCCCCGAAGGAGATCTACGAGAACCGCCGCTTTGAGAACATCGCTCAGGTGTGGCTGGGCGGCCGCCAGCCCGACGGCTCTCTGGCAGGCGACCACTACAAGTGGCGCGTGATGCGTTCCAACGGCGTGCCCGAGGAGTACATCACCGGCACCAAGCCCGACCGTGAGCGTTTCCAGAAGTTTGCCGAGGCTCTGCCCATGTGCGTTGGCAACCCCATGTACCACTGGTGCCACCTGGAGCTGCGCAAGTACTTCGGCTATCAGGGTGTGCTGAACGGCGATACCGCTGAGGAAGTCTGGAACCTGTGCAACGACAAGCTGCAGCACGATGACAGCATGACTGTCCGCGGCCTGATCGAGCAGTCCAATGTTGCTTTCATCGGCACCACCGACGACCCCATCGATGATCTGGCATGGCACAAGAAGATCAAGGAAGATCCGTCCATCAAGTTCACCGTTGCTCCCTCTTTCCGTCCCGACAAGGCCATCAACATCCAGAAGCCCGGCTTCGCGGAGTACATGGGCAAGCTGGCTCAGGCCGTTGGCAAGGAAAAGCTGGAGTGCATCAACTGCGTCACCGACGCTCTGACCCAGCGCATCGAGTTCTTTGCCGAGATGGGCTGCCGTGCATCTGACCACGGCCTGGACTATGTGCCCTACCGTGAAGCCACCAAGGAAGAGGTCAACGCCATCTACCAGAAGGCTATGGCCGGTGAGGCTGTGACCGCTGAAGAGGCTGAGAAGTACCAGACCTACATCCTGATCCACCTGGGCAAGCAGTATCACCGCCTGAACATCGCCATGCAGCTGCACTACAACTGCCTGCGCGGTGTCAACCGTAAGATGAACGCCCTGCTGGGACCCGATACCGGTTTCGACATGATCAACACTGCCAAGTGCGGCGGCGAGATCGCTGCTCTGCTGAGCGCCCTGAACGACACTGATGAGTGCCCCAAGACCATCATCTACAGCCTGAACCCCGCTGACAACGAGCAGATTGGCACCATTCTGGGCTGCTTCCAGAATGATGAGATCCCCGGCAAGATCCAGCACGGCTCCGGCTGGTGGTTCAACGATCAGAAGATCGGCATGGAGAACCAGATGAAGAGCCTGGCAAACCTGGGCCTGCTGGGCAACTTTGTTGGTATGCTGACCGACAGCCGCAGCTTCCTGAGCTACACCCGCCACGACTACTTCCGCCGCATCCTGTGCAACCTGATCGGCCAGTGGGTCGAGGATGGCGAGTATCCCAACGATGAGAAGGCTCTGGAGAAGATCGTCAAGGGCATCTGCTTCGACAACGCAAAGCGTTACTTCGCTCTGTAAGCAGCGTCTCTGCATCCCCTTTCTATAACTTGTAAAAGCGCTCTGCCGGTTTGCCCCGGCAGGGCGCTTTTTTCTTGTGCAGCCGTATTCATAAAAATGTAACTTGCATTCTGTCGTCAAATCGGGTAGGATAACGTTGAATCAAAACCGAAGGGGAACGTGAAGATGCTGAAACGTTTTGTAAAGCGACTGCTCAGCTGCCTGCTGCTGGCGGCGCTGTTTGTATTGGTGGTCATTGGCGGAACACTGGGCGTGCAGGGCTGGCGGCTCTACCGCGCCACAGCAGCGCAAAAGCCCATTGCCGGCCTCTATGATGAGATCAGCTCCCGGCCCGGCTTTGCCAGCTGTGACCAGCTGCCCCAGACCTATATCGACGCAGTCATTTCCGTGGAGGACAGCCGGTTTGAAAAGCACCACGGCATCGACCCGGCGGCCATTGTCCGGGCGCTCTGGGCCGACCTGCGCACCCGCTCTCTGGCCGAGGGCGGCAGCACCCTGACCCAGCAGCTGGCCAAGAACGAGCTGTTCACCCAGGAAAAGCAGATGGCCCGCAAGGCAGCGGAGATGTTTGCCGCCAGGGACATCGAGGATTACTACTCCAAGCAGCAGATCTTTGAGATGTACGCAGGCAGCTGCTACTTCGGCAACCAGTGGTCCGGCGTGGCGCAGGCTGCGCAGGGCTACTTTGGCAAACCCACCCGGGAGCTGACCCGCGCCGAATGTGTGGTGCTGGCCGGCCTGCCCAACGCGCCCTCGGTCTACGCCGCCAACGGGGAGCTGGCCCGCAGACGCGCCCTTGTGGTGGTGGAGCGGATGGAGCGCGCCAAAAAGCTGACCCACACCCAGGCACTGGAGCTCCGGGATGAAGTCAGTGCCCTGCCCCTTTGGTGAGAAAAAACAGAATTTATCCGGGTTTTCCATAAAATAATGCTAACACCGGAGGCGGCTGCCGTGGTATCTTAATAGCAGATCAAACCCGGAGGGAGCATGTAAAACTTATGGAAGAAACCAAAAAGGGTTCCGGCACCACCGACCTCACGGTGGGCAGGCCGCTGCCCCAGATCCTGAAATTTGCCCTGCCGCTGGTGCTGGGCACCCTGTTCCAGCAGTTGTACAGCTTTGTGGACACCGTCATTGTGGGGCGCTGTCTGGGCACCGATGCACTGGGCGCGGTGGGCACCACCTACTCTCTGAATTTTCTCATTTTAGGCTTTGTGCTGGGTTCCTGCACGGGCTTTGGCATCCCGGTGGCCCAGAGCTTTGGTGCAAGGGACAGCGAGGATATGCACAAGTATCTGTTCAACGGCGCGGTGCTCTGCGTGGTCCTGAGCGTGGTGTTCACCATCGTCACCACCCTCACTGCTGCCCCGCTGCTGCAGCTCATCCACACACCGGCCGAGCTGTTCCCGGACGCGGTGGCCTACATCCGCATCATCTTCCTCGGCATTCCGGCCACGGTGCTGTTCAACTACACCTCCACCGTCCTGCACAGTCTGGGCGATTCCCAGCACCCATTCTATTTCCTGCTAATCTCCAGTTTCCTGAACATCGGGCTGGACTGGCTGTTCATCGTACCGCTGGGTATGGGCGTGGAGGGCGCAGCCATCGCCACCGTTGTCAGCCAGCTGTTCAGCGGCCTGCTTTGCACCTGGTGGTTCTTCACCCGGGTGGAGGGCATCCATTTCACCCGGGAAAACTGTGTCCTCTCGGCGGGGCACTGCGGGCGGCTGGCCTATATCGGCCTTCCGATGGGCTTTGAGTATTCCGTTTCTGCCATCGGTGCCTTCATCATGCAGGATGCCATCAACCTGCTGGGCAGCACCGCCGTGGCCGCCCAGACCGCCGGTGAGAAGATTCGCCAGATGTTCACCGTGCCCATGGCAAGCGTGGGCACGGCTATGGCAACTTATGTCGGCCAGAACCACGGTGCCCACCGCACTGACCGCGTCAGGCAGGGCATCCGGGATGGCTGCATCCTCCAGCTGTGCTACTGCGCGGCTGCCTGGGTGGTGCTCTTCTTCGTCAAGGGCTGGGCCGTGGGCCTTGTTCTGGGCGATGCCGACCCTGCCGTGACTTCCGGTGCTGTGGAATACCTGACCGTGATCAGCGTGCTGTTCTGCATCAACGGCCTGCTGATGGTCTTCCGCAACACCCTGCAGGGTCTGGGATACAGTGTGCAGGCCGTTATCTCCGGTGTGGGCGAGCTCATCGGCCGCGCGCTCTGCGGCTGGCTGGCCGTTCATAGTCTGGGCTACTTCGGCATCTGCATTGCCAACCCCATTGCCTGGGGTCTGGCACTGCTCTACTGTGTGTTCATGGTGACCAGAGTTCTGAAAAAAGAGAACGCATAAAAATACCCCTCTCCGCTGTGCTGATGCACGGATGGAGAGGGGTGTTTTTATGCAATCAATCAATAAGGTTCACGAACACCGGGCAGAGCACTGCGGTCAGCACACCGGCCACGGCGATGGACAGGCCGCTCATGGCACCTTCCACCTCACCCATCTGCAGGGCCTTGCTGGTGCCCACGGCATGGGCCGAGGTGCCAATGCCCACACCCTTGGCAATGGGGTCGGTGATGTGAAACGCCTTGCAGACCGTCTCGGCCAGCAGGTTGCCCACGATGCCCGTCAGGATGACGATGGCACCGGTCAGGGCTGCAATGCCGCCCAGCTCTGCAGCTACATCCATGCTGATGGCAGTGGTCACGGATTTGGGCAGCAGGGTGGCGTACTGCTCCTGGGTCAGGTGCAGCGCCAGTGCCAGTGCCAGCGCGCTGCCCAGGCTGACCAGCGTGCCCACCGAGATGCCCGCAATGATGGCGGCGGCGTTTGCCTTGAGCAGGTCGAGCTTTTCATACAGCGGGATGGCCAGCGCCACGGTGGCGGGCAGCAGCAGATAGTTCACCGGGGCGGCGCTGACCTTGTAGTCGGCATAGGGGATACCGCATACCGACAGGAAAATGATCACAAAGATCGCACCCAGCAGCAGCGGGTTAAAAAATGCCTTTCCGGTCACTCTGTTCACAAGGGCTCCCAGTGCAAAGGCGGCCAGTGTCAGCAGCACACCCCAGGCAACAGAGCCCGAAAGGAACTCATTCAGCAATTCCATCATTGGCAGCAGTCTCCTTGTTCTTTTTGCGGCTGGTCAGAGCCTGGGTGGTCTTTCCGGCGGTCACCATGACCAGAACCGTGACCGGGATGATGGCGATGATGATGGGCAGCAGCATCTCCCCCATCTCCGCCCAAAGCTCCATCACGCCTGCGGCGGCGGGCACAAAGAGCAGCGGGAAGATACCGGTGAGGAACACGCCCACCTCTTTTACATCCTCCAGACGGATCAGCCGGAAGTTCAGGGCCAGCAGCAGCAGCACAAGCCCGTACACACTGGCCGGAACCGGCAGCGGCAGTACGGCATGACATACTTCCCCCAGAAAGCAAAACGCGAGGATACGCGCAAATTGAAACAGATAATTCGTAAAAAATCCCCCTTGTCTAACAGCTAAGTCAAAATTATAGTCCAAAACCTCCGGGGGCGCAACAGCAATATCTGACAAGGATTGTTATATTTTGCCGGAAAAACTGTGGAAAAGAAAAGGGCCCGGCAGAAAGCGCACACCCACGTGCCGCGATCTGCCGGGCCGATGCACCGCAAAGCGGTGTTTTTCTGTGTTTCCCGCACGCTCCCTCAGTTCCGCAAAACAGCTTCGATCCGTTCCTTGTCCAGCCCTTCGCCGATGACGATGAGCACCTCCTGCCCTGCCGGAATGGGGGCCGCGGTCAGGCCGTCGGCGGTGGCATTCAGCTCCACCCAACCGGCGGCATCCTGCACAAAACCCTTGACCCGCAGCACCCGGCCGCAGGCGGCATCCGTGAACAGGCTGGGAATGCGTGCTTCCAGCTGCTGCCGGGACAGGCCCAGCTCGAGGAAATACGCCGAACCGAATGCATCGTGCGCATCAAAGCAGAGCTTTTCGCAGTCGGCATGCTGATAGCCGCAGGCATCCAGCGCCGCAAGATCCGCATCCTCCAGGTCGGCCCAGTCCTTGATCAGAAAATCTTCTTCCGTCAGGGTACGGCTGCACTTGCAGGCCGCAAGGGCACGCTTCAGGTGGTCGATGGCGCTTTCCCGCTGGGCCTGGGTGGCCAGCTGACTGCGGGAGAGCAGGATGCGTCCGGCGCTGGCGGCTTCCGATGCCAGAATGTACTCTGCCTGCGGGGAAAGCGTCTCGGGCAGCAGGGCATCCACAACGGCAAACACATTGCCCAGTGTATACCACCGATCCAGCGGCTCATCCCGCAGAACGTCAAAGAACTCGTCCACATCAAAAATGCCGCTGGGCTCCACCACCACCCGGTCGAACCCGCGCATGGCCATTGAGATGAGCTTGGTGCGCATCCGGCGCTGGTGGGTATCACAATCACACCCGCCGCTGATGGTCTCGATCTCGCAGCGTTCCCCCAGCAGATCCTGCACCAGCATGGCATCCACGTTCACAGCGCCAAAGTCATTTTCCAGAATGCAGACATGATGCCCCTGCGCGGTCAGATACGCAGCATATCTGCGCAGGAACGTCGTCTTGCCCGCACCCAGAAAACCGGTGATGAGATCAACCTGTACCATACGTTCCTCCTTATGCGTGGTTGAAGCCCTTGCCGAACACCTCGGTGGTGCTCAGCATGGACATGAAGGCGTTCAGGTGCTGTTTGTGGATAAAATCCTGCAGCTGGTCGGCCTCGCGGCGGGTCAGGGTGGTGTAGATGATGTAGTGGGGCTTGTCGGTATACGCGCCGAAGCAGGGCGTATAGGTTGCGCCGCGCACCAGCTTGCGCATGACAAAATCACAGATTGGCTTCCTGTCGTCGCAGACGATGAGGATGGCCTTGCACATCTTGATCTTTTCCAACACGGCATCAATGACCAGCGATTTCACGGTCAGACCCACGAAGGAATAGAGGGCGGTGTACAGGTCGAACACAAAGCAGGCCGCAATGACCATGAACAGGTCAGTCAGGAACAGCGCCACCGCCACGTTGTGGATGTGGGTATACTTTTCCACAATGAGGGCAATAACATCCGTGCCGCCGGAGGAAGCGCCCACATTGAACAGCAGAGCCGACGCAATGGCCGGCAGGGCAATGGCAAACAGCAGGTCGAGCATGGGCTGGTCGCTCAAGGGGCCGCGCAGGGGGCAGATCTTTTCCAGCGCCATCAGCTCCAGCGACATGACCACAGTGGCATAGCCGGTGGTCATGGCAAACTTTTTGCCCAGAAAGATCAGGCCCACCCCCAGCAGGATCATGTTGGCCGCCGAGGAAAAGGCCGAAGCCGACAGCGGGGTGAGCTTGGCCGCCAGCGCCGCCATACCGGTCACGCCGCCAAAAACGAAGTTGTTGGGGAATTTGAAAAAGTACACACCCACCGACATGATGGAAATGCTCAGCGTGATCATTGCATACTGCTTGACATATTCAATGACCTTGTTCTGCATGGGAGATTCCGCATTCGTATCCATAAAATTTACCGTTCAATACTCCTTTTTTGTGTTCCGCAGCCCAAACAGACAGGCTGTACCGGAAATATTGTAACACGGAACGCCCCGGGGTCAAGGGCAAATTCCACACACGCCGTCTTTTGCGGGTGAAAACTGTCAACTCCACCAAAATTCTCCCTCAAATTTCAGCGGTTCTCCCATCGGGAACTGTTCTCTCACCGGTCTCAGCTGAAACGGCTTGCCAACAAGCTGCGCAATACCTTTGGCTGACATACAAACGCGGCCCCGGAGAGTTTTCCTTCTCTCCGGGGCCGCGTTCTGTTCCGGCTCAGCCGAACAGCTTTTTCGTATTGTGGGTATAGACCGAGAGCACCAGGCCCACACAGATGTACAGCATCAGCACCGAGCTGCCGCCCGCCGAATAGAACGGCAGGGTGACACCGATCACGGGCAGAACGCGCAGGTTCATGCCCACGTTCACGGCGATCTGGGCCATCAGAGCGCCGCCGATGCCCGCGCAGATGAAGGCACCCAGCAGATCCTCGCTGCGGGCACCGGTGAGGAAAGTCTTGATGACCAGTGCGAACAGCACGCCCAGCACCACACAGCAGCCCACAAAGCCCGCCGCGTTGCCGATCCAGCTCAGGATGAAATCGTTGTGGGCGTTGGGCACGCTGTAATAACTGCCGCCAAACAGCCCATTGCCAAAGATGCCGCCCGAGCCCAGCGCGATCTCGCCGCGCTGCTGCTGGTAGATGATGTTCTTCCAGATGGTCTCGCTGGGGGCCCAGCCGGTTTTGTTATCGGGATCGATGACAGCAAGGATACGGTACCACTGGTATCCCTTGCCGATCTTATCGCTGAAAAAGGCGAACGCCGTCGCCATAGCCACTGCCGCCGCCGAGACCGCCCCCAGGATATACTTCCAGCTCAGGCCCGCCGCAAACATCATGCAGCAGCCGATGATGGCATAGATGATGGCGGTGCCGTCGTCGCCCTGAACATGGATGATGAGGATGGGCACTGCCAGATGCAGCAGCAGCTTGCCCAGCTCCTTTGGCTCGTTGAGCCGGGTGCGCACATTGTTCAGGTGCATGGCAAAAGTCAGGATAAAGCTGATCTTGGCCAGCTCTGTGGGCTGCAGGGTAAAGCCCCCCAGCTTGTACCAGGAATAATTGTCGGTATCACCCGCGTTGTAGCCGATGGTCAGCGGGCCGATGCTCACATTGCGCAGCACCAGCGTGGGCAGCACCATGCCCCAGGTCAGGGCCACGTGCACCGGCCACACCTTCACCAGGCTGCGGTAATCGATATTGGACAGCAGCACCGCAATGACCAGCCCGATGAGGGCTGCACCCGCCTGCACCGCCGCCCGGCGGTAATCGCCCAGACCGGTGATCTGGCCGGTGATCTCATCCACGGCAAAGCCATTGCCCTGCTTGGCTGCCCAGCTCGAAAGCGCTGTCACAGCCATCACGCTGCTGAAGATGCACAGCAGCAGGTAAGTTTTATCGGTGCGCTTGAAGTAGCGCCGAATGTTTTCCAAACGAAAACACCTCTTTCTTTCATTGGATCGCCCGCTCAGGTCTGCTTCGCTCGTCCGCAATGCCAGAGAGGGCGTATACTGCTCCATTATGTAATATAAGTATACCGCACCGCCCTTTTTTGCGCAAGATTGCGGAAGTTTTTTCCACAGATCTTTTCATCCTGTGACAACTCTGCAAAATATTTGCCGCAGCCTTGACAAAGCCCCCTCCACCTTCTAAAATGGAAGCTGGAGACCTGCTTTTTCGGCAGGATTTTTCCGGAGGAACTTCCAAGATGAAAACAAACTCTCATCGCTTTCTGTGCGCGCTCTGCGCACTGACTGTTTTTATTTCCGCGCTCTTCCCTGCTTCTGCTTTTGCCGCACAGACAGCCGACACCGTGGCCCAGACCACGCTGACCACTGCCGATGCTCAGGAGATGCAGCAGGCCGACAGCGCCGTGACCGCCCTGACCGGCAGCGACGCTTACGCTGAGATGACCCGTGCCCAGCGGCTGGATGCCGCCGTGGCACAGCTGCAGCAGCTGGCCGAGGAAGGGCTTGTTTCGGCGCGCTCTCTCCATGTGGACAAAGAAAACGGCATGGTCAGCTTTGCGTACAGCTGCGGTGCGCTGGGCGGCGTTCTGGTGGAGGACCCGGACGAAGAGAATACTCCCTTCGCCCCTTCCGAACTGCCCGCTGTGGATCTGCACGAAATGTCCAACGCCCCGCAGGGTGATCTGGGCAGCGCCATGATCTACTACGCCTTTGACAACACCGTGAACAGCTCCCGCTACCCGTACTACTCCTATATGAAGGGCTTCTGGACGGCGATGGGCCTGCACACCCGCATCGATACCACAGTCACCGTCTCTGACCTGAAACGGATGAACGATTACGGGCTGTGCATCCTCAGCGCCCACGGCTCCTACTACACCTACACCTCCGGTTTTCTGTTCAAGCAGACCCGTACCGAGCCGGTCATCCTGCTGACAGAGGAATCGGATTTCTACAAAGACCTCTACTACGGCATTGATCTGCTGACCCACCGGGTCATCAAGATCAACGGCCTGTACTGCATCACGCCCAGCTTTTTCCGGGCGGCATACCGGGGCGGCCAGCTCAAGGACACCGTAGTGCTCTCCGAGACCTGTGAGTTCCTTGGCGTGAGCGGCAGTCTGGATACCTCCATGGCCGATGCCCTGCTGGCCGGTGGTGCCAAAGCAGTGGCAGGCTATGTGAACAACGTCTACACCGTGTATTCCCGCAGTATGCTGTGGGATACCGTCAATCACCTGATCCTGGGCCAGACCCTGCAGGAATCCGTTCAGCACTCCATGGATACCTATGGCGCGGATGATCTGGTCTGGTACAACGCGCAGGGCGGCAAGCGCCCCCATGCGGCGGCAGCTTACCCGCTGCTGTTCGGCGATGTTGGGGTCCGGCTGATCGAACCGAACGCGGCACCTGTCCCACAGGAAGTACAGCAGGCCGCTTGAGCGTTGCACTTTTGCTCGATTTATATTATACTGGGGGATGGCAGAAGTTTCTGTCATCCCTTTTGATTTACCTCTCAGTCTGCTTCGCAGACAGCTGGCAAAACGGGAAAGTTCAAGCTTCAAGATGAAGGAGCATTGTATGGCTGAATATATTACACACTCCAGAGAAGAAACGGTGGCGCTTGGCCGGAAGCTGGCGGCAGTGCTGCCGGACGGGGCCTTGATCGCCTTCACCGGCGGTCTGGGCGCGGGCAAGACCGCCTTTTGTGAGGGCCTGGCCGATGGGCTGGGCTGCACCGACCCGGTCAGCAGCCCCACCTTTGCCATCGTCAACTATTACCGCGGCCCCCGCCCGCTGGCCCACTTCGACCTCTACCGCATCTCCACCGAGAACGACCTGTGTGCCGCCGGTTTCTACGATTATCTGGATCAGGGTGCCATTGTGGCCGCTGAGTGGAGCGAAAACTTCGCCGACCTGCTGGCCCCGGAAGACCCGATCCATATCAACATTGACCGGGTGGACGACACCACCCGCCGCATCACCATCGAGGGGGTCAGCGTATGAATATCTTAGCCGTAGACACCGCCGGTAAAACACTGGGCGTGGCCCTGCTGCAGGACGACCGCCTGAAGTACGAGTGCTATCTGGACGGCGGCATGACCCACAGCGAGACCCTGATGCCGCTGGTGGATCACTGCCTGAAGCTGTGCGGCCTGACCTGTGCAGACATCGACCTGTTCGGTGTGAACGCAGGCCCCGGCAGCTTTACCGGCCTGCGCATCGGGCTGGCCGCCGTCAAGGGGCTTGCTTTCCCCCGCGAGACCCTCTGTGCCCCGGTCTCCACACTGGAAGCGCTGGCCGCTGCCCACACCGGCGAGGGCACCGTGCTCTGCGCACTGGATGCCCGCCGCGCCCAGGTGTACAGCGCCGCTTTTGACCTGGCCACCCACACCCGCCTGCTGGATGACGATGCCCGGGCTGTGGCTGACCTTGCCCAATTTGTAGAAAATTGCAAAAAGCCCCTGTTTTTTGTTGGTGATGGCGCATCTCTGTGCTATAATAAATACAGCAATGTTCCGGGCGTGCTCTCTGTTCCGCCAGAGCTGCGGGGCGGCCGGGCCGCTGCCGTGGCACTGGTGGCCAAGCAGATGGCCCAGCGGGGCGAAGCCGTTCTGCCTGAGGCCCTGCTGCCGGATTATCACCGCCTGAGCCAGGCCGAGCGGGAACGCGCCGAGCGACTTGCTGCCGAGGCCGCTGCCCGGAACAACGATACGGAAAACGGAAAGGATTGAAATTTCTCATGGCAAAACCCATTGCGCTTGCCGCCGACCATGGCGGTTTTGAACTGAAGGAAGCCGTCAAGGCTCACCTGGACGAGCTGGGGCTGGAGTATATCGACTTTGGCACCCACAGCACTGCCAGCGTGGATTACCCCGACATGGCACTGCCTGCCTGTGACGCTGTGGTCAGTGGTCAGTGCGATAAAGCCCTGCTGTTCTGCGGCACCGGTGTCGGCATCAGCATGGCCGCCAACAAGGTCAAGGGCATCCGCGCCTGCTGCTGCTCCGACAGCTTCAGCTGCGAGTACACCCGCCGCCACAACGATGCCAACGCCCTGTGCATGGGCGGCCGCGTTGTCGGCCCCGGCCTTGCCTGCCAGCTGGTGGATCTGTTCCTGAACACCCCGTTTGAGGGCGGCCGCCACGAAAAGCGCATTGCAAAACTGATGGCAATCGAAACCCGATAAACATAAAAAGGAGCGTGTATTTATGACCCCTATGATCGTTGAGCATCCCCTGCTGCAGCACAAGCTGAGCATCCTGCGCAACAAGCAGACCGGTACCAAGGAGTTCCGTGATCTGGTCGGCGAGATCGCAACCCTGCTGTGCTACGAGGCCACCCGTGACCTGCCCATGGAGGAGGTCGAGATCGAGACCCCCATCACCATGGCAAAGACCAAGGTGCTGGCAGGCCGCAAGCTGGCTCTGGTGCCCATCCTGCGTGCAGGCATGGGTATGCTGGACGGTATGCTGACCCTGCTGCCCGCTGCAAAGGTCGGCTTCATCGGCCTGTACCGCAACGAGGAGACCCTGCAGCCCGTGGAATATTTCTGCAAGCTGCCCCAGGATATCGCCGAGCGTGACGTTCTGGTTCTGGACCCCATGCTGGCAACCGGCGGCAGCGCCATTGATGCCATTACTCAGATCAAGAAGCACGGTGCAAAGCGCATCAAGTTCATCGGTCTGATCGCTGCTCCGGAAGGCATTGAGGCCCTGCACAAGGCTCACCCCGATGTTGACATCTACCTGGGCGCTAAGGACGACCACCTGAACGAGAACGGCTACATCGTTCCCGGCCTGGGCGATGCCGGCGACCGCATCTACGGCACGAAGTAAATCTGAATCAACAAAAAGTGGACGGTTCACACGAACCGCCCACTTTTTGTTTACTCAGATCTTACCGCCCGCGGCCACCGCCGCCGCCATGGAAGGAGCCGCCGCCTGCGTGGAAGCTGCCGCCCCCGCCAAAGCTGCCGCCGGAGCGTCCGCCGCCCATGCCGCCAAAGGAACCACCGCCGAAGCCGCCGCCCCCACGGGGAGGACGCGGCCCGCCGCCGCGGGGCGGTCTGGGCCCGCGCGGGCCACGGGGGCCGCCGGGGCCCCAATCATCATACGGAGGTCTGCGCCGCCGTCTGCTGCCCAGGCCGTAGCCCAGCCCGAAACCGAAGAAGGGGCCAAACCCGCCGCCGCCAAAGCCGCGCCGGATGCCGCCGAAGATGGAGGTCAGGGCAAACACCACGATCACCACTGCCAGAAGGGTGAGGAAGGGCGATTGATAGGATGCTGCCGGGGCCTCATAGTAATCATTTCCGTTGTTATAACCATCTGTATTGCCGTTGCTGACCGTGCCGGTGGTCCCGCTCAGGGTCACACCGTAGAGATCGGCAATCGTACTGGCCACATTGTTGGCACAGGTGGTCACAGCCGCGTCATAATCGCCCGCCGCGAAGGAATCCTCCATGGTCTGGGCAATGGCGCTGGCCTGCTTTTCCAGCGTGGTATTGCGGAAGCCGTCACCGGTGGCAAGGTAATAGTCGCCATCGGCGTACTGCTGGGACTGCATGACCAGCAGGATCAGCACACCGTTGTTTTTGCTGGAGCTGCCCAGCCCCCAGGTGTTGGCGGCCTGCACGGCGTAATCCTCCGTGGATAAACTTCCCGTATAATCCACAGTCAATACGCCGATCTGTGCACCCTCGCACTGCTGGGTGAGCTGTGCATTCAGGTTCTCAATGGCCGTTTTGGTGCTGCTGCTCAGGATGTTGGCATCATCCACCACGCACTGACTGCTGGGCAGATCAGGCAGCTGGGCCTTGGTGGCCGCAAAGGCGGCGGGCACCAGAGCCGTCAGGCTGACGGTCAGCACCACGAACAGGGCGCAGATGCGGGCGGCAAATCGTTTCATCGTTTTCATGCGAAGGGTTCCACCTCCTGTACGCCGAACAGCCTGCCCAGCATACTGGCCGGGAAGCCGCCGACATCGTTCTGATACTCATACACTGCATCATTGTACTGCAGATTGCCGATGATGGTGTCTGCGCTGTTGAACTGGCCGTACTGGCCCTGCACTGCCCCCATCTTCATGGGGTCAGCGGCCTGCTCCTGCATTTTTGCATAGAGCTGGTCGATCACAGTGCCCAAAGCCTCATTGGCCTGATAAAGGGCGTGCATGGCACTGCCCTGATAATAGGGCAGCGAGGTCAGGGACTGCTTTTTGCTGCCGTTCTGCACTGCTTCCAGGCAGGCAGAGAAATCATCCAGCGCTGCCTGTGCGGCCTGCACCTCGGCGCTGTCGGCCCCCAGCGTGTTTGCGCCGGTGGTGATGATATTTGCCGCCGTGTTGGCACGGGTGGTCAGCTCCTCGCTCAGGGCATAACCGTTGTCTGCCGAAACGCCGGTGGTGAACCACTGGCGGGCCTCGTTATACTTCCCCCTGACCTTGGCACCGCCAAAGCCCACGAACGCCGCCAGCATCACCACCACGCTCAGCACAAGGGCTGTGCCCTGCTTTGCCAGTGCGGCGGGCAGCGCCTTTTCCAGCCCGGCCAGCTTCTGCTGCAAGGGGGTCAGGCGCACTGCCTCGGTGTCCGGGCGCTTTGCCTCGCGGTAGCTGCCGCTGTCAAAGCCGCCGGGCGTTTGATTCTGTTCTCTGGAAAAATCAGCGTTTGCCATTTCAGCTCCGGATCTCCATCATCTTTTGTTTCAGCTCGTCCTCGATGCGGGTCAGCTCCTGCTCGGCAGCCACACGCTTTGCGCGGCCCTCGGTCTGGATCTTGTTCAGCTCGTCCAGGGTCTCGATCAGGCTCTTGTTGGTCTGCTGCAGGGTCTCGATATCCACCACGCCGCGCTGGCTCTCCTTGGCGGTCTCGATGGTGCCCATCTTGAGGGCATCGGCATTCTTCTTGAGCAGGTCGTTGGTCATGTCGGTCACGGCACGCTCGGCCTGCATGGCCTTCTGGGTGTGGGCCAGACCCAGCGCCAGCACCATCTGGTTCTTCCACAGCGGGATGGTGTTGACGATGGTGGACTGGATCTTCTCAGCCATCATGGTGTTGTTGTTCTGCAGCAGGCGGATCTGGGGGCCCATCTGCAGGCTGATGTTCCGGGTCAGCTCCAGATCGTACAGCTTTTTCTCAAAGCGCTCGCACTGGTCTGCCAGGTCGCGGGCGGCCTGAGCATCCTCGGGCAGGCCGGACTGCTTGGCCTTGTCCATGGCCTGCTGCAGCTCGTTTGCACGGACCTCGGCCAGCTTTTTCTTGCCGGCCAGGATATACATGCTCAGCTCCTTGAAGTAGGCCATGTTCAGCTCGTACATCTTATCCAGCATGGCGATGTCTTTCAGCAGCTGCACCTGATGGCCCTCCAGCATGGACTGGATGTTCTCCACGTTGGTCTCGGCCTTGTTGTACTTGGTCTTCAGGTTGTCCAGCTCATTGCCCTTCTTTTTGAAGAAGCCCAGAATGCCCTTCTGCTGCTCCTCATTGGCATCAAAGCTCTTCAGCTCCCCGATGAGGTTGGTGATCATATCGCCCACCTCGCCCAGATCCTTGGTGGACACCTTGGCCAGAGCAGCCTCGGAGAAATCGCCGATCTTCTTCTGGCAGGCGGAGCCATACTGCAGCACCTGCTGGCTGTTGGTGATATCGATCTTTTCCGCAAAGGAATCCACCATTGCCTGCTCCTCAGGGGTCAGCTGCACCTCCGGCTGCTGGGCCGCCGGGGCGGGCTCAGGCTTTTTCTCCTCAGCTGCTGCCTCCGGGGTAGGGTCCAGCGTCAGGGTGGGCACTGCAGGAGCATCGAGGTCGAAGTTCAGAGTGTTGTTGTCAGCCATTGTTGATTCCATCCTTTCCAATTACGACAGCGCCTGCCGCCTATCGGCGTGCGCTATTTTCTAACCGGTTTGCCAAGGGCTCCCCCTTCGGGGGAGCTGGCAAAGCCGTCAGGCTTTGACTGAGAGGGTTGTTACAATCCCTGCCCTTTCAGCATATTCTGCAAAACGGTCAGGTCTGCCGAGAGGTCCATGCTCTCGGCAGCATACAGGGCATCCAGCTGATTTTCAAATGCCGTGGCAATGGAGGCTGCGTTGCGCTCCACCTCTGCGCGGATGGAGGCGGCATTCTCGCCCCGCACCCCCTGCTTTGCCAGCTTGGCGTACTGCTGCAGCACGTTCACGGCATCGGGCAGATAGTAATTGGCGAACCGCCGCACCTGCTTTGCCTTGGCGGGGGTGGCTTCCACCGTTTCCACAATGGAGCGGCCTGCCTTTTCCATCCGGGCCATGGCGGCGGAGAGCTGCGGGTCCGGCAGGGCTTCGTTCAGGGCATGGAGGGTATCCAGCTGCTGCTGCATCTCGGTCAGCATGGCATCCACATCGTCCACACCGGTATGGAAGGGCACTTCCGTCTCCACCACCCGGATCGGGCAGATCTTTTTGGCCCCGGCAAAGGCCAGCACAGCCGCGCCCAGCGCCGCCAGCAGTGCCCACAGCCGATAGACCGGAAGCACGGCACACAGCACCACAAATGCCAGCGCCGCCGCGTAGTACGGCAGGACACTGGGCTTCCGGGTGCGAATGATCTTGCTCATGGGTTCCTCCTTTTCCGGGAGCTGCGCCCCCTGTATCTTCCATAATAAATCCTTTTCCAGCGGGGCGCAAGCGTTTCACGAATTATTTACAGGTTTGAAATCGAAATGTCAAACCTCTCAGGCGCTTGCGCGCCAGCTCTCCTCATAGGGGAGCCCCTGGCAGATCGGGTAAGTCCGCGCGGCATTCAAGGCAGAATCCAGTTCGACAATTCTTTCTGCCAGATCTCCCGTAATTTTTCCGGCCTGCAGGCGGCATTGGCGGGGCTGGTGCTGGGCAGCCTGACCGCCGGAATGCCGCTGACCGGCTCAAGATACTTTGTATAGATCTTATATGCCGTGGCCCCGTTGCAAAAAACAGCCTCAATGGGCGCTTTTGCCAGCAGACCGGCAATATCATTGGGCACCACGTCCCGGATGGACGCATCCGACGCGCCGGTGATGGTACAGCTTTCCAGCGTATCCCACAGGGCCAGCCCGTGGCGCAGGATAATCTGCTTTTTTGCTTCGATATCCTCCCGGGCGGGCACAGGCTCCCCGGTCAGGGCCGCCAGCATGGGCCAGAAGCGGTTTTGCGGGTGGCCGTAGTAGAAGGACATTTCCCGGCTCTTGGGGCTGGGCCAGGTGCCCAGGATCAGCGCCCGGCTGTGCTCGTTGTAGACCGGTGCAAAGCTCACTGCTTTTCCTCCGCAGCTTCCATCTGGCCCCAGGGAGAGCCAAGTTGATGGTCCGAGGGCTCCGCACGGGGGCCGTCGAACCACAGCTCCTCAATGAGGGCGGCAAGGCCGTCCTCCCGCACATCCCCGATGATGCGGTCTGCGGCTTCCTTGGCATCGTCTGAGCCGTTGGCCATACAGCAGCCCAGTCCTGCCGCCTTCAGCATTCCCACATCATTGGCGGAATCGCCCGCCGAAACAGCATCGGCCAGCGTCAGACCCACGGTTTCACACAGGTCAGCCAGACCCACCCCCTTATCAATGCCCTCCCGGACGATATCATAGCAGTGCCAGCTGCCCTCCCGCACAGCACCCACCATCATAAAACGGAGGTTCAGGTGGCCGTACTTCCGGCTGAACGCCTCCAGCGCCTCATCGGGCAGGCAGGCAAAGGCGGCATGGGGCATATCGATGAGATGGCGGTCCTGATCCTCGCCGTCCTTGCAGGTCAGGCCGCTGCCGCTCAGCTGGGCGTAGAAATCCCGGAGGCTCTCGTATTCGCAGTAGGCATAGTAGCCATCCCGGAAATTGAACTGCAGAGGGTAGTTGTAATCCTCGCAGAAATCCACCAGGGCGTACATTTCCTCATTGGTCATCGGGTGCTCGGCGATGATCGCGCCGTCCCTGTCCACCACGCAGGCTCCGTTGTTGGTGATGGCGTAGTCGAACCGGATGCCGCCCAGCTGCTGCTTGTTGATCACGCAGTAGCCGCGGCCGGTGCTCAGCACAAATTTGCCGCCTGCGGCCTGCATCTTTTTCACGGCCTTGACCACCGCCGGGCGAGGGCAGGGCTCACCAAAGGGAACAAGGGTATTGTCGAAATCGCTTGCCAGAAGTTTATATTGCATAGTTGCTCCTATTTCAGCATCCTCACCCTCTCAGGCCGCTTCGCGTCCAGCTCTCCCAAAGGGAGAGCTTTTGACATAATCGGAAACTTCCCAAAGACTGTCAAGACCTCCCACTTTGGGGGAGGTGGCATCGCGCAAGCGATGACGGAGAGGGTGAACCATTTTATCGTTTTGATACTGTCTAGTATAACACAAAACGCCGCTCCGGGATATCCCGAAACGGCGTTTTGACTGAATATTTTACTTTAACCGAAAATGGCTACCATGATCTGGATCCCAACACCCACAGCCGCACCGGCAGCCCAGGTCAGGCCGGTGATAAAGAGGTTCTGCTTCCAGGAGGGGTTTGCCCGCCAGAGAACGGCCAGGCCCACGCCCGCGCCGGTGCACAGACCTGCCACCAGACTGGAAAAGCGGAGGGCTCCCTCCACATAGAGCTGGGTCAGCAGGACGCTGGCGGCACAGTTGGGGATCAGCCCCACCAGTGCGGCCACCACCGGCTGGAAGAAGCCCATCCGGCCCAGAGCGTCGGCAAAGACATCCTCGCCCACGCCCTCCACAATGAGGCCGAACACCAGACTGAACACAAAGATGAACACGAAAATCTCCAGCGTGTGGCGAAGGGCGGCTTTCCAGATGGGGGCGGGCTTGCCCTCCTCATCGCTGTGCTCCTCGTGGCAGTCGATCTCATCGGCGCTGCCGGTATAGCCGCCCCGCAGGCTCCTGGGCAGAACGCCCCGCAGGACAAAATCCAGCACCAGGCCCACCGCAATGGCGTAGAGCACCTTGATGACCATGAGCAGCACCAGCTTATCCCAGTAGGCAGGCATGGAGACCAGCAGCGGAACCGCTTCATCGCTGGTGGCGAGGAACACGGCCATCAGCGTGCCCAGGCTGATGACCCGGGACGCATAGAAATTGGACGCAATGGCAGAGAAACCGCACTGGGGCACACAGCCCAGCAGCGCCGCCGGAACAGAGCCCCAGCGTCCGCCGCCCGCCAGAATGGCTTCGATGCGCTCGCCGTGGCGGTTCTCCACATATTCAATGAACAGATAGGCCAAAAACAGGAAGGGCAGCATCTTGGCGGTGTCCACCAGAGATTCGCCCAGAACATCCAGAAACAATTCCATTTGATACTCCAAAAACAACTGTAATGTGCTTTATTGCAGTAAATTGCAATCAATTTGCATTTTCGTGCAAGGGAGATTATACACGCTTCGGATGCAAATTGCAAGAGGAATTTGCAAAAAGTTTGCATTTTTGTTTTTGGGAGAACGAAAATGCCCTCTCCGTCAAGGCCGCAGGCCTTGCCAGCTCCCCCTTCGGGAGAGGTGGCAGCGCGCTCACGCTGACAGAGAGGGCGATTCATTTCAGATCAGATCTCGGCCAGGATCGCATCGCCCATGGCGGTGCAGCCCAGGCAGGTGCAGCCTTCGCTCATGTTGTCTGCCGTGCGCAGGCCCTTGTCCAGCACCTTGTTCACGGCGTTCTCAATGGCATCGGCTTCCTCAGTCATGCCAAAGGAGTAGCGCAGCATCATGGCGGCAGAGAGGATGCAGGCGGTGGGGTTGACGATATCCCTGCCCGCAATGTCGGGGGCCGAGCCGTGGATAGGCTCGTACAGGCCCCGGGTGCCATCACCCAGAGAGGAGGACGGGATCATGCCGATGGAGCCGGTGATCATGGAAGCCTCGTCCGACAGGATATCGCCGAACATATTCTCGGTGACGATGACATCGAACTGCGCGGGGTTCTTTACGATCTGCATGGCACAGTTGTCCACGAACATCTCGCTGTACTCCACGTCCGGGTACTCGGCCTGCAGGCGGTGCATCACACTGCGCCACAGGCGGCTGGTATCCAGCACGTTGGCCTTATCCACACAGCAGAGCTTTTTGCGGCGTTTCTGGGCGGTCTCGAAGCCGATGCGGCCAATGCGCTCGATCTCGTGCTCAGAGTAGGGCATGGAGTCGATGGCCTGCTTTTCGCCGTTCTCGAGGGTGTGGGTCTCGTGCTTGCCGAAGTACACGCCGCCGATCAGCTCCCGCACGATGATGAAGTCAATGCCCTGTGCCACGATCTCAGGCTTCAGGGGGCTGGCCGGGGCCAGCTGGGGCCAGATCTTTGCGGGGCGGTTGTTGGAGTACAGGCCCATGCCCGCGCGCAGGCGCAGCAGGCCCTTTTCCGGGCGCTGCTCACCGGGCAGGCCCTCCCACTTGGGGCCGCCCACGGCACCCAGCAGGACGCTGTCCGCAGCAAGGCACTTGTCCAGCTCGTGCTGGGGCAGCGGGTCGCCGTACTTGTCAATGGCTTCGCCGCCCATGGCGGCATCGGTATAGTGGAAGGTGTGGCCGTACTTTTCAGCCACCTTATCAAGCACCCGGATGGTCTGTTTCACGATCTCGGGGCTGGAGCAGTCGCCCCAGATGACAGCAATGTTTTTTTCCATAGTTCTAAATTCTCCTCAACAGCTTCTTACCCAAACCCCTCAGTCGCTTGCGCGACAGCTCCCCTAGTATGGGGAGCCCTTGGCATAAAGGGGAACTCGCAGAGCTTTCCGCAACGCCAGAGCCGCCCCTACTAGGGGCGGTGGCAATGCGTCAGCATTGACGGTGGGGTTTATTTCTTGGTCAGCGACTTCATCAAGCCACCGTCGGCAATGATCTTCTGGATAAACGGCGGGAAGGGTTCCGCCTGGAAGGTCTTGCCGGTGGTCTCATCGGTGATGAGGCCGGTAGTAAAATCCACGCTGACGGTATCCCCTGCGCTGATGGAATCCACAGCCTCGGGGCACTCCATGATGGGCAGGCCGATGTTGATGCTGTTGCGGTAGAAGATGCGGGCAAAGCTCTTGGCAATGACCACTGAGATGCCCGCGGCCTTGATGGCCACGGGGGCGTGCTCACGGGAGGAGCCGCAGCCGAAGTTCCAGCCGCCCACCATGACATCGCCATCCCTGACATTCCGGACAAAGTCCTTGTCGATATCCTCCATGCAGTGGCTGGCCAGCTCCTTGGGGTCCTGGGTGTTCAGGTGGCGGGCCGGAATGATGACATCGGTATCCACGTTATCCGGGTATTTGAAAACAGAACCTTTTGCGTTCATCGTTGTTTCTCCTTTTCGATCAGACCGTGCGGGGGTCGGTGATATAGCCGGTCAGGGCGCTGGCAGCGGCAGTGGCCGGGCTTGCCAGATAGACTTCACTCTTGACATGGCCCATGCGGCCCACAAAGTTGCGGTTGGTGGTGGAGACACAGCGCTCCCCCTCGGCCAGGATGCCCATGTAGCCGCCCAGACAGGGGCCGCAGGTGGGGGTGGACACGATGCAGCCCGCATCAATAAAGGCTTCGGTCCAGCCGCGCAGGATGCACTCCTTATAAACCGCCATGGTGGCCGGGATGATGATGCCCCGCACACCCTTGGCAATGTGTCTGCCCTTGAGGATGTTGTAAGCGGCCTCCATATCCTCCAGACGGCCATTGGTGCAGCTGCCGATGACCACCTGATCGATCCGGATGTCCTTTCCCTCGCTGGCGGGGTGGGTGTTCTCCGGCAGATGAGGGTAGCTGACCGTGGGCTCCAGCTTGTCCAGGTCGATCTCAATGGTCTTTTCGTATTCGGCATCCGGGTCGGCCTCGTAGTAGACCGGGGTGCGCTGGCTGCGGCCGTTCAGATACGCTCTGGTGACCTCGTCCACAGGGAAGATGCCGTTCTTGGCACCGGCCTCAATGGCCATGTTGCAGACGCAGAGGCGATCCTCCATGGTCAGGGAAGCCACGCCCGGGCCGGTGAATTCCATGGACTTGTACAGTGCGCCGTCCACACCGATCATGCCGATGATGTGCAGGATCAGATCCTTGCCGGATACGCGGGGGCTGAACTTGCCCTTGAGCACAAACTTGATGGCAGAGGGCACCTTGAACCATGCCATGCCGGTGGCCATACCGGCGGCCATATCGGTGGAGCCCACACCGGTGGAGAATGCGCCCAGTGCACCGTAGGTACAGGTGTGGCTGTCGGCACCGATGATGCAGTCACCGGCGGTCACGATGCCTTTTTCGGGCAGGAGGGCGTGCTCAACACCCATCTGACCCACATCGTAGAAGTTGAGGATATCATATTTGTTGGCAAACTCGCGGCACTGCTTGGACTGGGTTGCGCTCTTGATGTCCTTATTGGGGACGAAGTGATCCAGCACGATGGCAATGTGCTCCTTGTCGAACACGCCGTCAAAGCCTGCCTTCTCAAACTCGTTGATGGCGACCGGGGTAGTGATATCGTTGCCCAGCACGATATCGAGCTTAGCATTGATGAGCTGGCCTGCCTTGACCTCCGGCAAACCCGCATGTGCGGCCAGAATTTTCTGCGTCAGAGTCATTCCCATGGTGATACTCTCCTTTTATCTTCTATAACTCCCCCAGTCGCTTACGCGACAGCCCCCTCTAGGAGGGGGCCTCTTTGCCTTTCCGTTACGCAACAGGCTCCCTCTTAGAGGGAGCTGTCACCGCAGGTGACTGAGGGAGTTCGATTTTTATTTACTGTTAATTGCCGAAACCAGTGCCTTGATGCCGGCGACGATGATATCGGTGTCGGTGCCGGCACCCCAGGTCATGCTGCCATCCCCCCAGGCAAGGCCCACATAGGAAGCCGCGCGGGAGGTGCTGCCCTCGTCCAGGCTGTGCTCCGAGTAGCTTTCCAGATGGAAGTCCATCCCGGTGGCGCTCTGGATGGCGTTGGCCACAGCATCCAGACGACCATTGCCCACCGAAGTGACCACCTTGCGCTGACCGTTCAGATCCAGGGTGACCGTGGCGGTAATGCCGTTGACCTGTGCAAAGTGGGCCTCCACCACACGGAGGGGCTTTTCGCGGTTGAGGAAGCTCTCCTCGAAGATGCGGAGCACCTCGCCTGCACTCAGCTCCTTGTGGCTGTGGTCGGACACGCTCTTGACCTTGTAGCCCAGCACCTCGCGCATCTTGGGGGGCAGGTTATAGCCGTAGTTCTGTTCCAGCACAAAGCCGATACCGCCCTTGCCGCTCTGGCTGTTGATGCGGATGACATCGGCATCATAGGTACGGCCGATATCGTGGGGGTCGATGGGGATGTAGGGGCAGGTCCAGCGGTGCTCGCCCCGCTCCTTGCGGTAGGCCATGCCCTTTGCAATGGCATCCTGATGGCTGCCCGAGAAGGCTGCAAACACCAGCTGACCGGCGTAGGGGGTGCGCTCGTAGATGTGCATCCGGGTCACGCGCTCGTAGGTAGCGCAGATCTCGGGCATATCGGAAAAGTCCAGTCTGGGGTCTACGCCGTGGCTGTACAGATTCATGGCCAGAGTCACAGCATCCACATTGCCAGTACGCTCACCGTTGCCGAACAGGCAGCACTCCACGCGCTGAGCACCGGCCAGAACGGCCATTTCGGCGCAGGCAACACCGGTGCCGCGGTCGTTGTGGGGATGGGTGGAGATGATCACGCTGTCACGGTACTTGAGGTGCTTGTCGCAGTACTCGATCTGGTTGGCGTAGACATGGGGCATACTCATTTCGACTGTAACGGGCAGGTTGATGATCATGGGGCGGTCAGGGGTGGGCTGCATGATGTCCAGCACTGCGTTGCAGACCTCCACAGCATAGTCCACCTCGGTGCCGGTAAAGCTCTCGGGGCTGTACTCAAACAGGAAGTTGCCCTCGTACTCCTGACTCAGCTGTTTGACCAGCTTTGCGCCGTCGGTGGCGATCTTCTTGATCTCTTCCCTGCTCTTGTGGAACACCTGCTCGCGCTGGGCCACAGAGGTAGAATTATAGAAGTGGATCACTGCGCGGGGGGCACCCTTGACAGCCTCAAAGGTCTTGCGGATAATGTGGTCGCGGCACTGGGTCAGCACCTGCACGGTCACATCCTCCGGGATCATGTTTTTCTCGATCAGGGTACGCAGGAACTCGTACTCGGTATCGCTGGCGGCGGGGAAACCCACCTCGATCTCCTTGAAGCCGATCTTCACCAGCATCTGGAAGAACTCCAACTTTTCCTCCAGGCTCATGGGCACGATCAGAGCCTGATTGCCGTCGCGCAGATCCACACTGCACCAGGCCGGGGCCTTTTCAATGTGATCCTTCTTCACCCAGCTGTCATAACCGGCAGGGACAGGGTAATATCCCGGTGCGTACTTGGTTGCGTCCATCATTTTGCGTGTCCTCCTAAACAAATTACACTTTTGAGGTTTCTTCCTGCCCAACTCCCCCAGTCACCTACGGTGACAGCCCCCTCTGAGATGGGGCCCTTGGCAGTACAGTAAAGTTTCCCGCTTCGCCAGAGGCTCCCTCCCCGAGGGAGCTGGCAGATCCGTAAGGATCTGACTGAAGGAGTTACATACGAAAAGGCCCTCGTCTCCAAGGCGATAAGCCTTGAGAGACGAGGGCCTGTCATTTTTCTAACAGAGCACCCGTGGTACCACTCTCTTTGCTGGAAAACCAGCCACTCACACGATCAGCTTTTGGCGGCGAATCGCTGCCCCGGTAACGGTGGGCATCCGTCAGAGCCTACTCTCCGTTCAGCTCTGCCGCTCAGGGGCCAGTAACCGAAGCTCTCCGCACTGCCTTGCACCACCCGGCAGCTCTCTGAAGCAGAAGAAGATCGTTTTTTCCCCGTCAACGCATTTGGTCTTTGTGTTTCAAAGTGAGCTTATTGTACCAAACGTCGGATTTGCTGTCAAGAAGTTTGGCTCATATCAAAAATGAAACAAATTCACATCAGGAGCGGCACAATTTTCCAAATTTTGCGCTTTCTGCATCGAATCGTAGAGCGCTGGGGAAGCGGGGGATGCCCACGCAAGTGAAACGGGCCATTCCATCGCCCGCCCTATTGCCTGCGGCAACAGGGTCCCACCCCAGCGGACACTTGCTTAGGGCATTCCCCCGCTTCCCTCCCGCCAGGCTTCGGGGTTTGTTAAGAATCTGGGAAGTTTTTGGAAACAAGCCCTCGAAAAGCTTTTTTGTTAATTTTCGTTGTGTTAAGATAAGCTTATCGAAAGAATAAGGCCCCTGACCGATTTGTCAAAGGCTCTCCCTTTGGGAGAGCTGGCTGCGAAGCAGACTGAGAGGGCGAGGCCGTTTACCGAGGAGGAAATCCTATGAAAGAAGTCAAGACACCGCGCAAGCCGTTGGCGATCTATTACGCCCTCGTGCTGCTGATGCTGCTGCTCCTCAACCTTGTGCTGCTGCCGTGGATGGAGGAGCGCCAGATCAAAGAGGTAGACTACGGCACCTTTATGACCATGACCGAGGAGAAGAACATCGGCCGTGTGGACATTGAATCCAACCAGATCATCTTTACCGATAAGGACGAGACGCAGGTCTACAAGACCGGCCTGATGAACGACACCGGCCTGACCGAGCGGCTGTACGATGCCGGAGCCACCTTCTCCAGCGAGATCGTGGAGCAGTCCTCGCCGGTGCTGAACTTTTTGATTTGGTTCGTCCTGCCCATCATCCTGTTCTCGGCCATCGGCAACCAGATGAACAAAAAGCTGATGGAAAAGGCCGGCGGCGGCCCGGGCTCCATGATGTTTGGCGGCATGGGCAAATCCAACGCCAAGGTCTATGTGCAGTCCACGGCAGGCATCCGCTTTGCGGATGTGGCCGGCGAGGACGAGGCCAAGGAAAACTTACAGGAAGTCGTCAACTATCTGCATGACCCCAGCAAGTATGAGAGCATTGGTGCCAAGATGCCCAAGGGCATCCTGCTGGTGGGCCCTCCGGGCACCGGCAAGACCATGCTGGCCAAGGCTGTGGCCGGTGAGTCCAACGTGCCCTTCTTCTCCATCTCCGGCTCCGAGTTCGTGGAGATGTTCGTGGGCATGGGTGCCTCCAAGGTGCGCGACCTGTTCAAGCAGGCCAAGGAGAAAGCGCCCTGCATCGTGTTTATCGACGAGATCGATGCCATTGGCCAAAAGCGCAGCGGCGGCCAGTACGGCGGCAACGATGAGCGCGAGCAGACCCTGAACCAGCTGCTGACCGAAATGGACGGTTTTGAGGGCAACACCGGTGTCATCATTCTGGCCGCCACCAACCGTCCCGAATCCCTTGACCCTGCCTTGACCCGCCCCGGCCGCTTTGACCGCCGGGTGCCCGTGGAGCTGCCCGACCTCAAGGGCCGCGAGGAGATCCTGAAGGTCCACGCTAAGAAGGTCGCGCTGGCCCCGGGCATCGACTTTACCACCGTGGCCCGGATGGCCTCCGGTGCGTCCGGTGCCGAGCTGGCCAACATCGTCAACGAGGCCGCGCTGCGGGCCGTCCGTGCAGGCCGCAAGAGCGTGACCCAGTCTGACCTGGAGGAGAGCATCGAGGTGGTCATTGCAGGCTACCAGAAAAAGAACTCCATCCTGACCGACCACGAAAAGTGCATCGTAGCCTACCATGAGATCGGCCACGCTCTGGTCGCCGCCAAGCAGACCCACTCCGCCCCCGTGCAGAAGATCACCATCATCCCCCGCACCTCGGGTGCTCTGGGTTACACCATGCAGGTGGACGAGGGCAACCACTACCTGATGAACAAGGAGGAGCTGGAAAACAAGATCGCCACCCTCACCGGCGGACGTGCCGCCGAGGAAGTGGTGTTCCACTCCATCACCACTGGCGCTTCCAATGATATCGAACAGGCCACCAAGCTGGCCCGCGCCATGCTGACCCGCTACGGCATGAGCGATGAGTTTGACATGGTGGCACTGGAGACCGTCAACAACCAGTATCTGGGCGGCGACACTTCCCTTGCCTGCTCTGCCCAGACCCAGTGTGAGATCGACCAGAAGGTGGTGGAGCTGGTCAAGGCCCAGCACGCCAAGGCTGTGCAGATCCTGACCGACAACCGCGCAAAGCTGGATGAGCTGGCCCAGTATCTGTACCAGAAGGAGACCATCACCGGTGACGAGTTCATGGAAATCCTGAACCGGGAAGGTTAAACCCCACCGTCAATGCTTCGCATTGCCACCGCCCCTAGTAGGGGCGGCTCTGGCGCTACGTAGAGCCCTGCGAGTTCCCCTTTATGCCAAGGGCCCCACTATTAGGGGCAACAGTAACAACCGCCGCCAGTGGCGGATAAAGGGCGTTGCTGTTGGGGCCGCGGCCAGCAAGACACAAGTGTTGTTTACAACACGAAGTGGATGCTGGGTGCCGCAACCCGGACCTGTCACGCGGAGCGTGACTGAGGGGTTTAACGTTCCATAAAAATTTCCTTCCCCCTGCAATAAACCAGCCGCCCGTTCCGTATTCATTACAGAACGGGCGGTTTTTCGTCCATAGTACAGGAGGTATATTTCTTATGAAGATTCTGAATACAATGCTGGGCCGTCAGGCCATTGCCGCAGCCCTGGTGCTGTCCCTTGCCATCCCCATGAGCGTCGGCGCATTTGCCGAGGAGCCTGCCGCTGCGGCTGCCGCCGATGACACCGTTGTTGCAGGCTACCTGCCCCCGCAGGATGAAAGCGTAATGCTTCAGGGCGAGATCGCGCTGCACAGCGGCGACGTTGCCGTGGGCGAGACCGACCCCGCCTACGGCGGCTACGGCGCACCGGAGGGTGACCCCATTCAGGGCGACATCATGCTGATCTCCGCTGACGAGGCAAAGACCACCGAAGTCCGGTACACCGTCAAGGGTCTGCTGGGCCGTCAGGTCCTTTACACCGCCCGGCAGGAGGGCCGTGTCCTGACGCTGGACGTGCCGGACTGCGCCGCCACCTTCCGCACCACCATTCAGGACATGAAGGCCCTGATGAATCAGGGCGTATCCACGCTGGTGCTCACCACGGAGAAGGGTTCCACCACCCTGAACCTTTCCCTGCTGTGTGAGGGCCAGACCGACACCCAGCGGGTGGTGCTGCGGCAGCTGGGCGACAGCGCTTTCCTGATGGTCGGCCTGCGCTGCCGCCGCGACCTCATCGTGGGCCGCTGAGTGGAGTGTGTTCCCCTTTCCCGCTGCAATACACGCTAATAGCAGAAGCCCCCCGCCGGTTCTCCCGGCGGGGGGCTTCTGCTGTGGCAACTTATGGTAAACGGAGAGTGGATATCAATTGAGAATGGGATTCAGGATCTCGACCAGTGCATGATACTGGGTGGCGTAAGCTTCTGCGCCGTCCTTGGGGCGGCCCGGCTCGGCCATCTCGGACTTCATCTTCTCGACGATCGGGTTATTCTCAAATTGGAGCTTCTGGCTCTTACCGCCTTTGGCTCCTGGTGCAAAGAAATCAAACATTGCCAGATGGGGCTCCAGCGTCAGGAAGCCGTGGTAGCCCTCCTCGCAGAAAGCACGGCGAAGCAGCTCAGGGATCTTGCCAAGGCCGGTGCCTGCGGGCACATTCAGCAGGTAGCCGGGCAGAGCATCCTTGATGTGGATATAAGCGATCTGGTCATGGAGCAATTCCCAGCACTCCGCGGTGTCCTGCTCACACTGGACAAAGTTGGCAAAATCAAACGCCGCCTTGAAGTGGGGGCAGGCCAGCCGGTCGAACAGCAATTTGCAGCGGGCACCGGTGTCCCCGTAGATGCCCTTCTCATTTTCATGGAGCAGGACAATGTCATGCTTTTCCGCGATCCGGATAAACTGACGCAGCTTATCCAGCACCACATCGGTATAGCCGTCTGCATCGGCATCCTTGGGGATGAGGAAGCTGAACATCCGGATGAAGGAGCAGTCCAGCAGCTTGGCCGTTTCGCAGAGCGTTTCCAGCTGCTCCAGCTGCTTGGCAAAGCCCTCTTCATCGTCCACCTCCACCTTGCCGATGGCCGTACCCAGGCTAGAAACGCCCACGCCTGCGGCCCGCAGCTTCGGCAGAAGAACGGTGCGCACTTCCTCGGGGGTGTAATCGGCAATGCCCTTGTGCTCGGCGCTGCGGATGCAGATATACTTCATCCCCAGATCCGTCACAGTTTTGAGCTGCTGGTCAAAGTCCTGGCTGATCTCATCCGCAAAACCGGAAATTTTTTCGTAAACACTCATAAGACACACCTCATTCACCGATCTTTGTTTTCCGAACTTAACAGTACTGTTCCTGGCTTGTAGTATACCACTCTTCCGGGAGCTATGTTATAATAAATCGAAGGAAAATATCAAAATTCAAAGAACGTTCATAAATTCAACGCAACCGCCAAACAGGGAGGCAAGTTCTTGTGCAATTCAACGAAAAAGAAAAAGTTCTCCAACTTTTTCGGAGAGTGGGCGAGAAAACGCGGAGGGCTATTTTGTAACATTAGGCAGCGCACAGGATATCCTTGACTCCATCGCTGCGGGCAATCCGGAGCACGCCGTTGCCCTATATCGTGCAGCATTTGACCGGGCGCTCCCCATCACGAATTCAATGTGGATGGATCATCTGCTGCTGCTCACCACGGAAAAAAGCGTCAGTGACATTGCTGCCGAGCTGGGGTTTGCCTCCGCCAGCCACCTTGGAAGCCTGTTCAAGCAGCAGGAGGGGCTGACACCCCGCCAATACCGCCTGCAGCAGCGGCAGCTGGGAAAATAACAGCAGAAGCCCCCCGCCGGGAGAACCGGCGGGGGGCTTCTCTGTATGCGAATGAGGAATTACTTCTTTGCCAGGTACTTACGGATATCGATGGCCACAGCCACGATGATGACAAGGCCCTGGACGATATAGGTGTAAGAGGAGTTGACGTTCATAAACTGCAGAGCGACCTTCATCAGCTCAAAGACCAGAACGCCGACCAGAATGCCGGGCACAGTGCCGACACCGCCGGTGGTAGAAACGCCGCCGATGGTAGAAGCCGCAATGGCATCCAGCTCATAGCCCATTGCAGTGTTGACGGATGCGCCGCCGGACTTTGCAGCCAGCAGGCAGCCTGCCAGACCGAACATGCAGGAGGCCAGGATGTAGATGCGGATCTTGGTGGCGTAAACGTTGACACCGGCAACCTCAGCAGCAGCCTCGTTGCCGCCGATGGCGTACATGTACTTGCCGTGACGGGTCTTGTTGTACAGGAACCAGAAGCACACAGCCACGACCAGGGCGATCCAGATCAGCACGGGGACCTTCAGGATGGTGTTGGAGGCCAGAGAGGTAAAGTTCTTGTTCAGGGAGCCGATGGGGGTACCGCCGGTGTAGACCAGGCAGATACCGTAGACGACCTGCTGCATACCCAGAGTTGCGATAAAGGGCTGGACCTTCAGGTAAGAAACGACCAGACCGTTGCACAGACCCACAATGGCGCAGATGGCAATGACCAGAATGAACACCACAGGGGTGGGCAGAGTGGGCATGTTGGGGTAGAACTTACCGGCAGCGCCCTCGGTCTGCGCAAAGATGCAGGCCAGGCAGGCAGCAAAACCAGCCAGACGGCCTGCGGACAGGTCGTTGCCGGTGGTGATCAGACAGCCGGAGATGCCCAGCGCGATGATGTAGCGGATGGACACGTTCTTGAACAGGTTGATCAGGTTTGCAGGTGCAAAAAAGTTCGGATGGATGATGCCGACGAACAGAGAGACGAGCAGCATCAGAACGATAATGGCATTGTTGCCCAGCCATTTCTTTACGGATTTACCCGTTAATTTCTTGGTAGCTTCCACAATAGACAGCCTCCTTGTTTACTGATTGGCCGCTGCCGTTTCGGGCGCGGTCTCAAACTGGGTAGCCAGCTCCATGATGTTCTCCTGGGTCGCGTCCTTGCCGTCGATGAAGCCGGTGACGCGGCCATCGCACATGACCATGACGCGGTTGGACATGCCAATGATCTCGCTCATTTCAGAGGAGATCATAATGATGCTCTTGCCCTGCTTGGCCAGATCGGCAATGATGCAGTAGATCTCGTACTTTGCACCAACGTCGATGCCGCGGGTGGGCTCGTCCAGGATCAGGACATCGGGGTTATTTGCCAGCCAGCGGGCGATCAGCACCTTCTGCTGGTTGCCGCCGGACAGGCTCTTGATCTGGGTCTTGGGGCTGGGCACCTTGATGGCCATCTTTTCCTTATTGGTCGCCACCAGATCCAAAATCTTCTTGTCATCCAGCATGATGGGGCCCTTGCGCAGAGCGTCCAGCGATGCAATGGAGATGTTGTCGGCCACGCTCAGCACACCCATGATGCCGGTTGCGCGGCGGTCCTCGGTCAGCAGAGCCACGCTCTTCCGGATGGCATCGCGGGGCTGCTTGATGTGGACCTCTTCACCCTTGATCCACACCCTGCCGGAGGTGTGTGCACGCAGACCAAAAATGCCTTCCATCAGCTCGGTGCGCTGTGCGCCCACCAGACCAGCCACGCCCAGGATCTCGCCCTTTTTCAGCTCAAAGCTGCAATGGCGGAAGGAGCGCGGATGGATGGAGGTGAAGTCCTCCACCTTCATCATCACTTCCTCGGAGGGGTGGTTCTCCAGCGGCGGGAACAGATTGGACAGCTCACGACCCACCATCTTGGCGATGATCTGCTCCTTGGTCATGTTGGCAACGTCCCACTTGCCGATGTAATGGCCGTCACGCATGATGGTCACTTCGTCAGCAATGACCTTGATCTCGTCCATCTTGTGGCTGATGTAAACCAGTGCAACGCCCTGCTCCTTCAGCTCACGCATGATGCGGAACAGCGATTCCACTTCGTTGGCGGTCAGGGAGGAGGTGGGCTCGTCCAGGATCAGCACCTTGCAGTTTGCGGAAACAGCCTTTGCAATTTCCACCATCTGCATCTGGGCAATGCTCAGGCTGCCCAGCTTTGCGTGGGAATTGATCTGCAGCTTCAGCTTCTTCAGCAGTGCATCGGTATCGGCATACATTTTGCTGTGGTCCACAATGGTGATGGGGCCAATCTTTTTGGTGGGGTAGCGGCCCAGCCAGATATTCTCAGCCACGGTACGGGCCGGGATGGGCTGCAACTCCTGATGCACCATGGCAATGCCGCGGCCCAGTGCTTCCAACGGGTTCGCAATAACGACCTTTTCTCCCTCGTATTCGATCTCGCCCTCGTCCATCTTGTAAATGCCGAACATGCACTTCATCAGGGTGGACTTACCGGCACCGTTTTCGCCCATCAGGGCCATAACTTTACCGGGGCGGAGCTCCAACTGCGCGTGGTCCAGCGCTTTTACGCCGGGGAAGGTCTTGACCACGCCTTTCATTACCAGACGGTATTCTGACATTCCGCAGAGCCTCCTTATCTTGCAATTTGCAGGCCGCGCGGTGCGTCCTTTCTTTCCAAAAGAAGGCGCGTGCGCCCGAGAGAAATCTCGCACGCACGCGCTTTTAAGCTTTTACCAAGCCATAGGACTCACTGCGTACCTTGCAAACGTGAGTTTTGTGCTACAGGAATTAGAGGTACTGTGCTGCGTTCTCGGTAGTGACCTTGACGTAGTCGACCCAGTAGTACTCCTCAACGTCCTTGCCCTCAACAAACAGCTGAGTAGCCTCGGCAGCAGCGGTAGCCTGGCCCACGTCGTCGTTCAGAACGGTACCGGTCATCTTGCCGTCAACAACGTTCTGGACAGCCTCTTTCAGTGCGTCAACACCGACCAGGTAGATGTCCTTGCCAACGGTACGGCCAGCCTGCTCGATGGACTGCAGAGCGCCCAGAGCCATTGCGTCGTTGTTGCAGAAGACAACTTCGATCTTCTCGCCGTACTGTGCCAGAGCGTTTGCAACGTCCTGCTGTGCGGTGGTCTGATCCCAGTTGTCCAGGTACTCGTACAGGCACTCCACTTCCTTGCCGGCATCGGTCAGAGCCTTGATGGAGTACTCGGTGCGGTACTGAGCATCGATGTTCTCGGGGTCGCCCTTGCACATGATGTAGGTGATCTTGCCGTCGCCGTTGATATCGCCCTGGGTCTCGGTCTCCAGGATCAGCTCGCCCTGGTAAGTACCGGACTGACGTGCGTCAGCGCCAACGTAGCAGCACTTGCCTGCGTAGGAATCCAGAACAGCCTTTTCGGGCTCACGGTTGATGAAGACGATGGGAGTGCCGGAGGGAGAAATGGTATCCACGATGGTCTGTGCAGAGGTGGTCTGAACAGGGTTGATGATCAGCACGTCCACACCCTGCTGCAGGAAGGTGTTGATCTGCTCGGTCTGGGTGTTCTGGTCGTTCTTGCCGTCAACGATGGTCACGGCGTAGCCCTTATCCTTCAGGTACTCTTCCAGGTCGGTGCGGTACAGGGTCATAAAGTTATCAGCAAACTGATAGATGCAGACACCGACGTTTGCGCTGCCGGTTGCAGCCTCAGAAGAAGCAGCTGCAGAGGAAGCGGCGGTAGAGGAAGCAGCAGTGGAGCTGGAGGAGCCGCCGCAGGCGGTCAGAACGCCGGCAGCACCCACAACAGCAGAAGCCTTCATAAAGTCACGACGGGAAATCATTTTCATAATCTTGTTCTCCTTCATTCGCATATCACAGCATCTCATGGAATATACTTACATGTATGTTCCATGGTTTCTGTTTGTATTATAACCGTCTGGAAAATCATTCGCAATGGGACAAGTTCACAAGATTCCGGTCATTTCTTTGTGCACTCCTCACAGTTGATATTGTTGTGTACAACATTCTTTTTGCTATGAAGCACAAAATAAGTCAAAAATGCAACATACATCCAAATTTCATGCCAAAAATCCATAAATCCTTTCAAAATGGTTACAACATCATTCTGTTCATGCAACAAATTTCTCTGTACAGAAAATGCCCGTTTTTCCCGGGAGTTTTGCACAAAACGTACATTTCCGGGAAAAACCGGGCATTTTTTTCATTTTTCACTTTTCTTTGTGTTCGCGGCGGTAGCGGGTAGGGGTGACTCCCAGCGTCTTTTTGAAGATCTTTGTAAAATAATTCACGTCCAGAATGCCCACTTCCTCGGCCACGGCGGCAATGGTGTGGTTGTTCTGCACCAGCAGCTGGGCCGCGCGGTTGACGCGCTGGGTGTTGATATAATCGATCAGAGTGCTGCCGGTCTCCTGCTTGAACAATGCCGACAGGTACGATGGGCTGATGAAGCACATGGCGGCCAGACTTTTCAGCGTCAGCGGCTCGGCCACGTTCAGGTTGACGTAGTTCATCACCTTCTGCACCGCGGGCGAATACTCCTTCAGCGAGTAGCGGCGGACATAGGCACAGTAATCCCGCGTCATCTGCCACATCATCTCGTTGGGCACCTCGTTGGCTTCCTCAATGATGCGGCTGTACTTGCTGGAAATGGCATCAATATAATAGGGATGCACCTTGCTGGGCTCAATTGCCTTGCGCAGCAGGGTGTTCAGCACGATCATCTTGTTCTTCTGCTGGTAGAGCGTCCCCTCGAACCGGCCGCCGTAGGTAAAGCGGGAGTGCTGGTGCATGGCCTCGATGGCGGCTTCCTCATCGCCCCGGGCCACCGCGTCCAGAATGCGGTTCTCCGATTCATACCGCTGCTCCAGCATGGTGACCGGGATCTCCTTCTGGAACTCCGGCTCGTGGAAATAGCGGGTATCCGGGTGGAACTGGAAGGGCAGGAATTCCTTCAGCTCCTGCACCGGGACAGTGCAACCGAACATCGTATCCACCACAACCCGCAAAGCTCCATAGAAATCGCTGGCCTCCAGGATCTTCACGCCGTTGTAGTACTCCTGCACAGCGGCCTCTCCGGCTTCCCCCAGATAGCGTCTGACCCATTTGCGGGCGCTCTGGGTGCGGGGGCCCACCGTCCAGGGTCCAATGAGAAAGACCGTGTTTTTTTCATCGGGGATGCGGAACAGGGCAAAGTGCAGCTCAAAGGTGCCCTCCACCAGCAGCAGGGTATTCTCAGGGGTGCTGTCCAGCAGCAGCTGGCCGAACTCCTGCCAGTCGAACTGGGGGTCCAGCGATCGCCGCAGGCCGTAGTCAAACTCTTCCAACCCCTCAAAGGGCGGGGTGACCCGCCGGGTCGGGATATTCTGCACCGCTGCCAGCTTTGTAAGGATCTGCAAAGGATCCACCCGCATCGTACACCGCTCCTTTTTCCTGTTGTTCCGCTCGTGCCATTGTGTCATTCCTGATATATTAGTATACATCAATTTTGAAGCAGAAACAAGCCGCCCACAGGAATTTCCCGTGGGCGGCTTGATCCGTTTCCTTACTTATTATGGCGCTGTGCCAGTGCGGCCACGTTCTCTTCCACCTTCTGTTTGGTCAGGGGGTAGATGAAGAACAGGCTCAGGGCCACGGCCACAAAGCCGATGGCGGGGGCAATACAGGAGATGTTGAAGATGCCCATGGTGACCTCCGGGTCAAAGGCAGTGGCAGCACTGTAACCGATCATGGTCAGCAGGCCGCCGGTCAGGCCGGAAGAGAACGCCTGACCCAGCTTGCGGGCAAAGGAGTAGACCGCATAGATGGTGCCGTCCTCACGGATGCCGTTGCGGACCTCGGAATCATCGATGACATCGGTGATCATTGCCCAGATGATGGTGTTGAAGAAGCCCAGGCAGATGAAGGCGGCGCAGAAGAAGCCGACATAGACCCAGACATTGGCGGGCTTGAGAACAAAGCAGATGACCTCCAGCACCGTGGCCACGATGCAGGATACGGTGGCCAGCTCTTTTTTACCGAACCGGCTGGCCAGCCTGGAGGCAAAGGGTGCGCAGACGAGCAGGATCAGCACGCTGCTCAGCAGAGAAGCGGTAGACTGGGCGGCGGCGCTGCCGTAGAAGTTGGGGAACACATAGCCTGCCATGCCCTGCATGGTCAGCATGGCCAGCAGCAGGAAGAGGGCGGCAGCAATGATGCCCAGCAGGGCACGGTTGGTGAACACGCTCTTGAGCATCTTGCCAATGTCCATCTTGCTGTTGTTGGCGGGCACATCCACACGCTCACGCACCAGGTTGAAGCAGAGCAGGTAGCAGAGGATGGCGCAGACAGAGAAAACGCCTGCAATGATGGTCATGCGGCTGCCGGAGAGGACCGTCTGGCCATTGACGGTGACGTAAGCCACCATGGGGGTGCCAACGCCGATCACAAGGCTGGCCAGGGTGCTGCCGATGGTACGCCAGGTGGACAGCTCTGCGCGGTCCTTGGGGTCAGCAGAGATGGCGGAAGCCATGGAGCCGTAAGGGATGTTGACGGAGGTGTAGAAGATGGAGCCCCATAGGATATAGGTCACAAAGAGCCATGCCACCTTGAAGCCGTAGGACATCCCGGCCAGACCGGACTGGAAGATGAGGAAGGATGCGATGGCCACAGGGCCGCACATCCGCTTGAGCCAGGGGCGGAACTTGCCGTCCTTGGTGGGATTGGAGCGGTCCACGATCTGGCCCATGGTCACATCGGTGAAGGCATCCACAAAGCGGGCGATCATCATGATCATGCCCACAACACCGGCGCTCACGCCCATCACGTCGGTATAGAACTTCATCAGGAAGCTGGACGACAGGATAAAAGTAAAATCGTTGGCGAAATCGCCGAACATATAGCCGACCTTGTCCCGCATCCCAAACGGGGTGGTCTTTTGCATTTCATTTGCCATTGTATTCTCCTTCGGTGGTCAATTCAAGCGGTACAGCGTCTCTTCTGCTGTATCCAAGTTTGTACTCCAATATTATGACAAACTTTTATCAAAAAATGTTAGAATATTTTTTAGGTGAATTCGTACAATTTTAAGGTATTATTTTTGTATATTTTCACAGTTCGTTCACATTCTGTTTTTCCTCTTTTTCCCAGCATTCACTTTTTGTGGCACTCTTTACGGAAGTTTTTAAACCCGGACGAAGATAATAGGTATTCTGCCCAGAGCAGCGCCTGTTTTCCTGAAAAAAGTCTGGATTTATTCAAAAATCTTTCTATCCCTTTTATAAAATTTCTGTCATACTGGGTATAAAGACAATAAACGCCCCTGTGGCACGCAAAATGCCGCCGGGCTGATGAATGTGAGGTCATCCTGATGAACCGCTCCCTGCTGTATCCCCGCGCTACCACCACCCGCCGTCTCATCGGCCTGGACGGGATGTGGCGTTTCAGCTTCGACCCCGAGAGCAAGGGTGTGGAGGCCGGATGGGCGCTCGAACTGCCCTCCTCTCTTTCCATGCCGGTGCCCGCCTCCTTCTGCGACCTGTTCACCGACAAGGCCTCCCGCGAATACTGCGGTGATTTCTGGTACGAGACCAGCTTTTTTGTCCCTGCGGAATGGAGCGGTTGGGACATCGTTCTCCGGTTTGGCTCGGTCACCCACCGGGCCCGGGTCTTTGTCAATGGCGTGGAGGTGGCCCAGCACGAGGGCGGCTTCCTGCCCTTTGATGCCACCGTGACCAACATCGTGCGCTACAACCAGTTCAACAAGCTCAGTGTTCTGGCGAACAACGAGCTCAGCGAGACGATGTTGCCCGCAGGCACCACCCGCACCCTTGCGGATGGCAGAAAGATCGCCGCACCCTACTTTGATTTTTACAACTACTCCGGCATCCACCGGCCCGTCTGGCTGATGGCCCTGCCCAAGGAGCGGGTGCTGGACTATTCCACCCGATACCGCCTGACCGAGACCGGGGCCGAGATCGACTATACCGTGTCCACCAACGGCCCCCACCCCGTGACTGTGGAGCTTTACGACGGCACCACCCGGGTGGCCGAAAGCTCCGGCACCACCGGCACGCTGGTGGTCAAAAACGCCAAGCTGTGGAATGTCCACGCCGCCTATCTCTACGATCTGGTCATCCGCATCCACGAGGGCAGTGCGGTGGTGGACGAGTATCTGGACCGGATCGGCATCCGCACCTTTGAGATCCGGCACGGGCGTTTCCTGCTCAACGGCAGCCCGGTCTATCTGCGGGGCTTCGGCCGGCACGAGGATGCCGACATCCGGGGCCGTGGGCTCGACCTGCCCACCGTCAAGCGGGATTTTGAGCTGATGAAGTGGATCGGCGCAAACTGCTTCCGCACCAGCCACTACCCCTACGCTGAGGAGATCTACCAGATGGCCGATGAGGAGGGCTTCCTCATCATTGACGAAGTCCCCGCCGTGGGCTTTCTGCAGAGCACAGCCAACTTCCTGGCCGCCAATCAGGGCAACGGCAGGCAGCAGGGCTTTTTTGAGAAGGAGACCACGCCTGCGCTGCTCAAGAACCACAAGGCAGCCCTGACCGATATGATCGACCGGGACAAAAACCATCCCTCGGTCATCGCATGGAGCCTGCTCAACGAGCCTCAGTGCACCAGCGCGGGCACCGAGGAATACTTCAAGCCCCTGTTCGAGCTGGCCCGCCGCCTCGACCCCCAGAAGCGCCCCCGTACTTATACGGTCCTGATGACCAGCCTGCCCGACACCAGCAAGGGCCAGCGCTTTGCCGATTTCGTCAGCCTGAACCGCTACTATGGCTGGTATGTACTGGGCGGGGCCGGGCTGGCAGATGCCGAAGCCGCCTTCCACCATGAGATGGACGGCTGGGCAAAAGTCCTGCATGGCCGCCCGCTCATCTTCACTGAGTACGGCACCGACAACCTGAGCGGTGCGCACAAGCTCCCCAGTGTGATGTGGAGTGCCGAGTACCAGAATGAATATCTGGAGATGACCCACGCCGTGTTCGACCACTACGATTTCGTGCAGGGTGAGCTGGTGTGGAATTTTGCCGATTTCCAGACCACCGAAGGCATCCTGCGGGTGGACGGCAACAAAAAAGGCATCTTTACCCGCCAGCGCCAGCCCAAGGATGCGGCGTATCTCTTCCGGGAGCGGTGGACAACTCTGCCGGTCGATTTCAAGAAGCGAAAAAAATGATCCCAGAAAACAGCAGCGCCCTGCCGGTTTGTCCCGGCAGGGCGTTGCTTGTTTGATATGCTTTTACTTGATGCAGCTCGAGCACGGGCTGTACCCTGCCGCAATGGCCTCCTCGTAGCTGGAGAAGAGGATCTGGTTCTTCTCCGCAGGGAGGTTTGCACAGCTGGGCAGGTGGAACTTTTTGCTGTTCACGTTGCCGATATACCCCTGCTGCGCGGTGGACGCTGCCGCCGGGTCGGTGTGGTTGAGCTCAGCATCGGTAGCCGTTTTCTCGGTGCGGATGGTATAGTTCTGTCCATCGGAACCGATCACAATGGCCCCCAGCAGGTCCGTGCGGTAAACATCCACGCCCGCATCCCGCAGGATGCTCAGGGTCTCCTCGTGGGGGTGGCCGTACTTGTTGTTCACACCGCAGGAGATGATGCCCATCTCGGGCAGGACGGCGTTCAGGAAGATGTAGCTCGTGCTGGTGCTGGAACCGTGGTGGCCCACCTGCAGAACATCTGCCTTCAGGTTGGCCCCGCTGTTCACAAGGTCGCGCTCCGCATCCGATTCCATATCGCCGGTGAGCAGAAAGCTGGTGGAGCCGTAATCCACCCGCAGGACGATGGAGGTATCGTTGGTGTTGTCATACTGCGCCACAGGGCCCAGCATGGTCACAGTGGCGCTGCCCAGCGGCCAGACCGTGCCCGCAGCGGGCACTTCCACCTGCAGGCCCTGCTGCTGGGTGTACTTGACGAAATCCTGAAAGCATTTGGTGGAGGCTTCCGTCACGGGGCTGTACACATGGTCTGCCGGGAAATAGGCCAGCGCAGCGGACAGGCCACCCACATGATCCTCATGGGCGTGGGAGCAGAACACATACTGCAGCTCCTCCACGCCGAGATTCTGCAGGTAAGAGACGACATAGCTGCCATCGTCCACGTTGCCGCCGTCGTAGAGCATATACTGGCCGTCACATTCCACCAGCACGCTCAGGGCCTGCCCCACATCCAGGAAGTGCATCTCGAAGTTGGCGGTCTGGCCGTCTCCGGCAGGCTGGGCAGTGCTGACCGTAGGGGTGCTGCTGCCCGGCACCACCGCCGAGGCATCACAGGCGGCAAGGCCAAGGGCCAGCGCCGCCGCCAGGGCCAGAGCGGCAATGCGCCGCCAGAGGCTTACTTTTTCTTTTTTGAAGTTTTCCACGATGTATTCTCTTTCTGTTGATCATTCTTCGGCTTACGGGGTGCCGTGCCGTTGGGCGCAAAGCGTGCGCCGGGGCTGGGCTGGCGGCCGCCTGCGGTGCGGGCCGGGGCGGCTCCGCGGCTCTGATTCCTGCCTCCCCTGCCCTTGTTGGAGCGGACGGTATAGGTGCCGTCGTTGTGGATGGTCACCTCGGCAGGCTCGGCCCGGCGGGCAGAGCGCTGGACCGCGCGGCGGCCCTCGGCGGGCACCAGCAGCGGGATCAGGTCCTCCCTGTGGGTCATTTTCAGCGCTTTGATGACCTTTTCGGCATTGCGGGGCTCGTAATACTGGAGCAGGGCGCGCTGGAGCGCTTTTCCCTCCGCAGTCTTTTCCACGAACACAGGCTTGAGGGTGTAGGGGTCAAGGCCGGTGTAGAACATGCAGGTGCTCACCGTGCCGGGGGTGGGATAGAAATCCTGCACCTGCTCGGGGCGCATGTGGTTTTTGTAGAGATACTCGGCCAGATAGACGGCATCGCTCAGGGTGCTGCCCGGGTGGCTGGACATCAGGTAGGGCACGAGGTACTGCTTTTTGCCCGCCTTCTTGCTCAGCTCGTAGAACTTATCCTTGAACTTGTTGAAGGTCTGGATGGGCGGCTTGCCCATGTAGGCCAGTGTGTTGGGGGCGCAGTGCTCCGGGGCCACCTTCAGCTGGCCGGAGACGTGATACTCCACCAGCTCCTTGAAGAAGGTGTCGTCCGGGTCAGCCATCAGGTAATCGAACCGGATGCCGCTGCGGATGAACACCTTTTTCACGCCGGGCAGTTCCCGGACACGGCGCAGGATCTTGAGGTAATCGCTGTGATCCACGATCATGTGGGAGCAGGTGGTGGGGGCCAGGCAGTGCTTGCCGCCATTGCACATGCCCCGCAGCATCTGCTCCCGGCAGGACGGGAACCGGAAGTTGGCGGTGGGGCCGCCGATATCGTGGATGTAGCCCTTGAAATCAGGCTCATGGGTCATCCGCTCGGCCTCGGCCACAATGCTGTCGGCACTGCGGCTGGTGACCCGGCGGCCCTGATGCAGCTGGATGGCGCAGAAGTTGCAGCCGCCGAAGCAGCCGCGGTTCTGGATGATGGAGAACTGCACCTCCCGGATGGCAGGCACGCCGCCCATGCTCTCGTAGATGGGGTGGTAGCGGCGGGTGTAGGGCAGCGCATACACCTTGTCCAGCTCCCAGCGCACCAACGGCTTTGCCGGGATGTTCTGCACAAGGTACTTTTCACTCTGCTTCTGGACAATGATCTGGCCGCTGACCACATCCTGATTGTCCATCTGGATGCGGCAGGCTTTGGCGTAGGCCACCTTATCGGAGGCCACTTTCCGGAAACCGGCGCACTCCACATACTTTTCGGGCAGGTGGTCGAAATCGGTCAGGTAGCAGGTGCCATCCACATCGGTGATGGACTCCACCGGCTCCCCTGCCGCCAGCCGCCGGGCGATCTCCACGGTCTGGTGCTCGCCCATGCCAAAGCTGATGAGATCGGCTCCGGAGTCCTCTGCAATGCTGGGCAGAACGGTGTCCAGCCAGTAATCGTAGTGGGCAAACCGGCGCAGAGAAGCCTCCAGACCGCCCAGGATCACAGGCAGGTCGGGGTAGGCCTCCTTGGCCAGCCTGGTGTAAACGGTGGCGCTGCGGTCAGGCCGCGCGCCGCCGATGCCGCCGGGAGAGTATTCGTCCTCGGCACGCGGAATTTTTGCCACGGAGTAGTGGCTCACCATGCTGTCCACGTTGCCGCCGCCGATGAAAAAGCCGTACTTCGGCCTGCCGAACCGCTTGAAGTCCTCGCAGTCGGAATAACGGGGCTGGGCCAGCACGCCGACCTTATAGCCCTCGGCCTCCAGCAGGCGGCTGATGATGGCGGTGCCAAAGCTGGGGTGGTCAACGTAGGCATCGCCGCCCACCACCACAAAGTCCAGCTGATCCCACCCCCGGGCTTCCATGTCCGCCCGGCTGATGGGAAGAAATTCGGTATAGATCGGGGAAGTATTTTCCTGCATATCCTTTATATCCTCACTTCACACTTATGAAGTCTTTTAGAACGCAATTCATCTCATTATACGGAAAGATCTAACGGCAAATCCGAAATATCTTTCAATCTTTTTCCTTCCACCAATGTTTTAAGTGTTTCTATCACATCTGCCCGTTCTGTTGAGTTAACTGACGCGATCAATTCCGGCAATGCAAAGTGATATACACAATCAATGTCCCCTGTCCCAAGTGCAAGTGATGCAATTCTGGATGGAAGAGGTTCTCCCGTGACAACAACAATATGCGGAAGATGCCCTTTTCTATTACGAATCAGATTTAATGCTTCCGTACGACTGTTTTGTGCTCGATCAGATCTCATTGTCCATTTTGCCGAAACAGAAGCATGTAAGATTGCTTTGCCACCATTCTTTTCTCTCAAATCAGCATACCGACACACAGTATCATTTACGATAGGTTCTGTTGCGTTTATTTCCTCATCAGAACAAAGGTTTCGGTAAACAACAATATCAGGTGCTACCATATAGTCATTTCCAATCATAGCTGACAATTTTCTGTTAGCTTTTGTCAGTTCGGTCAAATACGCCAAATGTTCATATTGAGCGAATGTTGATGTTTTCGTCCTGCTTCTATTTCCAAGTTTAAGGACTTCCCAATTGCCCGGTCTAAGATGTTGCAGCTGTGGGAACGTTCTCTTTACAAACTCCATCGTAAGCATTTCAAATGACGCTCCTGCTGTTTGACCTGCAACACGCTCATTGGTTTCTGCCATCAGCTGCTCGGCAATTCCTTTAGCAATCATTACAGATATCACACTGTCTTTGTCTGCATTTGTGGCAACACCATTTGCATTGATTGCCAATGTACCAGTCTGCAGCAGTCTCTCATGGTATCTCTTGCGTTCCATTGCAATCAAGACTTCATCTTTCGGCATTTTCTAAGCACCTCCTGATTTCAATTCCAACAGCCTGCGCCACCGGTGGCGGAAAAGCATTGCCGATCATTCTACAGGCAATAGTCTTTTTGCTTCCAAAAGTCCATGTGTCTGGAAAACCTTGGATGCGTGCCATCATTCGACTGGTCAGACGTGGCATCCCGTCAAAATCCTGTTCCGGTGCCTCATTTGCAATTCCCTTTCCGTCAACGCCAAGCTCTGCCCATGCATTTTTTGCTCTTGTCGGGCCAAGGTCCGGTCCGCCATGCTTTTTAGAGCCTCCAACCAGTGTAGGTGCAATCCTATCAGCTCCTTCAGCCCATTTTTTTGCACCTTTCCATCCATTTTGTGACATCAGATCGCACAGTGTCTCTCCAACCGTAGGAGATTCTCTTGGATGCTCTTGTGGATATTCAAATGCCCCTGCCTGATCTTTTCGGATTCCAACTATAACAACCCTTGGACGAAGCTGGGGCACCCCATAATCTGAGGCATTCAATAATTTAATGTGTGTAACATACCCTAGCTTCTTTATCTCTGTAAAAATATGGTCTCGGTATTCCTCGAAGCCAGAGTCCAGAAAACCTCGAACATTTTCCAGCATAACAGCTCTTGGACGAATCTCTCGAATCAAACGAATTGCTTCCGGAAACAGGTCACGCTCATCATCCTTACCTAATTGCTTTCCTGCAACAGAAAACGGCGGGCATGGGACACCTCCTGCCAGCAAGTCCACTCCTTCATATGGATGACCATCAAACTTATGGACATCTGCACAAATAACATTCCATTCCGGACGGTTCGCTTTCAGAACATTACAGTACTCTTGTTCATATTCAACAAGTGCAACATGGACAAAACCCGCCATTGCAAGACCCAAAGCCTGCCCTCCCGCACCTGCACATATTTCAACACACGTTAAAGGCCGTCGCATTAGTTATTGCTCCTATATAAAACTATAATTATTCCTCCGGCTGATTCATCTGCATCTCCAGCCACTGCTGGCGGCTGATGAGGACAGCGCGGGGCTTGGCACCCTCATAGGGGCCGATGATGCCCTTCTGCTCCATCTCATCCATGATGCGGGCGGCGCGGGCATAACCCAGCTTACAGCGGCGCTGCAGCAGGCTGGTGGATGCCTGCCCGGCATCGATGACCACCTCAACGGCCTGCTTGAGCATCGGGTCGCTGCCGGTCTCCTCATCCGCATCTGCAGAGGATGCGCCCTTCTTGCCATCCTGAATGGCGTGCTTTTCCATGGCTTCGATCATGGCCTCGTCGTACTGGACGGTGGCGCTCTGCTTGATGAAGTCCAGCACGCGGCTGATCTCCTCATCCCGCACAAAGGTGCCCTGGATACGCACCGGCTTGGGCGCGCCCACAGGCATAAAAAGCATGTCGCCCTGGCCCAGCAGCTTCTCGGCACCGGCACCATCCAGAATGGTGCGGCTGTCCACCTGGCTGGACACGGCAAAGGCAATGCGGCTGGGGATGTTGGCCTTGATCAGGCCGGTGATGACATCCACGCTGGGGCGCTGGGTGGCAACGATGAGGTGCATTCCGGCGGCACGGGCCTTCTGGGCAATGCGGCAGATGGAATCCTCCACGTCCTTGCCCACGACCATCATCAGATCGGCCAGCTCGTCGATGATGATGGCGATATAGGGCATCTTTTCCAGCATGGGATCGGTGGCCGCCAGCTTGTTGAAGGATTTGATGTCACGGACATTGTTTTCCGCAAACAGGTGGTAGCGGCGCTCCATCTCCTGCACCGCGCTGCTCAATGCACCCGCCGCCTTTTTCGGCTCGGTGATGACGGGCATCAGCAGGTGGGGGATGCCGTTGTACTCTGCCAGCTCCACCACCTTGGGGTCGATGAGCATGAGCTTCACGTCCTCGGGGCTGGAGCGGAACAGGATGCTGATGATGATGCTGTTCACACAGACAGATTTACCGCTGCCGGTGCTGCCCGCGATGAGCAGATGGGGCATCTTGCACAGGTCGGCCACCTGGGCCACACCGGCAATGTCCTTGCCCAGCGCCACGCCCAAGGGCGAAGTCATCCGCAGGAAGGCCTGGCTTTCAAAGACACTGCGGATAAAAACGGGGGTCTTTTTGTGGTTGGGCACCTCGATGCCCACGGCAGGTTTGCCGGGGATGGGTGCTTCCATGCGGACATCGGCCACGGCAAGGTTCAGGGCGATATCATCGGCCAGCGAGGTGATGCGGCTGATCTTCACGCCCGCCATGGGCTGGACCTCGTACCGGGTAACGGAGGGGCCCCGCGAGATATCCAGCACCCGGGTGCGCACGCCGAAGCTTTCCAGCGTGTCCACCAGCTTCTGGGCGTTGGCCTTCAGCTCGTCCTGGGCACCGGGGTCCCCCTCCTCGGCAGACTTTTCAAACAGCTCGATGCTGGGGTACTGATACTGGAAGGTCTCCACCACCTCCGGCTCCTCGGCCGGGGCGGTGGCGGCAGCCTGCTCGCCTGCGGCGGGTTTTTCCATGGCAGCCGCCACCAGCGTGTTCAGGTCTTTTTCCTCCACCGGTTCGCTGGTAATGCTGATCCAGCCGTCCTCGTCCGGTTCACTGCGCATGGCCACCGCGTTTTCCGCGCTGACCCGCACCGGCACCACCGGCTCATCCGTAGTGGGCAGGGTGGGGGTCTGGAACACCGGCATCTCAGGCTGCACGGGCTCTGCCGGTGCAGCCGCAGGGGCTTCCGGGGCCGCAGGCGGCACGGTGGGATTCACCACCGGGGCCGGAGCAGGCGATCCGGCGGGCGCGAAGAAATCCTCGGCGGCAGTCTCCACGGCATCCGGCACCACCGGTTTGACGATGGCCCGGGGCGGGGCCTTTTGGAGCGGGTCCTGCCCAAAGGTGCCGCCCGGCCCGATGATGATGGGCTCAATGGGCTCGCTTCCGCCCTCGGAAACAGAGGTATCCGGCCCAAGATCAATATCAAACGCCGCGCGGGGATGGTTGGAGGTCACCTTGACCGGCTCAAAGGCTGGGGCAGGCTGGGCGGGAGCCGGTTCCGGCTCCACCGGCGCAGGCGGCTCGTAGCCCAGAGAATCGTCCACGGGAGCAGGTTCCGCTTCGCCTTCCATCTCCTTGGTCACCTTGTGGCCCCAGCTGAACACGCCGGACAGCCACCCGGGCACCGGAATGCCGCCGGGCACGTCTTCCTCATCGAAATTATCATCGTAATCGTCCGCAGGTTCCTCGGCGCAGTACTCCTCTTCCGCCTGCCGGGCCGCAAGGCGCTCAGCACGGCGGGCGGCGTTCTGCTCATAGACCGCCACGCCTTTTTCATGCACACCGCCGCCCACATTGCAGAGCCACTGCCAGCACTCGGCAGGGGTGATATCAAAAATATACAGGCTGGCGCACAGGGCCAGCACCGCCATGACCAGATTGGCCGCAGGCCGCCCGCAGAGCAGGAGCAGGTTGCCGCCCAGCAGAGTGCCCAGCACGCCGCCGCCCAGCCAGGCGTTTGCGCCGTTCTGGTAGCAGGCAGCGATCATCTGGGCAGCGGTCAAGTCGGCGGAGATATCCGAAAACACGATGACCGTGCCGCTGGCAAAGATCAGCCCCAGCAGCAGCTTGAACACCTGCATCAGCAGGTCCTGCCCCCGGGTGTAGAGGATGGCCAGATAGCACACCGCCGCGCCCAGCACAAAGCTGCCGCAGCCGAACAGCCCGAATAGGATCTGGTGGGCGCTCTTCCAGACGGAGTCCCCCTCCACGAACGCCAGCACGATGAGCAGCAGCCCCACAAACAGGGTGCCCAGCCCCGCCGGCATCCGCTCCTCGGCCCGGCTTTTTCTGCGTGCAGACGCGCGCTTTGCAGTTGTTTTTCGCTTTCGTTTTGCCATTTTCTGTTCTGACCCCTGTCCTTTGTTCCCATAGTATTCGATTCTTTCATTATACCACGGGTTGGGTCAAGTGGCAATTATAGAATGCAGACCGGTTTGACCCTTGAATGCCGCGTGCGGCATCCATTCTGCACAGATAAGGCAGCAAGCAAAAATGCAGTACCTTCCATGCGAGAAAGCGCAGAGAAGGTACTGCATTTTTTAATTTCAGCCCCATTCAGGGTGCAAAAACATCCATAACATCGGTACACCACTTCAGCTGCCGGGCAAACTTTTCCCGCAGGACATCGTCACTGCCGCTGCCCTTGAAAAGCCCCTTGTTGTTTTCCACGGCAAAATACAGGGTGCCGTCCCGGTGCAGGCTTCTGCTGAAGCTGCCCTCGGCTGTTCCGGCCAGGGCCAGTAGCTTCCGGCATTTTTCCTCCGTCAGACAGACGTTCCGGGCGGTGTCATCGTCTGCTGTCAGCTTGAACTGCTGTTCAAAGCCGTCCACGGGGTTTTGCACCGATGCGCTCCGGACAAGCTGCCCCAGCTTCCCTCTTGGGGTAAAGGTCAGGCTCACCGGCATTGGTGTACCGTACCGGCAGATGCCCCACAGACCGGCGTAGACCGTGTCATAGGACGGCGCATTGACCACAGTGGGGTCGTCTGGGTCCGTATAGCTGACATCCCGGTCCAGTTCGATGCTACACAGCTCCACCTCATAGCCCCGGTACTTTGCCCGGACGTGTTCCCCGCCGGTCATGCGGTCATACTGGGGCAGCGGAAGCCCCGATTCTCCAAAGCAGGTGATCCGGCCATTGGGTGCAAACTGCACCTCCTGAAACACGGCATCCAGCACCACCGGAACGATGCGGCGATCCGCATCCTGCCGTGCGGCCTCCTTCCGGCTGCTGTGCAGCCACCCCAGAAGAAGCACCACTGCGATCACAAAGAGCATTCCATAGGGCATAGTGTCCTCCTTTCCTCTGTCCGGCTCAGCCGCAGATGTTAAAGTACAGGCTGGCGTAGGGGTCCAGCGGGGAAAGATCCATGATGTTGCCCTCAGGGCTGACATTTTCCAAGTTGTCCAGCGCCATGGCATCGGCATAATTGTCCGGCTGCGCCTGTGCGGCAAACACCAGCCCATCGTAATCCTCGGGCAGATAGACCACATAGCTCTTGGTAAAGATCTTGTCGTCACTGGTGCTGCTCATATTCCAGTCGGTGGAGAAGAAGAACTCGATGTCGTAAGCGTTGTCGTTCCAGTACACTGTGTGATAATAATGGTTCTTGTCCCGGCCCGTATCTCCTCTGGCGGTGGATGCCGTGAGCCATGTGCCGGTATAGGCATCGTAGAGCTCGCTGGAGATGTAGGTTTCGTAGGTCTGTCCAAAGTAGGGGATGGAGGAATCCGGGATGTAGCAGACCGCATCGAACTGGATCTCCCGGATGCCGTCGTGGGTCACATCGTTATACTTTGTCACCTGCCAGTAGCACAGGTCGGTGTTGTAGCCGCTGCCCTTTCCGGTAAAGCTGCACACGCCGCTGTCCAGCTGGATGGGGTCAGAGGAATCCACGGCGGCATTGATCTCCAGCCCATTTTTCTCAAAGCAGGTCGCCCGGGAGACGATGGCATCCACCGGGTGCAGCGCATCCGAAGACCCCACCTCCAGCAGGTCGCCGCTGACGGAAAGATCCAGCCGCATCTGCGGGGTATCATCGTCGAAATAGAGATCCATACCGTATTCGTCCGCATCTGCCGTGCCGGTGTAAATGGCCTCATCCTCAGAGTTGACGAATTCAAAGGTGCTGTCCTCATGGACACGGAGCCAGAGGTCGATGTCGTAATAGCCCCACAGACCGATATAATCATTGAGGTAGTCGTAACCATCCATGGCACTGACCTCCTCCACAGAGGAAGCCGTGCTGACGGCAGCCGGAGCACTGCTGGCCGGGGCAGCACCGCCGCAGCCGGTACAGAGGATGCCTCCCGCCAGCAGAAGGCCGGCAAGGGGCAGCAGACGTGTTTTGTGTTTCATGGTCGTTTTCTCCTCTTCAAAGTTTCTGCCCCGCTGCCCAGACAAACAGCAGCGTCAGCAGGATATACGCCGCATCCAGCATTGCCGCCATGATGCACAGGACCTGAAGCCCCCGGCGCAGCCGGGGCTTCCGCGGCAAAAGCCGGGGCAGCACATACAGCCCGGCCAGCGTCAGCACAAGCAGCAGAACCGATCGTTCCAGTGTCATATTCTCAGCCCTCAATTCACCAGCTCAAGCTGATCGCAGATGTTGTAGAACACATCCTGCATGTCGTCTGCCTCATCAGCAATGGTGCCAAAGGCATAGAGATAGGTGTAGTCGTCGGTGTCTACCGTGTAGACCATCCATTCCCGCTGGTCCTCCCCCGATCCTGTGGTGTACCAGACAATGTACACCGGGTAGGAAAGATTCTGGGTGTAGTCCTCATCCTGGAAGCAGGTGACGTTATAGGGTTCTCCCTCGCCGGTATCCAGGGCCGCAAATTGGGCGGCATATTCTGCGTATTCCTCCACGGTCTCGTCGGTCCGCAGCGACTGGAACGCCATATCCACCACCAGCACCGAACCGTCCTGGGTCATATCCTCATAGGTGTAAGTGCCATCCTCGTAGTTCTCGTTCATCAGGTTTTCCATGCTGGTAAAGGGCAGGCCGCCGCCCACCAGCACCGGGATACTCGCCACGTCCGAAGAGGCAGGGATCAGGTCGCCCCGGCCGTCCTCCGGCGGGATGACCTCATAGGCTCCCGCCTTGTCGGTGTCCGAAGCCGTTCCTGCGGCCTCGGAACTGCTGCAGCCGGTCAGGGAAAAGACCAGCAGTGCGGCAAGCAAAAGTGCAATGTGTTTCATTTGTCGTTCCTCCTGTTTCAGAACAGCTCCGTATTCTGCGCCACAGCTTCCATCAAACCCTTCATCAGGTCAACCGAGTCCTGAAAACTGCGGCGGTATTCCTCAATGATCTTCGGGTCGATATCCTTGGAAACAGCCATGATCTGCCGGTCGGTGGCAAAAGCGGCAAACATCAGATCCCCCCGGAAGCTCATCCGCAGTTCCCGGGCATCCACTGCCCTCCGCAGCTGCTGCTCCCAGTTTTCCAACTCCGGGCCAAAGCCGGGGCGGGGGCTTCCGGGCAGGACGAACGCTTCCTGCGCCACCGGCCTGCGCATCCGGCAGACCAGAAACAACCCCTTGAAGATCGTTTTGGAGCAGGTGCGGGTGTTGTGTGGGTCGTCGGGCATGGGGTCCCGCACCTCCCAGACATGGGTGAGGGAAGCGTTGTGCATGGCAAAGGGGATGCCCTGATAGCTGCCCTCGTAGCTGCCGCGGGCACTGGCAGATTCCCATTCCTCCGGAAAAAGCCCGGAACGCCGCACCAGTTCATTGCTCATGGGCCACTGTTTGTGCTCCGGCTGCGGGCCAAAGGCCTTGCGCAGTGCATCCAGAAAGCCGTCGCCCAGCTGCCCGAGGATCAAAGCGCTCTGCATGGCGTGGATCAGCTGGATCAAAAATACCGCTGCTACGATCACAAGCATCACGATGACGCAGCCCGCTGCAAAGCTTTCAAGCAGGATGCCTGCCAGAACACCCAGCACGGCACCTGCAATGCAGCCGTAGGCGCAGAGGTTTGCCAAATGGCCGTAAAACAGGATGCGGCGGGAAAACTCCTCATCCGGCATCTTTTCCTGCGGGGCACGGTTCCGTTTCCTCATACCGCATCACTCCCATCAGCACCCGACGGTGCTGCTCACTTTTTTGCCCATCTTGTCTGCCTTATCGTAGCCGTTGTACTCCGGAACAAAGAAGGTCTTGGCCATCACGTTGTTGTAGCTGGTGTCCCAGTAGATCACAGTCCACATATAGGCATCCATCTCATCGTTCCAGATATAGCCCCGCATGGTTGCAACACGGTTGGTGGCGCTGCTCTCATCCACCACTTCCCAGGAGGTATCGGGCCACTGACCGCCGTACAGCTGCTGGAAATCATACTCCAGATATTCCTCTGCGTAGTCCAGAACAAAGTCATCATCGGAGCCGGTATAGTCCAGGTATTCATTGGTGATCCTGCGGCAGACCGCAAAACCACAGTCGTCCCATTCGGGGTTCGCCACCACCAGTGCGTCGTCCAGAACGTCCAGCACATAATACTCATAAGGGTAATAGGTCTGCACATGAACGGTCTTGTCCTTGACGTGCATCCGGTTGCCTTTGTCGGTAAAGGTCAGGTCGTGGCCGGATGCATAGGCGCTGAGTGCCAGCGTCATGGTCAGCAGCGCAGCCGCAAAGAACCCAAGGGTGCGTTTCATCGTGTTTTTCATAAAAATGCCTCCCTATTGCAAAATGATTTCAGATTTGGTTATGACGGAACAGACAGAAAGTTCTCTGTCTCCGGGTCCCAGCAGAAGAGCAGTTCCAGGGTTCCTTTTCCCTGCGAAAAGCGGAGCAGGATATCGCTGCTGCCATCGCCGTTCCGGTCTGTGATCTCCATGCCGAGGTAGCGTTCCTCCGCATTCTCCACAGGGGCGGGGTAGACCAGTTCGGCCAGCAGCACCTGATCCTCTGTATCATAGTAGAGGGCGGTGTCCCCGGTGTGGACGCAGGCGCAGAAGTCGATGGCCTCCCCGCCCCGCACCAGCGTCCCCTGATCGTCGATGATGCCCCAGGTGCGCCAATCGCTTCCGGCAATGTCCTCCTCCGGCGGGTCAGTTTCCCGTACTGCAGGAGCTGAAAGGAGGTTCCATCCCAGAAGCAGGATCAGAATTGCCGCCAGCAGGATACCGATTTGTTTTTTCATCTTTTTTACCACCTGTTGTTGAAAAGCAGGTCGGTGCCGTTCATGCTCAGGGTGCTCACGTCCTCCCCAACATCGCCCGGATGCTCATTGGGGATCAGGACAGCGGTGTCCTCGGTGCCATCGTCCCAGAAAAGGCTTACTGCATCGCCGTCCACCATCCACTGACCGGTATACACGCTGTCGGCATCAAAGCCGTAGACGCTGTCCCCCAGGTCTTTCTGGCCATACAGGATGAAGCCGTGGTTGGGGTAGAAGTTGAGGTACAGATGCTCCTCGTCCAGCCGCCACTGCCGGTACATCAGCACGCAGGCATTGTGCAGGTCCTCGTCATCGGTGTAGTCGGAGCGGATGTAGTAACTCGGGAAGGAGCTTGCATTTCCGGTCAGAAAAGCCCGTCCGTCCTCGATGATCTCCACGCTGTTGAAGACGTTCTCCTCCATCTGAAGGCTCAGGAAAGGCACATCGTCCGGGCCGATGTCAAAGCCCTCCATGTTGTAGACCGTTCCCTTCATGGGGTAGGCGGTGTAGGTGTCATCGGTGGAGCCGTATTCGCCGTGCATCTCCACCGTGCCGTCGGAGCCGATGTGGTACCAGTTTTCCGAGGTGTAGTCGCCCCGCTCATACCAGAGCCAGTCGTCCAGCGCTTCCTGCTGTTCGTCGCTCAACTCGGTCACAGAGGATGTATCCGGGCTTTGTGCAGAATAGGGCGCTTCCTCCGCTTCCGAGCTGGGGGAAGGCTCTGCCGTGCCTCCTCCGCAGGCAGAAAGGCAGATGCACCCTGCCAGCAGCAGGCTCAGGGCAGCGATGTTCTTTCTCTGTTTCATCGTATTCCTCCTTCCTTTTCCGGGATTTTTGTTCAGATAAAACAAAAAGATCCACGTTACACCTTTAATGTAGCGTAGATCTTTCCAAAATGCTATTAACCTGAGGTTAGTATTTTTTTGCAAACAATTCTGCCAGCTGGGCACGCTTCGTGCGCGCGCCGCCGCCAATGCCCAGCTTGGAATAAAGCTGGTTGGTATACTGCTTCACGGTGCCTTCGGAGAGGAACAGCCGGGCAGCGATCTCTTTGTTGGTGCAGCGGTCTGCAATGAGCCTTGCCAGAGCCAGCTCCCGCTCTGTGAGCCGGGCGGCCGCTTCGGGCAGGGCTTCGCTGCGGTTCAACGCCCGGCAGCGTTCCTGCTGCGCTGCGCCCAGAGCAAGGATGCACCGGACAGCATTGGCATGCGGCCCTTCCTGCGCTGCTTCCAGCAGAGGTTCCAGATCCCGGAAGTTTTCTGCAAAGGGCACTACAAAGCCGTCCAGGGCGGCCTGCGCCAACGCCTGCTCCAGCAGGCTGCGCCCCTCGTCCTGCCTGCCCAGCCGGGCACAGGCTGCCGCCATCTGGATCCGCAGATGCAGGGCCACCAGATCGTAGTGAAGGGCCTCGCACATAGCCAGCAGCCCCGGGCCGCGGCCCAGCACCCGGGCCCATTCTCCCTGTGCCAGATACACCTGATTTTCGATCAGCCCGATCATGGGTTTGCCGGGAGCAAGGGTGTTTACGGTGTTCATGCGGTGGGCGGCGTACACCTCCGGGATGCCGTCCGTCTGCCCCCGCAGCGCGTAGTAATAGGCACAGATGGCATGGAACAGATTGCGCCATGCCATATTGTGCTGCCGGAGCAGCTCTTCCCGCCGTACTTCCAGCGGGACCCGGGGCGTGTACGGCCCGCAGAGGGACAGCCGCCACGCCAGAAAATCACAGCAGAGGGTCATGTTGGTCTGACCGTTCCCCTCGATCTGTGCATAGGCACGCTCCAGCAGGATCTGCGCATCATCGAACTGCCCCTGTTGCAGATCCGCTTCTGCCCGCATGATGGTCTCCGCCCCCATGCCGTGCCCGTTGGTGATCTTATAATAGTGGGGCATACACTCATCCATCTCCGCCAGCTCCCGGTCCAGCTGACCGGGCTGGCGATGAAACATCATCAGCACCGAGGGCGAACCGAAGGTCCATCCGCCGCTGTTCTGGATGCTGCTGGCCGGGTGGGACATCTGTGCACTGGCACTGCGGTGCAGGCGGCTCATGGCAGAGATATCGTTATACATGAGAAAGCTCAGGATCAGGTCACACTCTCCCAGCAGGTTGCCTTTTTCCTCCTGAGACCACTCCGGATGCTCTGCCACCGTGGTCAGCAGAAGCTCCTTCAGCTCCATCATTTTGGGGATCTGCCGCCAGTTGAACATGCAGCGCATCAGCACCAGAATGGCAAACGGGTGCTGCTTGAGCGTTTCCACCGGGCAGCGCCCCAGCCGTTCCAGCAGCTCTGCCGAACCAAGGGAGGTCAGCAGGATCCCCGCATCCCGCTCAATGACCTGCAATGCCGCATCGTAATCCCCGCACGCCTCGTAGGCAGTCAGGGCGTGGAGATACTGCAGCTTTGCCTCATACCACGCCCCGTACCGCTTCCGGCAGGCATCCTGCTTCTCTGGTGCCAACCGGGCAAACAGCCGCTCGGCACACTCCTTGAGCATGTGATGGAACCGGAAGGTCTTTCCGTCCGGCAGACGGGTCACAAAGGCGTTCTGCTCGGTCAGGGTCCGCAGGATCTCCGCTGCGTCCGGCATTTCAGTCACGGCCTGTGCCATTTCCACAGTGAATTCATCCGCAAGCCCCATCATGGCAAGGAATTCCTGCATTTTGGGCGGCAGGTTTTCCAGCATCGCCGCCGCGAACATGGAATAAATGTCCGCGTCCTCACTCAGCAGGATGCCCCGTTCAGCCAGGGAGTGGAGGTTCAGGTAGATGGCGGAGAACCACCCCTCGCAGGAGCGCAGAAGGCTATCCACCTGTGCTTCGGTCAGGTCCATGCCGCAGCGGTGGGCGTAGTGGGCAAGCTCGGTATGGTTGAGCCGCAGCTGTTCCTTGCCAATGCGGTGCAGGCGGTGCCCCAGCCGGAGGATCTCCTCTTTGGGCAGAAAGTTGTTCCGGCTTGCCACGATCAGGTGAACGTTCTCCGGCAGGCGATTTGCCAGTCCGCACAAAAACTTCGCCGCTTTTTCGTCCTTTAACAGGTGGAAATCATCCAGAAACAGGTAGCAGGGCCTGTCCCCCGCCAGCACCGTGCACAGGTCATCCATCAGCTGGGCCGCACTGCTGGCATCCTCCGGGTACTCGCAGCCCGCCAGTGCAGTCAGCCCCGCTGCTGCAAAGGCATTCTGTACGCTTTTCCAGAAGATGGAGCGATTGTCAGAATAGATATTCACCCGCAGGATGACTGCATTTTCCGTCTGCTTGCGCTGGTTCAGAAACCAGTTGATGGCAGTGGTCTTGCCATAGCCCATGGGAGCCACCACCGCCGTCAGTGCACTGACTGAAACAGGGCGCAGGGTCTCCTGCACCCGCTCCGAAATATAGATCGCATTCAGGTCCAGTTTCCGCATCGTTTTTGCTCCTTTTCCCCATCCGGAGGATCCTGTGATCCGCTGTGTCAAGTATAGCATAAATGCGGAAAAGCTGCACGCTGTTTTTATCTAACTGAGCCATTCTCCCCCCATTCTTCTTCATCATAGCAGAACAGGCATCCTGCCCGATACCGCCAAACGGTAACGCAGGATGCCTGTTCTGCTTTATGTTTCCCGGAATTCCCGCGTATTGAACGGCGCTTTTTAATGCTGGATCTGTCCGCCTGCCCGGGTCGCTTTTTTCATCCGTAAATCTGTGAAGGGTGCCAATGCTTCGATCAGTGCGTGATCGTGGTTCTGCACCAGACGGCTTTGGGGGCCGAAAAGCATGGTCTGTTCCACATCCTCCGTACTGGCAGCCCAGCCCGGCGCACCGGTACGGGCAAACTGCATCACAGCGCCAAAAATTTCCGTTTCCAGCTGCTTTGCTCCCTCAAAGGCACACACTGGCACAAGCTCTGTGTTGTGGAACACAAATGGGATATCCGCACAGTGCCACGGGGTGCTTTTTCCCATCAGAGGGAAATCCTGATCAAACAGATAACTGTACACCTTTCCGCCCGCCTTGGCACGCTCCCGGACATATTTGATCGTGGGGGCGCGGAAGCTGGTATCTGCCAGCAGCAGGTCTTCCTCCGGGCGGTGCGGGTAGGCAGTGCGGAACTGCTCCCGCAGGGTCTCTGCGGCAGACAGGCCCACTGCTTCCTCCGGGCCGACTCCTTTCAGTCCATCAAAGAAACCGTAGAACTCCGAATAAACCGTACCGATCAGCACCGGAACGTCTGCAGTCTCGGGCCGAAACCCACTGCCGTTATGGAGCGGATCTCCAAGATAGAAGCGGTTCGGGTGGGGACTTTGGCCCACGTTCGCGCCTTTTGCTTTCAGAGCCGGGCTGACGTTCCGGTAAGCCTGCGCCAGTTGGTGGTAGGGCACAGTTTCCAGCTGCTGTGCTGTCTGCACGCCAAGCTCCTGCATCAGCGCCTGCACACAGTCCCTGCCGCTGCCGACACTGTCGTTCAGCAAACCTTCCAGCACACCACTCATTATCATCGCCCTGTGGTACAGGCCATCTGCTGCCGGGGTCTGCAGCAGCGTTGTCACTTTGGCACCGCCGCCGGACTGGCCGAATACCGTCACGCAGCCGGGATCGCCGCCAAACGCTGCAATATTGTCCCGCACCCACTGCAGTGCCAGGATGATATCATCCCCACCCGCATTGCCGGAGTTTGCGTACTCCTCCCCAAAATCGGAGAGATCCAAGTAGCCCAGGATGTTCAGCCGGTGGTTCAGTGACACCACCACGCAGTCCCCTTCCCGCGCCATGTTTCCGCCCTCGTAGGCCACCTGCTCAATGGACGAGCCGGCAAAAAAACCGCCGCCATGGAGCCAGACCATCACCGGCCGCTTTTGGGCATCGCAGGCCGGGGTCCAGATGTTCAGGTTCAGGCAGTCCTCATCCTGCACCCAGTAGCGGTGGGGCACACGCAGTTCGCCGCCGGGCTTGTCGATGCTCAGCAGAGGGCAGACGCAGCCGTAACTGGAAGCGTCCAGCGGCTCTGCCCAAGGCTGGGGCGGCTGGGGTGCATGGAAGCGCACCGCCCGCCCATACGGGATGCCTTTGAAGCTGCTGATCTCCCGGAAGCGATATCCCTGCACCGGACCGTAATTTGTCTGAACCACCGGGAAATCCGGCGCACAGCAAAATGCCTTTTCCATAAATGACCTCCTTCTTTCAAAAAGACAGACCCCCGGTACTGCAAACATGGCACCCGGAGGTCTGTTTTTGTTATCCTAAATCTTCGCCGTTGGTAGCAATGACCTTCTGATACCAGTAGAAGCTGTCCTTCTTTTCGCGGCTCAGGTCGCCGGTGCCGTCGTCAAACTTGTTGACGTAGATGAAGCCGTAGCGCTTTGCCATCTCACCGGTGGAGGCACTCACCAGATCGATGCAGCCCCAGGGGGTGTAGCCCATCAGGTCTACACCGTCCTTTACAGCCTCAGCCATCTGCTCGATGTGGGCACGCAGGTAGTCGATGCGGTAGCTGTCGTGGATCTTTCCGTCGGCATCTTTCTTGTCGTAAGCGCCCAGGCCGTTTTCCACCACCATCAGGGGAATGCGGTAGCGGTCGTAGATCTCGTTGAGGGTGTAGCGCAGACCAACGGGATCGATCTGCCAGCCCCAGTCGGAGGCTTTCAGGTAAGGATTCTTCTTACCAGCAATGATGTTGCCGCCCACATCATCGGCATCCTTATGGGTGGTGATGCAGTTGGACATATAGTAGCTGAAGGTGTAGAAATCGACAGTACCGGCCTTCAGGATGGCGGCATCCTCCGGCTCCTGCCGGATGGTGATGTTATTCTCGGCAAAATAGCGCTTCATGTAAGAAGGATACTCGCCGCGGACATGCATATCAGAGCAGAACCAGTTGCTGATCTGCATGGCCTTCTGGTTGGCGATCTCGTCGGCCGGGTCGCAGGTCAGTGCGTAGCTGGTGATAAAGCAGATCATGCAGCCCATCTTGAACTGAGGGTAGTGGTCGTGGGCATACCGAACAGCCTCTGCACTGGCCACAAACTGGTGATGCAGCGCCTGAAAACGCTCCTGCTTGTTGTCCGGCACCTTGTCGGTAGGGCCTTCAAAGCCCCGGATAGTGCCTGTTTCCAGGATCGCGCCCATGGGCATGGTACCGCAGTTGATCTCGTTGAAGGTCAGCCAGTACTTGACCTTATCCTTGTACCGCTCAAAAATAGCCTTGCAGTAGTTCATATAGAACTCAATGAGTTCCCGGCTGGCCCAGCCGTTGTATTTTTCCACCAGCGCATAGGGCAGCTCGTAGTGGCTGATGGTGACCAGCGGCTCGATGCCGTGCTTCTTGCAGCAGTCAAAGACCTTATCATAGAATTCAAGGCCCTTCTCGTTCGGCTCGGTCTCCATACCGGTGGGGAAAATGCGGGTCCAGTTGATGGAGGTGCGGAAGGTCTTGAAGCCCATCTCGGCGAAGAGAGCAATGTCCTCCTCGTAGTGGTGGTAGAAGTCGATGGCCTCATGGCTGGGATACAGCCGGTCGGAGCGGATAGCAGTTGTCACCCATTTCGGGCTGGTGTGAGAGCCATTAGTGCACAGGTCAGGGACACTGGGGCCTTTGCCATCCACGTCCCATGCGCCCTCGAACTGGTTGGCTGCACAAGCACCGCCCCACAGGAAATCATCACGGAAAACGCTCATAAGTTTCTACTCCTATCCTATTTTGTTCTGGTTCAGGCGGGGTTCTGTTCAAAGAACAGCTTCAGGGCACCGATCAGGTTGGCATCGTTGCCATAGCGGCAGCGCACCAGCTCCGGCTTGACCGCCGGCATGACTGTGCAGCGCTCAAACAGCCAATCCAACTCGGCCTGAATCGCAGGCAGCAGAGCCTCCGCTGCGCTGATACCGCCGCCGATGGCCACCTTTTCCACATCCAGCACATGCTGCAGGCTCAGGATGCCAACGGCCACCCGCCGGGCAAAGATCTTGAGAGCCTTCTGCGCTTCCGGCTCCCCGGCATTGTAAGCCGCAAAGATTTCTTCCCCGGTGGGTAGCGGGCCCTGCAGCGACAGTTTCTTCTGCCGGGCATATTCCCGGATCAAACCTGTCGCCGAAGCGGCACCTGCCCACAGGGGTGCATCCGAGAAAGTTTCCACCTTGTTCATCTCAAAGGTTTCTGTCTCCATGGCTGCCATATTGGAAACAAGGCCGCTAACCTCGCCTGCAGCAGCGTGAGCACCCATCAGCACCTTCCCGTTCAGGATGATGCCGCCGATGCCGGTGCCCAGCACCAGCACAAGGCCATTCTCCACACCGGCCAGCGCACCGGTCCACCCCTCCGCTGCTGCGGCACACTTGCCATCGTTGGCGATGGTCACCGGCACGCCCAGCCGTGCCTCTACCTGCGCAGCAAAGGGCTGCTCCCACATAAAGGCACTGAGCATTCCACCGGTATGGGCGATGCCGTTTCTGGTATCGATGCGGCCCGGCATAGAGATGGCGCAGCCCACGAACTGTCCCTGAAGGGGAGCGGCAAAGCCCTCGATGGCCGCCAGAAGGTCATCCATATTCGTCAGCGGTGTCGGAACCTTACCGCCGGAGATTTTCCGGGCCTGTTCATCGGCCAGGCTGTACTTGATGAAGGTGCCGCCGATGTCGATCAAAAGATACTGTTTCATCTTATCTCCTGCTTTCTGTTGGTTGTTTTCAGACTCAGGCAAAGCCCAATGCGGCAGCCAGCTCCACAGCTCCCTTTTCCGAATACTCAATACAAAATGATTTTAGCACAACACAGGGCAGCACGCAATAGAACAGCAGCGGCAGCAGAGCATCTATAACAGGGCGGTAGCCGTTGGCATACAGGTGCATTCCTGCCGCGGCAGGCATCTGTTGCATAGGGGCAGCACTGTTCGATCATAGAACAGGAGGAACGGGATCGCCAGCAGAACAAAAACAGCGCCCATCACCAGTCGGCTGTCCTTTTATTTCACACCTCCTGCTGCTTGCAGGCATCCCCGCGCAGGAGGGCACTGGTCTGACCGAAGCAAAGACCACCAACACCTCCAACGAACTGGCCCGCTCCGGCCAGGACCTGGGCGACCACCAGAAGCACACCCTCCCCTACGCGTAGGTTGCATCTGCTATTATGGTCGCTGTGGGCTGCGTAGCCTGTGGGCTGCTGTTCTGAGGTCTCACCAAAAGAAACACCTTCCTCCTTTTTCACCCATTCCTTCATTCTGATTCCGAAACGTCTGCCGGGCGGAGTACCCGCAGCACGCCACGGAATGCGTGCAAACCAGCAGACTTCCACCCGGTGCTCCGGGTGGTGTCGGCTGGTTTTGCCGTTGTTAGTGGGCGCGCGCCAGAAGTTAGGGCGCACGGTATCGTCCAGCAGCTGCACGCCGTTATAGCGGATGGACACAAGCCCCTTGCCGCAGCCGAAAATGTACTCGAAACCCTCACCCTTTATTCCGATGTTGCAGTCCATTGCCACCAATTCCGGCGCGGCAGCGGTGAGCCGGGCGGCGGCATAGTTGTGCCATACCTGCCCCAAGGCAGCTTCATAGCCCGCTGGGATGCCGGGCTTTGCGTCCCGCTAGATGGCGGTAACGGTCATGCAGGCAAGCCCAGCCTCCGGCAGAGCAAACGGGAACGGGATGTGCTCTGTCCCGTCCGGCTTGCAGCCTGCGGAATAACAGGGCTTGAGGGGGTCGAGGCTTTTTTCTTTTTTGGAAAATATTTCAAACCCGTGCACTTCCGAGGGCGGCTCATTCGTATCCAGAATGAAGCGACAAAACCGGGTGTACACCCCGGCAGCGACACACAATAAAAAGAGGGGATATCATTATGAAAAAGACGGTTTCTGTTTGCATGACGGCTGTGATGGCCCTTTCCCTGCTGGCAGGCGGTGCGGTACAGGCATACGCACTTTCGGCAGAGACGGCAGAGCCGGTTTTTGCCGTGGCTGAGGAAAACTGCATTTCCGGCAGCTGGAAGCGTGCTTCCGACCCGGCACTGACCGAGAAAGTCCGCAAAGTGTTCGACAAGGCCTTTGATGGTCTGGAGGGCGTTTCCTATACGCCTGTGGCCCTGCTGGCAAGCCGCACCACCGGCTTCGGTACCCAGTACCGCATTCTGTGCAAGGCGACTGTCGTCGTACCGGGCGCACAGGAAGAGTATGTTGTGGTCACGCTGCAGCACAGCTGGCTGAGCAAAGCAGAAATTCTGGACATCGGCGATCCACTGTGCCTGACAAATCTGGACTATGAAGAAGGCGCTATGGGCACCTGGCAGGAAGCGGAGTCCCCCGCCATGACGGAGGAAGCCACGGCGGCGTTCAACGAGGCCACCGAGGGCTTTGTGGGCGTGGACTATGTGCCGGTGGCTCTGTTGAGCACCCAGACCGTGGCAGGCACGAACTATCGCATCCTGTGCGAAGCAACCACGGTTTATCCGGGTGCTGAGATGCACTATGCCGTTGTGAACGTGTATGAAAGTCTGGAAGGCAATGCCAACATCATCAGCGTGACCGATGGATATGTGAGCTAAGGGAGAGTTTTTGATTCAGAAGGTCCTCCGCTGCACCTTGGGTATATTCAGCGGAAACATTTATTTTGATATTGCAAACAAGCCAGACCGGCGGGTCTGGCTTGTTTGCTGTTCCACGGAGTGGGCGTGGAGGAAAAGTGCTCCGCAGCATAACCTCAAAGCTGTGAGCCTTTTTATTTGACTCGTCCCTTTCTCTGTTGTCACTCTGCCTGTATCTCCTCCACCAGCGGCAGATAGTCGGCACAGTATTTCCGGTACAGCGGCTGCACCAGTTGCCGGAAGTTCTGCATTTCTTCTTCGGGCAGCGGCAGTTCGATGCAGCCGCCTGCAAGGGCTGCTTTGCGGGCGGCGGTTTCCTCCTGTGCCCAGAGCTGGCGCTCATACTGCGCCGATGCCCGGGCGCATGCCTGCAGGGTCTGCCGGTATTCCTCCGGCAGTGCATCCCATGTGCGTCCGGAAGCCAGCTGCACCTCCGGTACGCGGCTGTGCTCATCGGCCATGTAGTACCGTGCCACCTTGTAGTGCTCCATGGAATAGTAGGCCGGCCAGTTGTTTTCGGCGGCATCGATTTGCCCGGTCTCAAGCGCCGAGTAGACGTCGCTGTACGCCGTGGTCTCCGGCACTGCACCCAGCAGGCGGATCATGTCGATCACGATCTGCGAATCCTGCACGCGGATGGTCTTGCCCTGCAGATCGTTCAGGCTGCGCACCGGCTGACGGGCATAAAACGAGCGGGCACCCGCGTCGTACCAGCTCAGGCCTACCCTTCCCTGCGCAGCAAAGTCCTGCAAAAACTCTGTCCCGATGCTGCCGTCCAGCACGCGCCACATGTGGTCGGCATCCCGGTAGAGATACGGCAGCAGCAGCACGTTGAGCCGGGGCAGATCGTCGGTGGCCACCGAGAGCGACACACGCGCAAAATCTACGCCGCCAATGGCAAGCTGTTCCCACACTTGCTGCTCTGAGCCGTACTCGCCGTTCGCTTTGATCTGAATGACCACCTTGCCCCCGGTCTGCTGCTGCACAAGGTCTGCAAAATACTGTGCGCCCTGTGTGGTGGGGTATCCGGCGGGCTGGTTGTCGGCATAGGTCAGCACATAGTCCGGTGTGGTCTGCAGCTTTGCGGCACAGCCTGCCAGCTGTAAAGCCGCAAAGCCCAGCCCGGCTAAAAAAGTCCGTCTGCGCATGGTGTCTCCCTCCCTTTGCAGATAGTATAGCGCACAAGGCTGCCTTTGTGCAAGAGACAGGAAAAGGCAGTGCCCGCCGCAAAGCAGGTACCGCCTTTTCAGGAGAAGAAGGGAATATCTCAGTTACATCAGGCCCATTGCCTGCGGCAGTGCGGTAGACACTGCCGGGATAAAGGTGACCAGCAGCAGGCCGCCGATGATGGCCACATAGTACATAAGCATGTACGGCATGACCTTGGAAAGCGAGGTGCGGCCCACCTTGATGCCCACGAACAGTGCGTTGCCCACAGGCGGGGTGATGTTGCCGATGCACAGGTTGTACACGAGGATCAGACCGAACTGGATGGTGCTCATGCCAAAGCTCTGGCAGATGGGCAGGAACAGCGGGGTGAAGATGAGGATGGCCGGGGTCACATCCATGAAGGTGCCGGACACCAGCAGGATCACGTTCATGATGAGCAGGATGATGTACTTATTGCTGGTCAGGCTCAGCAGGGCTGCCGCCACAGCATCCGGGATCTGCAAAAAGGCCATGACCCAGCCCAGAATGTTGGAAACGCCCACCAGGAACACCACCATGCCGGACATCTTGGCAGAGTCCACGATGATCTTCCACAGGCTCTTCAGGTTGATGGAGCGGTAGCAGAAAGCCAGCACCAGCGCATAGACGACCGCGATGGCAGAGCCTTCGGTGGCAGAGAACACACCGCCGATGATGCCGCCGATGACCACGATGATCAGGGAGAGCGAAGGCAGAGCGCGCAGGGTGCAGATGCCGAGGTTTTTCCAGTCAAATTTGCCGGGGGTGCCTTTATAGCCCAGCTTGACCGCCAGCAGCACGCCCACCACGCAGCAGCACAGCGCCCAGATGATGCCGGGGATGTAACCGGCCATGAACAGCGCAGCCACAGAGGTGCCGCCGGATGCCAGCGAGTAGGTGATCAAGGCGTTGGACGGCGGGATCAGCAAACCGGAGCAGGAGGAAGCGGCATTGGTGGCAGCGGTCACGGCGGGGTCGTAGCCCTGCTCGTCGGCACCGTCGCGGATCATGGAGCCAACAGCAGCAGCCGCAGCAGATGCAGAGCCGGAGATGGCACCGAACAGGGCGTTGGTGCCGATGTTGGTCACCAGCAGTGCGCCGGGCATCTTGCCCAGAATGGCCATGACGAAATCCACCAGACGCTTGGCGATGCCGCCCTGATTCATGATGTTGCCGGCCAGAATAAAGAACGGGATGGCGGTCAGGCTGAACTTGCTCATGCCCACAAAGGTGCGCTGGGCAGCGGTCAGCACGGCCACATTCAGGTCAATGGAAGAAAGGATGGCAGTCAGGGAAGAGACTGCAATGGCGTACGAGATGGGCACGCCAAGGAACAGCAGCACCAGCAGTACTGCCAGAATTACGAGTAACGCTTGAATTGCCACAGCTTAGTCCTCCTTGTTTTCCTTGTCAGCATCGGCAGCCATTTCGGCTTCCACTTTTGCAAAGTCTGCATCTTCCGGGGTATCCAGACAGATGGAGCCGTTGGCAATGCCGATAATGTTCAGCACGGAATACACCAGAATGATCACGCCGCAGATGGGCATGACCCAGTAGAACACGCCCACGGCAACGCCCAGCGAGGAGGTCTGCTGTCCCATAGCCAGCTGGGACACCTGAAAACCGCCGAACACCAGAATGGTCGCCGAGAAGATGAAGGCGATGACCTCGGCAAAGATGTGGAACGCCTTGCGCATGGTGGGGTTGAACCGGTCCACCAGCACGGGAATGTTCATGTGGCCGCGCTCGCCGGAAACGATGGTGGCACCCAGCATGGTGCTCCAGCCGAACAGATAACCCACCAGCTCTTCCGACCATGTGGAGGGAGAGTTGAAGATGTAACGCACGATGACCTGATAGGTGGTCAGCACCACCATGACTGTCATGCTCAGACCTGCCAGCAGGTTGAGCACCTTGTTCAGGGTATTTCTCAGTTTTTCCATGACGCTCCTCCTCAGTCCGCAGTATGGGCAGCGTTGTGCTGCTGGATCAGGTCATAAATGGGCTGCAACTCCGGGTTTGCTGCCAGCACGGAATCGTGCAGGGGGGCCATAGCCTCCTGAAACGGTGCAGTGTCCGGGTAAATAAAGTTGACGTGCTGCTCATTCTCGGCCTTATCTTTCGCCTCAGCCACAGCATCCTCCCAGGCGTCCTGCTCGGTGCGCTTCACGATCTGGAAACCCTCTTCAAAGATCGCGCGCTCCTCGTCGCTGAGTTCGTTCAGGAAGGCGTAGTTTGCCACCAGCAGGTCCGGCACCATCTGGTGCATATCGTAGGAGTAATACTTGCAGATATCGCCGTGACCGTTATCGGTCAGAGCCAGCTCGTTGTTTTCGGCACCGTCCAGAATACCGGCCTGCAGTGCGGTGTACACATCGCCGAAGCCCATGGGAGTAGCCGTTCCGCCTAGCAGACGCATCATTTCCACGTTGGTGGGCGACTGCTGCACGCGGATCTTCAGACCCTTCAGGTCGGAGGGCTGGTTGATGGGGGTCTTGATGGTGTAGAAGTTGCGGGTGCCGGCATCCAGCCATGCCACCGTTTCCAGACCGGCCTTGGAAGTGGTCTTGAAAATGGGGTCCGTCACCTCGGGGTCGTCCATCGCCTCGTGGTAGGCTTCTACGCTGGAGAACAGGTAAGGCAGGTTGAAGATTTGGTATTTGGCACTGAAGGTCTCCATGATGGCAGTGGACGCCACCACAAAGTCGATGGCACCGGTCTGGGTCAGCTGCACCATTTCGGTCTGGGAGCCCAGCAACTCGCTGGGGTACACCTCCACGCGGTACTTGTCGCCCAGCTTCTCGTTGATGTAGTTGGCAAAGGCTTCCAGTCCAAGATGATCCGGGTGGGTCTGGGACTGCACATGGCCGATGCGCACGATCTTGCGGTCGTCACCGGAGCCGACACCGCAGCCGGTAAGCATCATGCTGCTGGTCAGTGCCGCCGCGCCCATCAGCGACAGAAACGTTCTTCTCTTCATGAATGGCATCCTCTCTTTTCGCGTTTTTTCTATGATTTTATTTTAACAACTCGTTCATTTTTGTGAAACCGGATTATTTTGTGAAACGCAGCACGATTTTGTCTTTGTTGTATCCAAGTACAATTTTTGTGTTTTTTGGACGAAAGAAACTGGCAAAAATAAAAAAGCACCCGTTCCTCTCCTGCTGACAGGCAGGAAAGAACGAGTGCTTCTTTTGGATTCGATTTATCCTTGTGCCGCTTTTTCCGCTGCGGCTACGCGGTATTCCGAAGGGGTCTGGCCGGTCAGGCGCTTGAACACCCTTGTAAAATAGTTGGCGTCGCTGTAACCCACAGCAGCACCGATATCCTTCAGGCTCAGGCGCGGGTCCAAAATCAGCTGGCGCGCCTTGTTCACCCGGTATTCGTTCAGGTAGGCCGAAAAGTTTACCTTAAAGCACTGCTTGAACAGCTTGCAGAAGTAGGCATCCGAGTAGCGCAGCGCAGCGGCGGCATCCTGCATGGAGATATCCTCCCCATAGTGGGCGTCGATGAAGCGGCTGATCTCGGCACGGATGATGGCGGTACGCATATCCTCGTCCTCTTCCCGGCGGACAGGCTGTTCAGGCGCAGGGGGCTGTACCGGGTGGGCAGGCAGCGGCACCGACACCTGCCGGATGGCATCCTCCACCGCGAATACCAGTTCCTGCTCGTTGTAAGGCTTGAGCAGATAGTCCATCGCCCGTACAGAGATCGCCTGCCGTGCATAGTCGAACTTATCAAAGCCGGTCAGGAACAGGATGGCGCAATTTCTGTCTGTTTCTCGGATCTTGCGCGCCACCTCCAGCCCGGTGAGACCCGGCATTTCAATGTCCAGCACAGCCACCTGCGGCGCTTCGCGGGCAAAAATTTCCAGAGCCTCTCTGCCGTTTTTGGCTTCATACAGACAGATCAGGTCTCCCAGATACTTCTGCAAAGTCCGGCACAGCACCTTGCGCTCGATCAATTCATCCTCTGCCACCAGCAATTTGCACTTCACGAGAGCGTCTCCTCCTTTTCTTCCGGCTGCTGCGTCTGCGGGAGCTCAAACCGCACCACAGTACCGTGACCTGCGCGGCTGTATACCTGCATTTTACCGCCCGGATATAGCATCCCGATACGGCGGGAAATATTGCCAAGGCCAATGCTGCGTCCGGTCTGCTCGCTCTGCGCAAGTTTTGCTTGCACAGCGTCCAGTTCCTCTGGGGTCATTCCCCCGCCGTTGTCCGCGACCGTGAGCACCAGCACCTTGCCCTGCATCCATGCTCGCAGCAGGATGCGTCCGCCTTCCTCGCAGGACTTGAGCCCATGCGAGTAAGCGTTTTCCACCACCGGCTGCAGCATAAAGGACGGCACCAAAACCGCCGCAGGCTGCACCCGGATGCTTTTTTCTACGGTAATGCGTCCATCGAACCGCATTTGCTGCAAATAAATGTAGTCCTCCAGCCCGTCCAGTTCCTCCTCCAGCGTGATCTGCTGGCGCTTGGTGCGCAGGTTGTGCCGGAACAAACTGCCCAAATGCACGATCATCTGGTCGGTGGTGGAAGCATCCTCCAGCCGCGCCATGCAGGAGATCATGTTCAGGGTGTTGAACAGAAAATGCGGATTCACCTGACTTTTGAGCACCTCCAGCCGGGTGTGCTCCAGATCTTTTTCCAGTGCAAGGTTCCGCACCTCTTCCCGGTGCAAGGCCTGCTGGGTGGTCAGCTGCTGCGCCATGGCGTGCTTCATCTGGTTAAAGGTTCCCGTCAGCCGCCCCACTTCGTCGCTGCTTTTCACCGGAAGATCCGGGCTTGAAAGATCCCCCTCGGCAATGCTGCGGGAAGCCTGCGCCAGCCGCAGCAGCGGACGCACCACAGCGCGGCTCAGCACCCGGATGAGCAGCAGCATCAGCGCGGCTGCCGTCAGGAACAGCCCCAGATACAGCCACGGCAGATGCCGGATGTGAGCCGCCGTGCTGCTGTAAAGGGCGTTTTCCTGTTCCAGCGTGGCCTGCGTCAGCCGCAGCGCATACTCGGCAAGGTAGTCTTGCAGCGCCATCACATGGTACATCTGTCCAATGTAGGTATCTGCCGAGGGGGAAAGCTGCAAAAAGGCATCCCGCTCCTGCCGGTACCCCGCGTACCCTTGCAAAAGGTTCCATGTACGGGCATAGCGCTCTTCACCGATGCGGGCATAATCGAGGGGCAGGGCCGCAAGGCTCTGCTCGGAAGCGGTGCAGGCGGCGGTATAGGCCTGTTCCGTTTCAGAAGTAGGCTGACGCACATAGCGTGCAAAGGCCTGTGCTTCGTCCTTGAGGGCGTTCTGCACCGTGTAGCAGACGGCATTGTCGGCCAGCAGCGTATCAAAGGAGCGCACCGTCCATTGACCTGCCATGGTAGCAATGCCGGTGGAAAGCATGGTGACCAGCAAAATCGCGGCAAGCCATGCCGTGACCTTGCGGCGCAGGGATATACCGCCCTGTGCGGTTTTGTTCCGTGCCATACGCTTTCCCTCCTGTCCTTGCAGCACCCGGCCTTTTTATAAGTATAATAATCTCCCGGGGAAAGTGCAACTGCAAAAAAAGCACCGGTTTTCGCAAGGGAGCCGGTGCTTGCAGGCAATGTGCCAGGCTGTCAGCGGGTCAACAACTGAAAATGATTCCGTTTGGTGACCAGCAGCCCTTCCTTTTGCAGCTTGGAAAGTTCTGCCGACATGGCGGCGCGTTCCACGCAGAGAAAATCCGCCAACTGCTGACGGTCAAAGGGAATGTCAAAGGAAAGGGAGGACTGCCGGATGGACTCGGCAGACAGGTAGGACAGCAGTTTTTCCCGGGTGGTGCGCTTGCTGACATGGGTGATCTTATCGTTAAAAAGCAGTATTTTGTTTGCCAGAACGCTGACCAGATTGCGGATGAGTTTCTGGTGATGGTCGCAGGCGGTGGGGCAGGCGGTGAGCAGCCGCTTGACGTTCAGCAGCAGGATCTCGCAATCCTCCTCTGCCACCACGCTGATATTCAGGATGGCACCGGGAGTGGCGGCGTAAGGTTCGCCGAAAAAGTCTCCGGTATTGCACTTGGACAGGATATTGCGGTGTCCCCAAAGATCCTCCTGTATCACAAGGGTGGAGCCGGACAGCATAAGCCCCATGACCTCCGTGGAATCTCCGGCACGGAAAATGTAGGAGCCCCGGGGCCGGGTGATCTTCGCTGCACTGACACAGTGCAGGATGGACAAAATCTCATCGTCGGTAAGCCCGGTAAAAAAGGGGCAGTTCCGTAGAACAGGCAGATATTTTTGCATAAAAACCCTCCTTGTTGGAATTCAAACATACAAGTTGCCTTTAGTATACTATAATAAGGATGCAAATGCAAAAAACATCCACAACAGGAGAGTATAGATATGATTCGGAAGATCATCCATATTGACGAAGAAAAATGCAACGGCTGCGGGCTGTGCGCAACCGCCTGCCACGAGGGAGCCATTGACATCATCAACGGAAAGGCAAAGCTGGTGCGGGAGAATTTCTGCGATGGCTTTGGCGACTGCCTGCCGGGCTGCCCCACCGGTGCTATCACCTTTGAGGAGCGGGAAGCCCCTGCCTACGACGAGGCAGCGGTGCAGGAGAACAAAAAGAAAAAGGAGCTGCAGGAGAAGATGAAGCACCTGCACGAGGGCGGCTGCCCCGGCTCCCGGATGCGGATGCTGGAACAGCCGGAGGCTGCCGAAAGCGCAGCTGCTGCCTCTGTGCAGCCGGTTTCCCGCCTGCGCAACTGGCCGGTGCAGATCAAGCTGGCACCCGTCCATGCGCCCTACTTTGAGGGCGCAAAGCTTTTGATCGCCGCGGACTGCACGGCCTATGCCTACGCCAATTTCCATCAGGAATTTATGCGCGGCAAGGTGACCCTCATCGGCTGCCCGAAGCTGGACGCTGTGGATTACAGCGAAAAGCTCACCGAGATCCTGCGCAGCAACGACATCCAGAGCGTGACCATCCTTCGTATGGAGGTGCCCTGCTGCGGCGGCTTGGAGATGGCAGCGAAAAAGGCACTGCAGACCAGCGGAAAGTTCATTCCCTGGCAGGTGGTCACCATCTCCATTGACGGAAAAATTCTGGATTAAAAGTACAGGGCAAACGATATGTACCCAGTTTTCTGGACACTGAATCAAAATTGAATCATTAAGAATCCATCATGGATGCTTCTCTGAATTTATAGCAATTCAACTTTTCAATGCAACAGCAACAACGTTGAATTGCATATCGCAAATATGCTGTTTGAACGTTGCGCTAATTTCTTGACTTGCGATAGAGGGGAGGCATCCATTTTGTTTTTGCTTGGATTCTGCTGTTATTGTAATAGTCAATATACTCGGCAATCGCCTTGGAGAAGGCTTGAAATGGGATTCCATTGACTTTGAGAACAAGAAAATCAGCATTCAGCATACGGTTGTGACCGCAAAGGTCAACGGAACGGTAACGGAAATCGCACGAGATAAGACAAAAACAAAGTCGAGCTGCCGGACACTTCCTCTTATCCCTGCCTGTGAGCAGATGCTCAAAAAGATGAAAAAGGAGCAGGAGCTTAACCGGAAGTTCTGCGGCAAAAGCTATTGCACCGATTATCTTGACTATATCTATAATCAATCTGCCAATCTATATGCCCAATAGCGGCCATTTCGCACTTTGGCGAGCTTTCCTTCTTTTGTCAAAGTATTCAAGACTCGACTTGCAGTGGCAGGAGAAACATTGAGAAGATTCTGAACATCGACGTTCTGGATAATATGGTTCGTGCGGAGAAAAGCTGCAATCTTCATCCAACGCACTTCTTCCTTACTCTGTGCAACAGGCTGTTCGTTGATTGCTTCGGTCAAAGCCTCTTTGATAATTCCCAGCATAAACTCGATAAAAACAGTTCCTTCCCCCTGTGCGTTAGACTGATTGATTGCTGCGTAATACTCGGCCTGATGGTCGTGAATGATGGATTCGATGGGAAGCCATGCAAACAAGGGGTTCCACTTTGACAGCAGAAGTGTGTGCCAGAGCCGCCCAATACGACCGTTGCCATCCGCAAATGGATGGATCACCTCAAATTCATAATGGAAGACGCAGCTCTTAATTAAAAGCGGTAAAGGACTGTTTTCTGTCCACTGAATCAGTTCCTCCATCAAAGAGGGAACATACTGCGGCAGGGTGCCGAAATGGAGGACATTACCCTTGCTGTCTACTACGCCGACAGGACGAGAGCGAAACTCGCCAGCCTCCCGGACAAGACCCTGCATCATCGTCCGATGTGCAAGCAGAAGATCATTCATCGAATATGGATTCAACTCTGCGAGATGGTCGTAGATTTCGTAGGCGTTTTTTACTTCTGCAATGTCTTTTGGAGGGGCAAGCACACGTTTTCCAGACAGAACAGCCGTCACCTGCTCCAAAGAAAGTGTGTTCTGCTCGATAGCCAGAGAAGAATAAATCGTTCGGATGCGATTCTGGCGGCGCAGAATCGGACTTGTGGAAAGATTCTGGGTGGAACTGATTTTGCCTACCAGTTCGCTGATTTCCATAGCCTCTGAAAGAGCTGCTTCTGTGATTTCAAATGGCGGTTTCTTGTTTCGCACGGTGTATACCTCCCATATCATTTCTTTTATCATATCATTTCATCTATCATTCATCAATCAAAAATTTGAAAAAATGATAGATGAAATGAGGTCATTGTTCCATACGGCGGCTTGAGCAGCAAAGGAAAGCCCTCTGCGGTTTGCAGTTTTATTGAATGTCCGTGCTCCAAGCTGTGTTTTTTATGTAGACCCGATGGGAAAGCGGATTCGGCCCGATTTCCTGAGCCAGCATTTCCCGGATTTTCTGGTAGCACACCAGATGAAGCGTATCCGTTTCCACGACCTGCGCCATAGCTGCGCCAGCCTGCTCTATGCCAATGGCGTGAGCCTGAAGGAAATCCAAGAGTGGCTCGGTCACAGCGGCATCAGCACAACAAGCAACATTTATATACATCTGGATTTCTCCAGTAAGGTATCTTCTGCCAATGCCATCGTCTGGATCTTCCCGGAGGAGACAAAAGTGTGAGAATGAGCCGGATGCGGGGGATAAAAAAGAAAAGCAGCCTAAAATCTTACGATTCTAAGCTACTTTTCAATGCCGGTGGTGGGGGTCGAACCCACACGTGTTATTAGCACAAGGGATTTTGAGTTTTTGTCCTCATCTTCCATCTGGTGTCATCCAGTGATATCTAGTGATATCTGGTTCCCACTGTGCAAAGGCAAAATTCACGCCTCAACGAACAATAATTTGGAATATCCACGATTTTTCGATGCGTTTTCCCCCTACTCTGTTTTTTCGGTTTGGACCGCCCAAATGGAAATTGGAGGGATGTTCAGGAGGGATGCAGGGCAAAACGCTCCTCTGCTTAGGCACAAAACGAAAGGAAAGTCAAGGATAATGAATCAAAATCAAGCAAAAGAGTATTATAAAAAATTATTTGTGAACTATCCTGATGTGCTGTCTGTCGAAGAAGCAACAACTTTACTCGGTTTCAAAAGCCAGACTGCCATCATCAGAAGAATCCATCAACATAGAATTCGCTGCCTGAAAGTCGGACGATCTTTCATGATTCCGAAAGAATATCTCATCGACTATCTTTTGGATAGCTAAATTATACAACCATTATATTACATAGCGCACCACTTTTCAATAAGAAAAGAGTGCGCTTTTTATTTTCAAATGAAAGGCGGTCGATTTTTTGAACACAAGCTGGAGTAAAACGTTGAAAAAGCCACATGACCCTTGACTACTTCTACGGACAAGCCGGAGAGCTGTTCTCCTTCTACCGCATTCCAAAGGCTCTGTTTCAGGAGCCACGGTTCCAGAGCCTGTCAACCGATGCCAAGACCCTGTACGGTATCCTGCTTGACCGCATGAGCCTGTCCGTGAAAAACGGCTGGCTGGACGAGCAGAACCGGGTGTTCATTATCTTCTCGATAGAGGATGTCAAGAGGGCGTTGTGTTGCGCAGACAACAAAGCGACCAAGCTGCTCCGGGAACTCGAAAAGTTTGGTCTGATTGAACGAAAACGCAGAGGTCTGGGAAAGCCAAGTTTGGTATATGTGAAGAACTTTTCGGCAGAATCGTCAAAATCAATATTCCAGAATCGTGATTTTCACGATTCTGGAGGCTTCAAAAACGCAAGTCAAGACCCTTCAAAATCACGATGTAATAAGACTAAAGAGAATGATACTGAAATGAGTGAGACTGATCCATTCTATTCTGAAGAAGCGGATGGGATGAGCAAACGCACCCAACTGGAAGAATATTTTTCTCAGTCTTTGGAGATAGACCTTCTGCTCCGGCTCTGCCCGGATGATGAGGACACCATCTATCAGATCGTAGATTTGTTGGTGGACACCTGTGCCACCAACCGCAAGTTGCTGCACATTGCCGGGGACGATAAGCCCGCCGAGGTGGTACGCAGTCGCTTTATGAAGCTGAACGCCGACCATATCCGCTTTGTGCTGAAGTGCCTTGCAGAGAACAGCAGCCCCATCAGGAACATGAAACAATATCTGCTCGCTTCTCTGTATAACGCACCGACTACAATGCAGCTTTCCTACCAGAACCAAACCAACCACGACTTAGCGATGCGGAGGTGATAAAAATTTCAAAGAAAGCAACCACGGTAGCCATCGTCAACCAGAAAGGCGGCACTGGCAAGACCACCACCTGTGAAAATCTTGGCATTGGGCTGGCGATGGAAGGTAAGAAAGTCCTGTTGGTGGACGCTGACCCGCAGGGCAGCTTGACCATCAGCATGGGCTGGCAGCAGCCCGATGAACTGCCCACCACCCTTTCCACCCTGATGCAGAAAGCCATAAACGACCAGAGCATTCCGCCCGGTGAAGGCGTTCTGCACCATGCGGAGGGCGTTGACCTGATTCCGGCGAACATCGAACTGGCAGGGCTGGAAGTGTCTCTCGTCAACTGCATGAACCGGGAAAAGATGCTCAAGCAGGTGCTGGAAGGAGCAAAGCACGAATATGATTTCATTCTGCTGGACTGCACTCCTTCCCTTGGGATGCTGACCGTCAATGCCTTGGCAGCGGCGGACACCACCCTGATTCCCGTGCAGGCGCAGTACCTGTCTGCGAAAGGTCTGGAACAGCTTTTGCAGACCGTGCAGAAGGTCCGACGGCAGATCAACCCCAAATTGAAAATTGAGGGCATCCTGCTGACTATGACCGACAGCCGCACCAACTACGGACAGCAGATTGACAACCTGATTCGAGGTGCTTACGGCAGCAAGATCAAAGTGTTTGACCAGACCATTCCCCGATCTGTCCGTGCTGCGGAGATCAGTGCCGTTGGCAAAAGCATTTTCCAGCACGACCCCAAAGGCAAGGTGGCAGAAGCCTACCAATCTCTGACGAAGACTAACTATTAAAAGTCAAGCCCTAAAATGAAAAAATCCGCCAACCAT
>NZ_JAFREJ010000029.1:0-15174 GCF_017377545.1 Faecalibacterium sp. Marseille-Q4164 | reverse complement strand
AGGGTTCGAGTCCCTGGAGGTGCACCAGATATTGAACGTCAAATCGTAAGATTTGACGTTCTTTTTTGTTATGTAACCCCGAAAAATCGGGGTCTGCACGGTCAATGCACGGTTTTTGCACGGTCGGCTTTTTCGTGGGAATCCTCTGCATAAGCTGGAATTGCTTTGAAATGCGTGGTAAATTTTGCATCAGGTCAGCAGTGCCAGACGGGGCTGTGCCTTTACTTCAGGGTCGGCGTTCTTCAGAAGTTCCAGCAGAGCAGTTATAGAGATGGTCGGTTCGCCTTCGGCGGGTACAGCCTGCGGGCTAGGGCTTTCATGTTTGGCGTAGAAACCTTCCTCAAACTTCTTGCCCAGTTCTACACGAGAGGACTGCTGGATATGAGCGTAGGTGTTCACCAGCATATCCGCCGTGGCGTGTCCTGTGGTGCCCTGAACGGCCTTCACATCGCCGCCGGAGATCATCAGCTGATAGGTGGCACTGGAATGCCGCAGACCATGAAAGACGATGCGCGGGAACTCCGGGTGTGCATCCTGCCATTTGAGGAACTTCTTGCGGATCAGCACAGGCTCTACTGCCAGACCGTTGGGCAAACGGAACAGCATTCCTCTATCATGGTAGCGTGCCGGGTCTTTCCTCTCGTCTGCCGCCAGCTGATTCAGCCACTTCTTCAATTCCTCTTTCAGTGCGGAGGTCATGAAGATGGTGCGGCAGGAGGATGCGGTTTTTGTGCTCTTCAAAATGAGGGAAGTGGTGCTGCGTTCCAACTTATCCGGGAATACCTTGATGATGCAGCCATCGTCTACCTGATTCAGGGCTTCTTTTCGCACCCGCTGCATGGACTTGTTGATACGGAATGTTCCGATGCCATCTGCTGCGTCAAAATTGAGATCTTCCGGGGTCAGACCTACGATCTCGCCCTCTCGCAGTGCGCCCACCAGTGTGAGGTGGACTGCCAGATGCAGGATGGAGTCCTCCATGCTGTCCAGAGCCGCCCGCATCTCCTCTACCGTCCAGATGGTACGTTCCTGCGTGGACTTCTTGGGGCTGTCCACGGGAACAGGGCTTTTGACAAGGATGCCCCACTCTACGGCATACTGGAAGGCTGTACCCAGCAGCCGATGAACCTCGTGGATCGTCGTGCCGGAAAGGAACCGCTGCTTCTGCTTTTCGGTCAGTTCCTGCTTCTTTCCCTCAATATACGAACCGCAGGGCGTTTTGCTCAGGGTCGTGTAGAGGTTCTCCATGTGGTAGGGTTTGAGCTTCTGCATCTCCATGCTGCCGATATAGGGGATAATGAGGTTCTGGATGGTGGAAAGGTTAGATTCGTAGGTTTTGGGTGCCCACTTGTGCTTGCTGCACTGCTTGGGCAGCCAATCCATGAGGAACTCTGCCACCGTCACCGAGGACGGAATCAGGAAGGTTCCAGCCGCCAGCTCATGCTCGATCTGTTTCTTACGGTTTGTTGCCTCCTCTTTGGTGGGAAAGCTTTCCCATTTGTCGCAGCTCTTGCCGTGCTCGTCCTGATAGGTGTAGCGGACGCTGTAAGAGTTGCCACGCTTCGTAATATATGCCATACTGTTTGCCTCCTTATCAAGTTGCCCGGTTGAGCCACGCATCGAAACCGTCCTTCGGTACACGGATGCTTCCGCCTACCCGCAGGACACGGAATTCGGTGGTGCTGTTGCACAGGTTGTAAGCAGAGCGCAGGCTGATGGCCAGCATTCGTGCGATCTCTTCCACCGTGTACACCAGCTTCGTGGTTGCTGGGCTGTCAGTCGGAGACTTGACGGCATTGGTTTGAGTGACCACCTCCATTGTAGTGGGGTTCGAGTCCTTTTGCAAGGGATTATTCGTATAATTTTCGAATTTCACGGTTTCGGTCATGTCAGGCCGATTCAAATTCATAGGCAGACCTCCAATTCCTTGTAGTCGGGTGACTATTACACCCGGCAATTTTTGCTTTCCGATGTTTTCGGTTTATCCAATCAAAAGTTTCATGCGTTTCAGCTTCTCCTGCGCGTTCTCTTTGCTGAAACTCACACCGATGCAGGAAACAGGAATGCACATTTCCAACAGGCGGTCATAGATGCGGGCATGGGCGGTATCCTGTGGGTGCCGTATCTCATCCAGCGTCAGGTTGGTAGTGACGATTAGCGGTTTTTGGCTGCGGTATCTGCTGTCCGCGATGTTGTAGACCTGTTCCAGCGCATACTCTGTACCACGCTCCATGCCGAAATCGTCAATGACGAGCAGGGGATAGCAGCAGAGCTTGTCTACAACTTCATTCCGCCCGGAAAAGCTGCTGTTCAGCTCGTTCAGGATTCGGGCGAAGTTTGTCATGTGCACAGGCACCTCCTGCTCTATCAGAGCGTTTGCAATGCACCCGGCAAGGAAACTCTTGCCGGTGCCCACACCGCCCCAGAGGAACAGTCCTAGGTTCTCTGCACGCATGGTCTGCCACTGCTCCACATAGCGATGTGCATGGTGCATTCTCCCAACGATAGACGAGCATTGTTTGATCTTATCAGGTGGTTATCATTCAGGTTGCTCTTATTACGTTGGTTAGGTGTGCATTTTTGCGCAATCACACTGCTCGTTTCTGCACAGTCATGCTCGGCGTTTTTGCATACTGTGACAGCGCAATTTTGCGTAGTGTACGGAACCTTGAGCAGAATGCGGCTGGGCTTGGAAAAGCCGTTGCGGACGCGTTCCACGAGCTGTGCGTTTTCCAATTCGGCAAATGCGCGTGTTATGCTGGAAAGGCTGTATCTCAAATCTTTTGACAGCTTGGAAAGCGGATAGATCACATAAATGTGCCCCTGTGTATCGATCCAGTTATTCTTTTGAGAAAGCGGGCATAGGGCAGATATTGCGGCAGTGGCATATTGGGTTTCAAGTAATCCGAAATGGAATTCACCTCCATTTTTACATCCGAATTAGTGCTAAACCGTTTGAGAGTTTTGGTTTCCATCATTGTTCAGACGATCTTTTACCGTCTGAAGATACCGACTGGCACGGTCGATAAAAATCAGCAGCTTCTCATTGTTCTTCGGTTCAGTAAGAATATCCGGGTATTCACGAAAGCACATTTCCCACCGCCGGACAAAATCCTCCTGCGCTCCCTGAATCTCGCACATCATGGCTTCGCCATCTGCCAAGCGGCGAGGTGAATAGATGCTCTTGACGGCATCCTTGAGATTCTGCTTTTCTTCCTTGTTGAGTCCTTTCTTATGCCCCTGAATGTCTTGCTTGAAGGTCGTTATAAACTCATTGTCCTTTGAAGGCGAAGAATACGAATCCGTGATACTGGAATCCCGTTCGCCTTTAGGCTTACGAAGCTCTGCCACAACTTCGGGACGCTTTTCCTTTGGAACCTTTGCAATCGAGGAAATTTCACGGTCGCTTGCCCGGATCTTTCCACTCAGGATTTCTTTCTGCGCTCCGGGTACTGCCTCCTCCGCAGCTTCCACACCTTTTGCAAATTGCTCTGCACGGTAAACATAACTTTCGGATGTTCCATGTTCCGCAGCGACCTTCGACCGTGAACCGTGCTTTGTGCGGTCTGGTTCATTTTGAACCAGACCACTTTCAGATGCCAAAGTATACTGATTGCCGTGAAACGATTTGATTTGCTTTTCCGCTTCTGCCTGCTTTCCGATCAGGAACTTTTTCTGTTCTGGGGTCAGGTTTCGCCGCCCAAGCTGATTTTTACAGATCCATACGAGTGCTTCATAACGGCTGGAAAATTCTTTTTCGATGACTTCAAATGGAATAAATGGATATTTCCGAAGAATTTGATAGCGTGTATGTCCATCCACAATATAGCCGTTCCACGTGATGATCGGATTCAGTACACGTTCTTCTTTTAGGATGTTCATTTCCAGTTGGTGGGTTTCCTCAAACGACGGAGGGTTGATTTGATTCTGGAACTCCGGATCGATTTTAAGCTGGCTCAGTTTTGTCATAGGCAAACCATCCTTTCTGAAATGAAATAGAATATCATTGTTCTTATGCCGTTCTCTCTGCATGGATTTCCTGCCCCCTTCCAACGGCGTTTTCCGGCTCGTCCTCATAGGGTCTCTTCGCCGGGTATTCCATGCAGACGGTCATGTGATTTTCAAGGTTCGATGAAGGCTTGTAGAAAGCATATCACAATGAAGCAGAAATTTTTAGGAAGCATTCCTTCCGGTTTTCAGTGGATTTTAGGAGAATCTCAAGGAAAAACCGGAAGGGATGCTTCCGCTTCTTAGAAAATGTTCTGGATAGAGCATACCATAAAGTCACTCGATTTTTTAGGAACTGGTAGTTCCGGTTTTTAAAAAATACGAAGTGAATTTCAAGGCAAAATCGGAACTACTGGTTCTGGTTTTTCGTATCAACGTGATTTCGGATTTTGGGTGCCGTTCTCTCTGCATGGACTTCCTGCCCCCTCTCGGCGGCGTTTTCCGGCTCTCCTTCTGGTCATCGCCGGGTATCCCATGCAGACGGTCATGCGGTTTTCAAGGTTCGATGAGGAGTTGTAGAAAGCATATCACAATCATACAAGCGTTTTTAGGACGTATCAGGTCCGGTTTTGAGGGAGAAAACCGGACTTGGGAGGTCCGGTTCTTGTGAACAGCTCTGGATAGAGCATATCATAATAACACTCAAATTTTTAGGAGGTGATACTTCCGCTTTTTGCCTTCAAAACCGGAAGTAATAGTTCCGGTTTTGTGCGATATTAAATGTATCAACGACGATTTTAATAAAACAAATTTTTCTCCAAGAAATTTGCTTATTCAGCGGTCGTTAAGGGGCGAAACTAGCGCATTCTTGTGCTAAACATCGGGTTTGGGCGAAGCCCAACAAGTGTTTTGAAGCTGGATTTGTAAAAAATCAGGTTCAAAACTTGCGAGGTGGTACCGGCTCGCCCTGCTTGCTGCGATTGCAAACTCGAAAACTTCCTGAGCAAAAAAATAGTCGCCCGCATCAAGTGAAACTTGAAAATGGACGGTCTTGATCGCAAAATGATTTTCGAATTTTGGAAAGTATGTTGAGAGGTTTCATAGCGCCCGCAAGCAGGGCAGACGTATATACAACGTCTGCATCTGCAAGCAATGTTTTCGTCTATACAAAAACACTTTTTGCGTTGCAAAATGCTTGTTGGGCTGTGCCCAAACCCCTTGTGTTCTGCATCCGTTGGATGCAGGCTGCGCGATTGCATCGCTTAAGGTAGATAGAAAGGTTCATCATGATCTGGCGCAAGGGGAGAGAGGTTCTCTTGTAAAAAATACGGATTTATGATACTATTATTTTGAAAAGGTAGTTTGAAAGCTGGTGAGCCGATGTCAGAGAGAAAATCAGAACAGGAATTGGGCTTTGCACAAAAGCACGAGGAAGATTTACAGCGGATTCGTGAGTTTCGTTTGATCGACGACGACTTCATGGCGGCTGTGTTTGAAGATCACGCTTGCGCAGAGTTCTTGCTGCAAATCATCCTGAAACGCAATGATTTGGTTGTGCGTGAAGTTCACGGACAGTACAATATTAAAAACTTGCAGGGTCGGTCTGTTCGATTGGATATTCTGGCAGTAGATCAGGACAACCGTGCATATAATATTGAAGTGCAGCGCAGCGACCGAGGCGCAAGCGAAAAACGTGCTCGCTATAACAGCAGTCTGCTGGATGCGAACCTTACAGAATCCGGCAGCAGTTACGATGCACTGAATGAGACATACGTCATATTCATTACAGAAAATGATGTACTGAGGGCAGGCCTTCCAATTTATCACATTGAACGCACCGTTCAGGAAACGGGAATGGTTTTCAATGATCGGGCACATATTATCTATGTGAACTCACAAATCAAGGACGAAACAGCGTTGGGAAAACTGATGCACGACTTTTTCTGTACAGATTCCAGCAAAATGTATTATCCCATTCTGGCAAATCGGGTGCAGTATTTCAAACAGGATGCGAAGGGAGTGGCAACTATGTGCAGAGCAATGGAAAAAATGAGAGATGAAACCGCACATGAAACTTCGATCAAGAATGCTATGACGATGTTGGAAGACGGGTTGCCCTATGAGAAAGTGGCAAAGTATGCAGGGCTTTCAATTGAGGAAGTGAAAGAACTGGATGCAAAGAAACCTGCCTAAAAAAGAAAAAAGTCGATCGGAAACATAGTTGCTTCCAATCGGCTTTTTGTGTCGGATTTTATTGTGAAAGTTGGTATTAAGGGCCTTAGGCAAGACGGTTCTCTTTTTTCACTGCCAGTTGTAAAAGTTGGAAAGCAGTACTCCATCATGCGCAAATCCGACCTTGACGAATGGCTCTATAAGATGTACGATAAACTTGATAACATGGAAAAGGAGTGAGACTTTTGGTTACAATCATTACCGGCACAACCCAAAAGCCGACATCCAGTGACCTTCTGAAAAGTTTTTTTCAACGTCACAACGAACTGGACGGCTATCTGTATATCGGATACCCGATCATCGGAACCGTAGATGGTGCTTATCCGATCGACAGTCTTTGGGTCTCTCCTGACAAAGGTTTGGTCATCTTCAATCTTATCGAAGGGAAAAACATCGATGGATATGAAGAAGCACAGGATGATTGCGCCAATAAAATAGAAGCAAAGCTTAGGGGATACCGGCAGCTTGTCAACAAAAGAAAACTATGCGTTGAAATCAATGTCATTACGTATGCCCCCGCTCTCATGCGCAAGGTTGACTGCGATGAAGATTATCCGTTGTGTGCTAACGACAATAATCTTCTGGCACAGATTGAAAAGTTGAACTGGAACAATAGCGGGTATTATGAAGCACTGGTGTCTGTGCTTCAGGCAATTTCTACAATCCGCAAAGGAAAAAAACGTAGGGAAACCACAAAGCCCGAATCCAGAGGAGCGAAGCTAAAAGCATTAGAGGATTCCATCGCCAATCTAGACAACCAGCAAAGTCGAGCAGTAATCGAGACCGTAGAGGGCGTACAGCGAATCCGCGGTCTTGCCGGATCCGGTAAAACTGTGGTGCTGGCACTGAAAGCAGCATACCTGCACGCACAGCATCCCGAATGGAAAATTGCTGTCACCTTTAACACTCGCTCTCTGAAAGGGCAATTGCGGCAGCTAATCAACACATTTTATATTGAACAAACCAGCGAGGAACCGGACTGGGACAACTTGCACATCCTTCATGCATGGGGTGCACCTGGCGGCGGAGAACGCACCGGTATGTATTATATCTTTTGTGGAACGAACAATCTTGAATACTTGGATTTTTTGTCTGCCAAAAATCGTTTTGGTTCTACAGATCCATTTGGTGTGGCTTGCAGAAAAGCACTTGAAGAAGCAACCGATCCGAGGCCGATGTACGACGCTGTTCTGGTAGACGAAGCTCAAGATTTTTCTCCGGCATTTTTAAAGCTATGTTATGAAATGCTGCGGGAACCTAAACGGTTGGTTTACGCATACGATGAACTGCAAAATTTGCGGTTACAGTCTCTCCCTTCACCGGAAGAGATCTTTGGTGTCGATGAGCACGGCGTACCAAACGTAACGTTCCGGTCATCGGAAGATGGCCAGCCGGAGCAGGATATTATTCTGGAAAAATGCTACAGAAATTCCAGACCTGCTCTAGTCACAGCCCATGCATTGGGGTTTGGAATTTACCGAAAGCCTGTTGGCGAGGATGGCCCCGGTCTTGTTCAGATGTTTGACCAGAGTGCGTTGTGGGAAGAGATTGGCTATCATGTGAAAGCCGGTTCCCTTGAGGACGGAAAACACGTTGTTTTGGAGCGCACAAGCAAAAGCAGCCCGGAGTTTCTCGAGAGCCACTCTGGCATCGATGATTTGATAATGTTCAAGCAGTTCGATTCTAAAGAAGAGCAGGATCAATGGGTTGCAAATGAGATTCAAACGAACCTTACGGAGGACGAACTGCGTCCGGACGATATCATTGTGATCAACCCGAACCCTGTCACGACTAAATCAAACGTTGCGCCTATTCGGGCACTTTTATATGAAAAGGGCATCCAGTCTCACACAGCCGGCGTAGATACTGCACCCGATGTCTTCTTTGATGAGGATAATGCTTCTGTGGCCTTTACGGGAATTTACCGGGCAAAGGAAAACGAAGCGGCCATGGTCTATATCGTCAATGCCGAAGCGTGCTTTGACTCATTTTTTGATTTGGCAAAACTTCGAAATCAGCTGTTTACCGCGATTACTCGAAGCAAGGCATGGGTGAGAGTGTTGGGGGTCGGTTCCGGAATGGACGGGCTAATCGCCGAGTATAAAAAGGTGAAAGATCATAACTTCACGTTGGATTTTATTTATCCGACAAAGGCTCAGCGGGATCATATGAATATCGTGAATCGCGATATGAGCGAAGCTGAAAAACGAAAGATTCAAAAGAGCAAAGGAAATGCTGAAAACCTGATTCAGGAACTTGAAAGTGGTAACATCTATCTTGAAGATTTGGGAAAAGATACCGTGGATCGTCTCATATCCCTTCTTAAAAGTAAGGAGGGATAACGATTGAATCCTGTAGATGTCTTGAATCAGATTAAGCGTCTGACCACTGATGTGATTGCGGTCGGTATCTGCGATGAGCAGAATTTTCCTTCGATAAAATCGTACACCGGGAATATCAGCGAGATTGGAGTCAGTTCTTCGGACAATTCTATTTTTCTGAAGGATGTTCCCTATCGTGAAATGTATTCTGAGCTAGTGAAAAAAAGGAATTACAACATCAAAATGATCGATGGTGCTCTAATTAGTCTCTTGTATCGCTTTCAAGGCAATGAGTTGGTGTCGCATCGACTGTCTTTTTTCCCTGCTCCGGATTTAGAGGTTTTTCAGAATGAGCCGGAGCTGTATTCGATGGACGAAATGTATCTTGACATCTTAGATCAGAGAGTTGTTACCGTTCCGCTAAGGTTCGATTTTGATTCAGGCGATGCATTCATTCCCGTGGAACATCCAAAGTCGCATTTGACATTGGGGCAATATGAGAATTGCCGCATTCCCGTTTCCTCTGCCGTTTCTCCTTTTCAATTCATGGACTTTATTCTCAGAAATTTTTATCACACGGCACACACTAAATTTTGCGAACGGCTTACACGCTATTCAGATCGATTTGAAAAAAGCATTCTTCCGGAGGAAGAAGCTCTGATTCATGTCTGTACATCCCCATGATCTCATTCCGAATCCGCTCTCAGAACCCCGTCACTCTTTGGCAGACGATGGGACTCTTTTGTAACCGCCTAGAGAGAAAACGCATTGTCACAAAGACAAGAGGCACCCGACGCTTAAATCGGATGCCTCATTTTGTTTGCGTTGGTCGTTGCCACAATGCTGTGAATCGCTGTAATGGCTTTCGTATAGGAACAGAAACGCGACTATGCCATTTTGGAGAATGGAAATTATTGGAGCTTTTCTTGCGGATGTTTCTCAGATACACGGGGACGTTGCGGTTGGTACAACCATCCTGTACAAGCTGGTGGCCACTCTTGTATATCCCTCTTTACCAGAACTTCAATTTTCTTTTTGACGAATTCCTTGACTTGAATTTTCATTTGTGCGCCCTCCTTTCAATTTTTGACAGCTTGATATGAATAGTGTTATGGCATCAGCAGCTAATGCTGCGGACAAACCTTGCAGTATTGAAGGCGCTATTTGTAACTTTATCAATAAAATTGCCAAAGCATTTAGAATAAATAGCAACCAACGTACAGCTGTTTTTACAATTTTGAGTTCACATTCAGACCAATGAATACTGGCGGTGTTTACTGGTGCGATGCACCAGATTAAAATACTAGAAACTGTGAGTATGAGAGGAAGTGCCCATTTGAAATAGAAAATACTGGAAACAAAAGTAAAAATAATGATTTCCATTAAAATAGAAAGAAACAAGCAGTGGCTATAGGTGGCAGCATGATAACCATTTGTGTATTTCCGAATTAAGAGAAAAAATATCGAAAAGGATAGGGTTAGCTTCCAACCGAAGCCGAAAAAGCCAACCAAACATAGCACGAACCAAGTTAATAAAGTCGTCGCACGTTTTTCGATACTATATGATAGCCATTCAGAATAAGATTTGTCAATCAACCCCATCGACAGACATTTTTGCGTTAACAGCATTGAAAAATTGTGCATTACTGTAATCCTCATCCGGAAGATTTTCTTGAATAAAAGAATACACGTTTTGGCTTGAAATTTCTACAATAATATAACGAAATGGACTTTTTTGTCACGAAATCGGAGTGAAAGGTATGTCAGCAGTGAATTGAAACCATCCATTCTCATAGAACATGGTATGTTCTCCATGATATTTTTCAAGGATTAGATGTATATTGACAAGCCCAAAACCATGCAATTGCGGTTCTGGCTTTGTTGTTGGAATAGAATCGTTCAGAATCACTACGGGCTTTGATGTGTTTCGGATGGAAATGAAAAAGGCTTGCTGTGCAATTGCCGTAACATGAATCGTCTTGTCTTCTTTTTCATACTGTTGACACGCTTCTATGGCATTGTCTAAGAGATTCGACAGGAGTACTACCATATCAGAAGCATCAAATTGCACTAGAGCTACTGTCTCTTTCAGGATTGACGGAAGAACAAAAGAAAACATTGGTAAGGCTGCGGGATGAACTCTTGGCACCAAGCCAACAAGGAAATGATCTTTCTCCACAACAAATGGAGATTCTTCATGATATCATAAAAGCTTTCGGATAAATTTTACTTTAGTATGTCCCCTGATGTTGTGGGTCTAGCATCAGGGGACTATTATTTTATACAAATCCTGTTTTGTTACAAGTTTTTTCCATCTTGTTACAAAATTGTGGACGACGTCTATTTTTTGTGATTTGATGCTATCAAAAGAGCGGAGGCAATTCCAATGCAGATATTTCCGAGGCAACAAGTTGAGCGTTAGTTGAGGTGTATTTATGAAATTTAGCGTACCGGAAATCTTGACGATTGTGTTGATAGTAGCAATCGTGGCGATAGCTTTTTTTGCACTTGCAAAATACCTTATCCGATATGCTGTCGAATTCTATATTAAAATAAAAGGAGATGACTCGAAATGACGTTGAAGAAAAGATTGATTTCGCTTTGCATGGCAGTTGTTTTGATCTTTTCACTTTCGGCCGTTTGTGCTTCGGCTGCACAAGAGGTGGCAACAAAACAACCGACTGTTTCGATGTCCTTTGATCTTAACGATCGTGTCAAGCATGAAGAATCAGTGAAGTTGCCAGATGGTTCGATTGCAAAGATTACTGCTGAACCTATCAATACTGGCCGAGCACTATCTGGAGTATGGAAGATTACCGGGACAAATGGACTGGCAACAATGGAATATTGGATTGAATTGGAAAAAGCTGGTCTTTACACAAAAATTAAACGGACATGGGGGCTTGCGATAACGGGAATTATGACATCGTATGAAGATGCCAAAATTAATGTTGTCAGACAGATGGAGTCGCCTGTTCTTCCTGCAATTGTTGAGGGATATGCGAAATTCACATATTTTGACAATCCGGTTGTTACACTTTGGACGAAAAGTGGTGGCGTGAGAGCTTCAATTTCTGGCAATCAAATTACTACAGAGCTGTACTAATTAACTTAAGAATATGTTCTAAGTTAAATCAGAAAAGCAAGTCGGATGCTTCAAAATGATGAAACTAACCTAAATAAAAATCGCAGTAGCAACAAAGTCTTTGTGTGAAAGGAGGTGAATAGTATGGAGGTTATTTCTGAAAAGAGAGAGCTGGAAACCGTGTTGGAAAATGCACATCCGAGTGCATACAATACTAACGGCGGTGCTGGCTGTGGTTGCTAATCAGTAATCATGAGATATAGGAGACTTTGGAACAATCTAAAGTCTCCTATATTTTATAATCGAAAAGGAAGATAATATGAAATATATAATTCCTGGATATGTTGAAATTGAAAGAAATGGCGAAAGGACATTGGTAACATCAAATCTGTTGAAAAATAAGATTAAATTGACTGATTTTTCGATTCGACAGGAATTTGATGATATTGTAAAAGCAGGAGGACGCGATGAAATTTCGACGGATCTCACAAGGTTACTATATGAACAAGAGATGTTGCAGACAAGACAAGAAATAGATAAAATCGTGTGTAGTCTTAAAGAAAGAATGAATAAGAGCCTCCTTCTAACGATTATGCCAACAGAAGCTTGCAACTTTAGATGTCCATATTGCTATGAACCACACGAGAATATAACTATGACATCAGATATTGTGGAACAAATCAAAAAATATATTCAAAATATGATTGATAAATTTGATAATCTTCAAATAAGTTGGTTTGGAGGAGAACCCACTCTATGTGAAAACATTATACTGGATATTTCATCATGCGTAAAAGAATTGCAGACTGTTCGAAAATTTAATTATGCAGCGACAATGACAACTAATGGATATTTGCTAAACATAGAAATGTTTATTAAATTTTATGAAGTGGGGATACGATCTTTTCAAATAACATTAGATGGATGGAATCATAACGAGACTCGACCGCATATTTCTGGAATACGAACACTTGAGAGAATAATTGATAATCTTAGAAAAATATCGACTCTTTCTTCTGAGTACGAGTATAATATTATTATACGACATAATATTTTAGATGGGGACCAAGATTTTTCATGGTATGATTATCTTTCATCGCTGTTTGCGAAAGACAAAAGATTTTCAATTCTCGTTGCACTTGTATCTGACTGGGGTGGAACACTAGTGGGCTCAATGCCAATATCAGAAGGCAAAAATAGAAAGCAATTGAAGTATGCACATCAAGCGTATATTAAGAAAATTGGGCTAACATTATATGAGCAGCCGAATGACTTGTTTTCGGATATTTGCTATGCATCTTTCCCGTACGGATTCGTTTTTCGCGCAAATGGTATGATTGATAAATGTACAATTTCGTTGAATGCGCCAGAAAATCATATTGGAAGGATTGATGCTATGGAGGGTATTATAATTGACCCTAAAAAATCAAAAGCATGGACAGAGGGACAGATTCATCAAAAATGTTATGGTTGCAATAGAGTGCTTAACTGTTTGAATATTAGTTGTAAAAAAGGTGCTGTGGTTGACAATATGTGTGAGAAGTATGTGTGTAAAACATTTTATCCGAACAAGTCTTAACGAAAATTAGGTATAAGTGAATCATTGTTGAAAGATGAAATAATGGATTGAATGTATGGATTACTATTTGAAAAAACAAAAATTTCTTTGCATAATAGTCTGTGTGTTTCAAGCCCTATCATTTACGATGAATGCGTGTATTCAATTCCTGTTGATGAAGATATTCGACTCTGCAGCGCAAATGAATTTTAATTTGGTTTTATTTTGGTGCTGCATTGATATTTTTGGATGGGGATTATATCTTTTGTTTTCTGTTTTAGCGGATCGTATACAGGCAAAAGCAATTTTGGCTTTGAACAACGATGTGCGCAAGAATATTTATGATTCTATTTTGCGACAAAATTATAAGCAATATCATAAGAATGATATCGGAGAATATCTATCATGGGTGACGAATGATATTAAACAAATAGAACAACTGGCATGGATCCCATTTTTTTCTGGTGTTGGCCGTGTAACGCAGGTGATTGTAAGTATTATAAGCTTGGCTTTTCTACATTGGTCACTTGTACTTTTTGCATTGCTATCAGCTTTTTTAATGTGGAGTATTCCAAATCTGTTCCATAAAAAAATAGAAAAACTTGGGAAAAACTGCTCTCAAGAACAGTCTGTTGCCATTAGCCAATTAAAAGATCTTTTTCTCGGAATGGATACCCTGAAGACTTTTGGAAGAGGTGAGAAATTTTTAGGAAAGAGCGAAAGCATAAGTGATAATATTGAACGACCGAACTATATCCTAAATGCTACTAAAGCAAATACGGAGGGAATTGTTGGATTTGTTAATGTTACACTGCAAGTTGTATCAATGCTTTTGATTGTGCTTCTTGTTATGCAAGGAAAAGTAATGCTAGGTGTTTTAGCAAGTGGAACAAATTTGATAGGGGGCGTTTCAAATGGACTGTCTGGAATTTCAAATACTCGTCTTTCTTTGATTGCGGCAAGACCGTATTTTGAAAAACTTTCAAATTTGAACACGGATGGAGAACATAAATCCAATAAAATACTCTCTACTTTCAAAAAGAAAATCAGTGTAACAAATGTTTCTTTTAATTATAGAGAAAAGACGGTTCTCAAAAATATTTCATTTGTATTTGAAAAAGGGAAAAAATATGCACTTATAGGTCCTTCAGGTTGTGGAAAGTCTACCTTTCTAAAGATTCTTCTAGGATGGCTTCCCGATTATACAGGAAATATTTACTTTGATGATACGGACATTCGTATAGTTGCACCGGAACAGATTCAACAACAGATAGGCTATGTTGACCAAAATGTATTTTTATTTAACACAACAATTAGAGAAAATATTACGCTGGGAGGAAGATTTACAGAAGAACAAATCAAAAAAGCGGTTAAAGATAGTGCACTTGAGTACGATATATCTTCTATGCCAAATGGGATGGACACGATTGTTGGAGAAAACGGGAATAAGATATCTGGAGGCCAAAAGCAAAGAATTGCGATTGCTCGTGCATTGATTTATAATCGTTCTATTCTTTTGATAGATGAAGGAACAAGTGCGTTGGATGAAAAAAATGCGGAGCGTATAGAGAAATGCTTATTGGAAAACCCAAGACTGACGCTTATTCTTGTGAGCCATCATCTAACAGAAGCACGAAAGCGGCAATTTGATGAGGTATATAAATTGGACACACCGTAATGGTTCTGACTATACTCTTTGAATTTTGATGTTCGGTCACTCAAACCAATGCCGTCAAGTCGGTAGGGGATAGGTCGAAATTTGTTTGTTTTGGAGTAAGTGCACGGTTTTTGCACGGTTTCAAACCGTGCAGAGGGTACTTTTCGGTGCAAAATACGACAAAGAGTGCAGAAATTACTACGCAAAAAATCACGTTGTTTTGCGTAAAAATGGCGATGACTCGAAACTTCCATCTTTTGAGACGAACCCGCGACTTTCTCTCTTAATCAGTGGGCCCAGGGTTCGAGTCCCTTCCATCGCACCAAACCATGAAAATCCGAACCTTTTCTCGATAGGAGAAGGGTTCGGATTT
>NZ_JAFREJ010000028.1:0-18895 GCF_017377545.1 Faecalibacterium sp. Marseille-Q4164 | reverse complement strand
CCACCGTCATCCCTTCGGGATGCCACCGCCCCTAATAGGGGCGGCCTTGGCAAAACCATAAGGCTTCACGAAATGCCAAGGGCCCCCCTACTAGCGGGGGCTGTCGCCGCAAGGCGACTGGGGGGTTGCCCCACCAAAAAGCGCCCCCATCACTCAAAGGAGCAATGGGGGCGCTTTACCATATTACAATGGGTTCCGCTTACTCAGCCTTGGGGGCTTCGGGAGCCTTTGCTTCCTCAGCCTTTGCGGCGGGCTCTGCCGGAGCGGCAGGAGCGGCAGCGGGCTTCGGAGCCTGCTTCACCACGGGCTTGGGGGGATTCGGATCGTCCTTCAGCGGGAAGAGGATGATGTGCTTGGGGCACTTCTGGGCGCACATGCCGCAGCCCTTGCACTTGTCGTAATCCACACGGGCCACGCCGTCCACAACGTGGATGGCATCAAACTTACAGGTGCGCTCGCACATGCCGCAGGCAATGCAGGAAGTGGTGCAGGCCTTCATGGCAACGGGGCCCTTATCCTGATTGGAGCACATGACCACGGGCTTGCGGGGGCCGCCTGCGTCGATCATAATAACGTGCTTGGGGCAGATGTTGGCGCAGGCACCACAGCCGGTGCACTTGTCCTTGTCCACCTTGGCCACGCCGTCCACAATGTGGATGGCATCGAACTTACACACCTTGGTGCAGTCGCCCAGGCCGATGCAGGCAAAGGTACAGGTCTTGGGGCCGCCGTACAGGGTCGCAGCAGCGGCACAGGTCTGGATGCCCTTGTACTCGTAGCTGGGCTTGCAGTGCTCGGAGTTGCCCTGGCACTGGACCACAGCCTTCTTCTCCACAGCGCTTGCCTCGCCGCCCATGATCTTGGCAATGGCGGCAGCAGCCTTGGGGCCGCCGGGGGCGCACTTGTCGCAGGGAACACCGTCCATAACAACGGCCTTTGCGTAGTCGGCACAGCCGGCGTAGCCGCAGCCGCCGCAGTTTGCACCGGCCAGGCAGGCAGAAACTTCTTCAATACGGGGGTCTTCCTCAACCGCCATGAACTTTGCGGCCAGCACCAGAACAACGGCACCGATCGCGCCCACGATGGTACAGAGGATCACAGCAGATACAATATTCATAATCCTGTTCCTCCCTTACAGCGTCACGTTGAACAGGTTTTCGACGAGACCGCCGAAGCCCATAAAGGACAGGCTGGTGATGGCTGCTGCGATCAGGGTGATGGGCAGGCCCTTGAAGGGTGCCGGGGGATCGCAGGCTTCCACGCGCTTGCGCACGCCGCTGAACATGACCATGGCCAGCATAAAGCCGACACCTGCACCCACAGCACAGACCAGAGCCTCAATGTAGGCAGCGGCAAAGCCAAGGGTAGCAACGTCTGCGCCGTAGTCGTCCACGACCAGAATGGTCACGGCCAGCACGCAGCAGTTGGTGGTGATCAGGGGCAGGTAAACGCCCAGAGAATTGTACAGTGCAACAACATACTTCTTCAGGAAGATCTCGATGAACTGCACCAGCACTGCAATGACCAGGATGAACACGATGGTCTGCAGGTAGCCCAGGTCAGCCGGGTTCAGAACGAAGATCTGGATGGGGAAGGTGACAGCCGTTGCCACCAGCATAACAAAGATAACAGCGCCGGACATACCAATGGAGGAATCCAGCTTCTTGGAAACGCCCAGGAACGGGCAGATACCGTAGAACTTCACCAGCACGTAGTTGTTCACCAGGATCATGCTGAAGAAGATCGCAGCAAGTTTGACTAACATCTTATTCTGCCTCCTTCTTCAGGTTGTCGAGGTCGCAGCAGCTCTTGCGCTCGATGCGGGCATCCAGCTTGCCTTCCAGCCAGACGCAGCCGGCCATCAGCACGCCGTAGCAGAAGAATGCGCCGGGAGCCTGGGTCATAATGCTCATCTTGGCCATGCTCTCGGGCAGGACCTGGAAGCCCAGCCAGGTGCCGCTGCCCAGGATCTCACGGATAGAGGCCATCAGCACCACGGTGAGGGTGTAGCCGATGCCCATGCCGATGCCGTCCAGTGCGGAATCCACCACATTGTTCTTGCAGGCAAACATCTCGGCACGGCCCAGAATGATGCAGTTGACAACGATCAGGGGCAGGAACACGCCCAGTGCAGTGTACAGGCTGTCCATATAGGCGTGCATCACCATCTGAACGATGGTCACGAAGCCTGCAATGATGACGATGTAGCAGGGCAGGTGGACTTTAGCGGGGATCACGTTGCGCAGCAGCGAGATCAGGATGTTGGAGCACACCAGCACGAAGGTGAAGGCTGCGCCCATGCCCAGCGCGCTGGAAACTGCCGTGGTAACAGCCAGGCAGGAGCAGGTGCCCAGAACCAGACGCAGAACGGGGTTTTCTTTGATGATGCCGTTGGTAAGGATGCTTACCTTGGACTTGTTTTCGCTTGCCATTTCTTACCAACCTCCTTTATGCCAACTCGTTGTAGCAGTTGATGCAATCGTTGATGGCGGCAAACAGAGCCTTAGAGGAAATGGTTGCGCCGCTGTATGCGTCGTAGCCCTGGCCCAGGGTGATGTTCTGGGTGCCATCCATGCCATCGAACTGAGCAAGGAAGCTGTCGGTGGCAACGTTGCTGCCGATGCCCTTGGTCTGGGTAGAAGCGTCCACCCAGATGCCGGTGACAGTGCCGTTGGTGTCGAAGCCGATGATGACGGACAGGATGCCGCCGTCAAAGCCCTTTTCCTCAGCCTTGATGGCCAGGGAGCCGTCGGTGGCCTTTACAGCACCGGTGATGTTCTCGGTGGTGTAGTCGGTCACTTCCTCCAGATCGGAGGCGCTGGAAACGGTGGGCATCACGTCCACATAGGCAGCCAGCGTTGCGGCCTTCTGGTTATCCTCAATGATGGGAGCCGTAAAGGAGTTGACCATGGCCAGCAGCAGGCTGACGATCAGTGCGATCACGCTCAGCACAACAACAGGCTTTACACTGGTCTCCCAGGAAGAATTCTTATTCATTTGCCAGCACCCTCCTTTGCTTTCTTTGCAGGCTTAACATAGCCGTAAGGAGTCTGACGGGTCCAATCGTTGATAAAGGGGACCCACAGGTTCATAAACAGCAGCGCGAAGGAAACGCCCTCGGCATAGCTGCCCCACTGACGGATGGCGAAGGTAACGATGCCCAGGCACAGGCCGTAGATCAGCTTGCCCTTCAGGGTAAAGGGGCTGGTAACATAGTCCGTTGCCATGAACACAGCACCGAACATCAGGCCGCCGGACAGGATACCGACCAGTGCGCCGTGCAGGCTGCCGGTGGAGATCAGGTAGAAGATAAACATGCTGCCGATGTAAGAAGCGGGGATGGCGATGCTGATGGTCTTGGTGGCCACCATATAAATCAGGCCCAGCAGGATGGCCAGAGCGCAGGTCTCGCCCAGAACACCGCCGTGCACGCCCATGAACAGATCCAGCAGGCTCAGCTTGCTGGTGTCAGCCACAGCCAGCGGGGTAGCGCTGGACAGCTGGTCAACCGCTGCATCGGGGAACACCCAATTGTTCATGGAACCGGCAAAGCTAACGAACAGCACGATACGGCCGACCAGTGCAGGGTTTGCAAAGTTCATGCCAATGCCGCCGAACAGCTGCTTGACCACGATGATGGCAACCAGGTCGCCGATGATGAGCTGGCCGATGGGCATGCCCACGGGCACGTTCATGGCCAGAATGATGCCGGTGACCACAGCGGACAGGTCGCTGATGGGGTTTGCTTTCTTCAGCAGCTTGCAGTACAGCCACTCAAAGGCCACACATGCCACAACGGACACTGCGGTAACCAGCAGGGCACGCGCGCCAAAGATGATTGCAGAGGCCACCACACAGGGGCACAGGGCAACGATCACGTTGGCCATCAGGCTCTGGGTCGTTTCCTCACTGCGCAGATGCGGGGAGGCCGAAACAATAAGCTTCGTATCCATTACTTATTGCCTCCTTTTTTGATTTCACCAAGGTAGAACGCCTTTGCCAGACCCATCATCTGGGTGCAGGGGCGCTTTGCCGGGCAGACAAAGGTGCAGGAGCCGCAGTTGAAGCAGTAATCAACATGCAGCTTGCCCAGCTCCTGAACGTCGCGGGCAGCGTAAGCCTGGTTGACCTCCACGGGCTCCAGACCCATGGGGCAGTACTCCACGCAGCGGCCGCAGCGGATGCAGGGGTTGACCTGCGGGGGCTCTGCAGCAGCGGCGCTGAGCATGATCAGGCCGGAGGTGGTCTTGGTGGTGGGGTAACTCAGGTTCTCCACAGCGGGGCCCATCATGGCACCGCCGGCAACTACCTTGCCCAGCTCCACGCCGCCCTTGATGCCGGCAGCGTTCAGAACATCCTCGTAGGCAGTGCCCACGGGAACGATCAGGTTCTGGGGCTTTGCGCAGGCATCGCCGTCCACGGTGATGCAGCGGCTGACCACCGGCATGCCGGTAGCCAGGTACTTGCCCAGGGTGGAAACAGAGGTCACGTTCATCACAATGGCACCTGCATCTGCGGGCAGACCGCCGTGCGGAACCTCGCGGCCCAGGCACTTCTCGATCAGGATCAGCTCTGCGCCGGTGCCGTAAACACTGGGCAGTGCCTTGACCTCGATGGCGGGCTTGTCTTTGGTCTTCTGGTTCAACAGCTCGATGCACTCGGGCTTGTTGTTCTCAATGCCAATGATGCACTTCGGGATGCCGGTATACTTCAGCACGGCCTCGATGCCGCGGACGATATCATCGCTGCAGTTCAGCATCTCCTGCGTGTCGCTGGTCAGCCAGACTTCACACTCGGAAGCGTTGATGAGCAGGGTGTCCACGGTCTGCTTGGGCTGCAGCTTGACATCGGTCGGGAAGCCTGCGCCGCCCAGACCCACCAGGCCGCACTCACGCACGGCTGCCAGGAAGCTGGCCTTGTCGGTGACCTCGGGTGCCTTCACGGCAGGGTCCACGGTCTGCTTGCCATCGGTCTTGATGACAACAGAGTCGCACATCCGGCCATTGGAGAGACGGAAGGGTTCCACAGCGGCCACGGTACCAGAAACACTGGAGTGGATATTTGCAGAGACGAAACCGCCTGCTTCACCGATCTTGGTGCCAACAAACACTTCGTCGCCCTTTTTGACCAGGGCTTTCGCCGGAGCGCCGATGTGCTGGCTCATCAGGATGCGTACCTGCGCGGGCAGAGGCATCGGAACTGGTTTGCTTGCAGCGGTTGCCTTGTCATGCGGCGTATGCGCGCCAAGCGCCGCACGTTTCAGCTTGTTCAACATGGAATAAATCCCCCATTCTGCTTGAATTGCCACCCCTGCCCTCATGCGGGCGCACTGCGGCAGGGACAGCAGCTGCTTAACACAGTTATTGTATCATTTTACAGCCGGAAGTTCAACGACAACAGCACCAAAATGATGCAATTTCCTCAATTTTCTTTGCCATTTTTAACGATTAGTCGTATCTAACCAATTGTTTTTTTATTAACAACCACCAACTTCACGCAACTTTACTGCCGTTTGCCTTTCTGCCGGGATTATGGTATACTGTTGCTAATGACCCTGCGGAACGTCCCCTGCTCCGCATTTGAACGACCGGGCCATGCCCGCCAAGGAGGATCGGATACCATGAAAGTTCTCAAAGCTCTGCTTGCCATCTTCACGTTCTTAGCCGCCGCACTCACCTGCACGCTTCTCTTTGTGCAGGACAGAAACGCCCCCCACTATATTAAGATCTACGAGAACGAGCAGTAAGCGGTTTCTCTGACACAAAAGCCCCCGGAAAGCGGTTCGCGCCGCTTCCGGGGGCTTTTTATGCGTTATGCTGTTTTGGCGTTGTGTGATGCTCAGTTCACGTCGAACAGGCAGACCGCCTGATAGACAGTGCCGTTAGAAGTGGTAACGTATGCAACGCCGATCTTTTCAGCCAGATTGAATGCGCTCTCGTCCTTGAACAGCGAATCATACTTGAAGCTGGTCTTGGAAGCGGGGTTATAATCACTGGTGATGGGACGGTAATCTTTGGTCATGCCAACCACAATCTTCACACTGCCCAGTTCAGCAGTGATCTTACGGTAATTTTCCCAGTAGGTCGTGTTATTGATCTTGTTATTGGTATACTCCAGCCAGTTCTCCAGCAGAGCCTTCGTCACTGCGCTGTACTTTGCACTGTACTTAACCTGGCCCAGACCCTTATTGGCAGCCATGTTATTCACGGTCATCACCACTTCGGGAGTACCGTCCTCCGGCATTATGCTATCCGGGTCGGTGGTGCCACCGTCGCAGGCGGTCAGCATTGCCAGTGCCAGAACACCGGCCAGAACGAGTGCCAGAACTTTTTTGAAACGTTTCATTGCAATGCCTCCTTGATTTTATTTAATCGTTATCTTCACACCCGAGCAGGAATCTTATGTAGGCAAAGGTGCGCTCCTGCCCCAGATCCCGGACCATCAGCAGCAGCTTTTCCAGCAGTGCCCTTGTTTCGGGATGGAGCAGATAGTGATCCTTGCTCTTTTCATAATACTGCCACGGGGATGCGTCGGTGTACTTGTCGCCCAGATAGATCTGGCTGGCCGCCACGCGGTCGCAGACCATCTCGCAGACATAGCGCAGGGGCATTTTCATGCCGCCCAGACCAGATTTGTTGGTTGTGTAGTCGATCCAGTATTCCAGATGGTGCTTGTTGCGGCCCTTATGATGGAGCCATGCCGAGGAATAGCCCCGGGCGGCGCGCTCTGCCTCGTTGGGGCTGTGGTCGCCCTGATAGTAGATGCAGCCCGGGATGAACTCGGTGGGGCTGTACTTGCTCAGGTCATGGGTCAGGCCCTGCTGATAAAGGCCGCATTCAAAGCAATACTTCATCACCAGCAGTTTATGCCGGGTGATGGTCTCAAAGTGTCCCTTGATGTTCATTGGAGGGTACCTCCCCGGAATCTTACCGTTACCCTGCCCTCTTTCAACCTGCGCAGATCGTCGCTCTCCGAAAAATCCTCCCGGTCGCGGGTCAGGTTGGGGTTGTAGTAGGGGTCATCCAGAATGTTTTCCTTGCCGTGGATGGTGTAGAGCCGCTGCTGTTCCGCCGCAAAGCGGGCCGCCTTGACGGGGTCTTTTTCATCCCCGCCCCGGCTCTTGCTCTCATAGTGGATGAGCTCGGCGTAGGGGGTCCAGGCAATGCGGTAGCCCGCATCCCGCACCCGCAGGCAGAAGTCCACATCGTTGAAGGCCACGGCGAACTGCTCGTCCAGCCCGTGCATCTCGTCATAGACGGCGGTCTTTACCAGCAGGCAGGCACCGGTCACGCCGGAGAAGTCCTGCACGGTAGAGGTGCGGAACAGATAGCCGCTGCCGCCCTTCTTCTTATACTTGTGGCTGTGGCCCGCGTAGCCGCCCAGACCCGTCACGATCCCGGCGTGCTGGATGGTCTCATCCGGGTACCAGAGCATGGCACCGCAGATCGCCGCGCCGCCGGGGTGAGCGCACTGCCGGAGCAGTTCCGTGAGCCAGTCGCCGTTTACCACTTCCACATCGTTATTGAGCAGCAGCAGGTAGTCGCCCTCTGCCGCTTTCCGGCCAAAGTTGTTGATGGCCGAGAAGTTGAAGCCCTTGCCCGGGTAGGTGACCACCTTCAGGCCATCGTACCGCTGCCGGGCCTTCTCGTAATAGGCAAAGGTGGCCGGGTCTGTGGAGTTGTTCTCAATGACGATGACCTCGAACCGGTCCCAGGTGGTCTTTTTCCAGATGCTCTGCAGGCACTTTTCCAGATCCTCGGTGTGATCCTTGTTGGGGATGAGGATGCTCACCTTCGGCTCCCCCACAATGTCCCACCTGACCCGATAGGTGCTGGGGTACAGGCCATCCTCTATGGTACCGGTGCGGCCGGTGCGTTCCAGATGGTCGGCCAACGCCTTCTTTGCCGCTTTGGCAACGTAGGGCTTGGCATCGGTGCCGCCGGAGGTCGAGCCTTCGTGCACCCGCCAGTAGTAGAGCACCTGCGGCACATGGGCCGCGCCGCCCACCTGCTCAATGAGCCGGAGGAAAAGGTCGTGATCCTGACTGCCATCACATTCAGGGCGTTCCCCGCCCACCTGCTCGAACAGCTCCCGCCGGAACACGGCCAGATGGCAGATGTAGTTGCAGCAGAGCAGATAATCCGGGGCGTAATCGGGCTTGAAGTGGGCCACCAGCGGCTTTTCGATCTTTTTGGTAAAGAGGGCCTCGTCGCTGTACAGGAAGCCGTCCGGCTCCCCTGCCTCGCGCAGCTGCCGGATCGCCTGACCCATGGTGTACATGGCGTGGGGCGCAAGGATGTCATCGTGGTCGGCCAGCGCCAGATATTCCCCCGATGCCAGTTCAGCGGCGGCGTTGGTGTTGGCCGCAATGCCCTTGTTTTCGATCTTTTTGTATACGATGTGTTGATATTTCTCCTGATATTCCCTTACGATATCTCCCACACTGCTGTGGGCGGCATCGGAGGCATCCGCCAGGCAGAGCTCACCATTGGGGGCTGTCTGATTCACGAAGGAATCCAGAAACTGCCGCAGAAACACCTCAGGAGTATTATACAACGGTGTCAATACGGAAATCGTCGAAAGTTGGCAGTTTTCAAAATTTTTTTCTGCCATTTCGGCTCTCTGGGCTTCCAGCACCTTTTTTGCGGGCAGGTAGCGGGCCTTTTTGCCAAAGCACCGCCGCCTGACAAAGCCCGCGCCCCGGGCCAGCATGGTGCCCAGACCCTCGTCCTTTGTCAGCTGGACCGCATAGCCTGCCAGCTCTCTGGCACGTTTCAATCGCACATTCATGGCTCAGGCCTCGCCGCGCTGGGTGGCCTTGTAGGCCGCGCAGACTGTCTCGGTATCGCCGTTCATTTTCAGGTGGCCGTGGCTCAGCCATGCCACCTTGCTGCACATCCGCTCGATCTGCTCGATGGAGTGGGACACCAGAATGACGGTGGTGCCGCCTGCCATCAGCTCCTTCATCCGCTTTTCGCATTTCTGCTGGAACAGGAAGTCGCCCACCGAGAGCACCTCGTCCGCGATCAGGATATCAGGCTTGGTGATGGTGGCAATGGCAAAGCCGATGCGGGCCACCATGCCGGAGGAGTAGTTTTTCAGCGGCACATCCAGGAAGTTCTGCAGCTCGCTGAACTCCACGATCTCGTCGAACTTCTCGTCCAGATACTTGGGCGAGAACCCCAGCACCGTGCCGTTGAGGTAGATGTTCTCCCGGGCGGTCAGGTCCATATCAAAGCCCGCACCCAGCTCGATGAGCGGGGCGATGGTGCCGTTGACGGTGACCTTGCCCTTGGTGGGCTTGTACACGCCCGCAATGGTCTTGAGCAGGGTGGATTTGCCCGAGCCGTTCAGGCCCACCAGACCGTAAAAATCGCCGGGCATGATGTCCAGGCTCACGTCCTTCAGGGCGTAAAATTCGTCGTACTGCAGGCGGCCCTGCACCATGGCCAGCAGATATTCCTTCAGGCTCTCGTGCTTTTCGGTGGAGAGGTTGAAGCACATGGACACGTTGTCCACTTTGATGATCGGTTCCATTCTTCTCCCCTCCTTAAATATGCAGCACAAAACGATCCTGCGTTTTGCGGAACATGTGCACGCCCACCCACATGGAGACCACCGCGCAGATGCCGCAGACCGCAAACATGTTGAGGTCCAGCGGGATGCCCCACATCAGGGTGCGGCGGAAGCCGGTGATATACCAGTACATGGGGTTCAGCTTGATGATCTGCTGCATGTTGAACCCGCCGATGGAAAAGGTCATCTGGGTGGGGTCATAGAAGATGGCGGAGAAGTAGAGCAGCGCCGTGATGAACACGCTCCAGATGTGCATGATGTCCCGGAAGAACACCGTTGCCGCCGCCAGGAACAGACCCACCCCCAGGCTGAAGAAGAAGAGGGTGATGAGCGGGTAGAGCGCTTCCAGAAGGGTCAGGTGGAAGGGCGCGCCGGTAAAGATCATCACCAGCAGCAGGGCCACAAAGCTGAACACGCAGTTCACCATGGCAAAGCAGCACTTTTCCAGCGGGAAGATATACTTGGGAATATACACCTTTTTCAGCAGGGGGGCGGCGCTGAGCACGCTGCTCATGCTGGAGGAGGTGGCTTCGTTGAAGAAGTTGAAGAGCAGCTGACCGCACATCAGGAACACCGGGAAGTTGTCGATGCCGCTGCCCCGCATATCCATCAGGCTGCTGAACACAGCCCAGTAGACCAGGCACATCAGCAGGGGGTTCAGCACGCTCCACAGCACACCCAGCACGCTGCGGCGGTATTTCAGCTTGAAATCACGGCTGACCAGATTCCACAACAGATAGCGGTAGCGCCAGAAGCCGTTGAACATTCCTTTCAGTTTCGCCACGGGCTATCACCACTTTTCAAAGAATTCAAACTTCTGGGCTGCAAAGGGCTCATGCAGCTTGTCCTTTGCGCTGGTCTTGTGCTCACAGCCGCAGTCGGGCCACTGCACGTTCACGGTGGGGTCATCGTAGGGGATGCCGCCCTCGCTGGTGGGGTCATAGACATCGGTGCACTTGTAGCAGAACTCGGCCACATCGCTCAGCACCAGGAAGCCGTGGGCAAAGCCCTCGGGGATATAGAACATCTTCTTGTTCTCCTCGCTCAGGGTCACGCCCACCCACTTGCCAAAGGTGGCGCTGTGGGGGCGGCAGTCCACGGCAACATCATAGACCTCGCCCTTGGTCACACGCACCAGCTTGCCCTGGGTGTGGTTCTTCTGGAAATGCAGGCCGCGCAGCACGCCGCGGGTGGAGCGGCTCTGGTTGTCCTGCACGAACTCCTTGTCGATGCCGGCGGCAGCAAACTGATCCTTCTGGTAGGTCTCCATAAAATAACCGCGGTCATCACCGAACACCTGCGGCTCAATGACCACAACACCAGGGATCTCGGTCTCAGTAAACGTAAACTTGCCCATATTTCTTTTTCCTCTCTGTTTTCTTTCAGAAAATTTTGTCTGTTTGTAGTATATGGAAAAGTCCTTGCGGGCTTTTGCGCGATAGATCAAACTGTCCCTTCCTGCCAAGGCCTCCCCTGGTAGGGGAGCCTCTGGCGAAACGGGTCAGTGCTTACTTCTTGATTTACCTTTCTTCCATTTTATTCTCAGCCGCACCACGCCGAACGCCGCAAGGGCGGCCAGCACAGTGGCACCGACCGAGATGGCCAGCAGGCCGCCTGCGATCCTCTTCGGCCCCACATCCCGGGAGGCGGGCAGGGTGGCGTTGGCGCTCTTGGCCAGCAGCTCCTCCAGCCCGGTCACAGCGGCAGGCACCCGGACGCTGGCCGTTTCCTGCACGTCCCGCCCATGAATGGTATACACCGCATACACCGCCGGGTCAACCCCCAAGAGGTATCGTTCGGGCAGTTCCAGTGCGACCGACACATCCGCAGCGGTCAGGCCGTCGGCCAGCAGCAGCTTCACGCCCGGGTCAGAAACCGTCACCGTGCCCAGCGTGCTGCCGCCGCCCGCCACTTCCAGCTCCCCGGTCACACCCTGGGCAGGGATCTCGGTGTAGCCGGTGTAGCGGGCAAAGGCATCGTCCAGCAGGGTGCGGACATCGTTGTATTTGTCGGTCTTGATCTGGCTCTGCATGGTCACGCAGATCAGCCGCACGCCATTCTGCTCCGCCAGGCAGACATAGCTGTACCGGGCAATGTTGGTGTAGCCGATCTTAGAACCCAGGATGGCCGGGATATAGTACCGGCTGGAGCCCACCCGCATTTTATCCTGCTGGTGAAAGTACCGGGTCACGGGCTGGACATTGGTCGGGCCCATGGTGTACATCTCGTTCCGGGTAAACAGGGTCTCGAACCCGGGCTGGGTCAGCGCCCAGCGCAGGATCTGCGCCATGTCATAGCAGCTGGTGTAGTGGTCCTCATCGCTGATGCCGTGGGGGTTGGCAAAGTGGGTGTGTTCCAGCCCCAGCTCCTTTGCCTGCGCGTTCATGGCGGCCACACCGCCCTCAATGGAGCCGCCGCCGAAGTATTCGGCCAGCAGGTTGGCCCCATCGTTGGCGCTGGCCATCATGGTGGCATACAGGGCATCGGTCAGGGGCACTTCCTCCCCTTCCTGCAGGGCGATGTGGCTGGAATCGGTGCCCGCCAGCGAGTAGACATCCTCGTGGCTGACCGTCAGCTTGACATTGTCCCACTTGCCCTGGGCCTTTTCACAGGCAAGGCCCAGCGTCATCACCTTGGTGATGGATGCCGGGTGCAGTTCCTCGTTCATGTTCTGCTGGGCCAGCACCAGACCGGTGTCGGCATCGATGATGCAGTACGCTTCCGTAGCCGTCAGTGCAGGCCCGGCAGCTGCCGCGCCCGGCGCAAACGCCGCCAGTGCGGTCAAAAGCACCGCACACAGCATGGCGATGTGTTTTTTCATTCCAGTTCCTCTATCTCAAGATATTATAATATAGTATACCACATTTTTATCCCTCTGAAAAGAGAAACCCTCAGTTCCACTCCCGGAGCACCGGCTGCAGCTGCTGACCGTGCAGGGCAGCCTCCAGTGCAGCGGGCAGCAGGGTGAGATCCGCCTTCAGGCTCTGGGGTTTCTGCGCTGCATCGTCCTGTCCGTAGGGCACAAAGTAATAGTGCTTGCGCTGCATCAGCCGGGCAATGTTCTCCCCGGAAGCCCCCAGCCCATCGTTGGTGGAGACAGCCAGCAGCACCGGGCACCCGACCCGCAGCAGGCTTTTTGCCGCCAGCGTGACCGGCGTGTCGGAAAGGCCCGCCGCCAGCCGGGCCAGTGTGGTGCCGGTGCAGGGGGCCACCACCAGTGCCCGGGCCAGCTGCCGCGGCCCCAGCGGCTCCACATCCTGCAGGGTATCCAGCACCCTGTGGCCGGTCAGGGTCTCCAGCCGCGCCTTCCACTCATCCGCCCGGCCAAAGCGGGTGTTCAGGCCGGAGGCCGCATAGCTCATCACCGGCAGCAGCTCCCAGCCCTGCCGCACCAGCTGTTCAGCCTGAGCCACCGCCGCGCCCAGCGTGCAGAAGCTCCCGCAGACCGCAAACGCCACTGTCCCGCGCAATTGCCTTTTCATGGTGTTTCCTCCCTTTCCGCCAGGATCTCACAGACCGTCCGGGCCAGAGCCTCGCCCGCCGTTTCGGGAGCGCAGGCCGTGGGCAGGCTCAGGGCATGGATGGCCCGGTGCCCCAGCCGCCGGGCTGCGGCAAAGTCAGTGCCGCCCGGCTTGGATGCCAGATCCACGATCAGGCTCCCGGGCCGCAGGGCTGCCAGCACGGCTTCCGTCAGAACAGGGGCCGGGATGGTATTCACCACCGTGTCAAAGGCCGGAGCGGCCTGTTCCAGCCGGGCCAGATCCACGGCCCGCAGACTGAAACTCTCCGCCAGTGCCCGCTGGGCCGGCCGCCGCGCGGCCACCGTCACCTGTGCGCCCAGTGCCGCCAGCCGTACCCCAAGCGCCTGCCCCACCGGCCCAAAACCGGCCAGCAGGATGGCGCTGTTCCAAAGCGTCCGCGTCCGCTCCGCCATCAGGATGCCGATGCAGCCCTCTGCTGTCGGGATGGCGTTGCAGAGGATCAGCTCCTCCCGGGCAAAGTAGTCCACCAGCTCCACGCCCGCCTCCGCCGCGATCTGCCTTGCCTGCGCCGAGAGCTTTCCACCCAGCGCCAGCGCCCCCGGTTTTGCGGCTCGCAGCAGCTCCGCCAGCGGGGTGCGGCTCTCGTCCAGCGGCAGCGGCAGTAAGATGTAATCGGCCAGTGCCGTCTGCTCCGGCCCGCCCACCGCAAACCCGGCACGGGCCAGCGCCCGGCCTGCCGCCGCCAGCCGCGCATCCGTTCCGATCACCGCAAATCGTCTTTGTCCATCCATTCCCGTCCCCTCCTCCCCATGGTCTGCGTCATCCTATGCCCATGGAGCGCCGGGTGTGAAAAAGCCGCCGCTCTCCGTCAGGAAAGCAGCGGCGATCTGTTTTTTTATGATATCGGCTTTTCGGTCAGAGCGGCGGCAGAAATTGCCTCCGGCTCCTCCATGTTTCGCGTCCGCTCCACGGCCTCACGCATCCGCGGCAGCTGGACGGCTTCATCAAAATCCGCATATCCCTTTGCGTAGGCAGGCACCATCTCCAACCGGTATTCTGCACTTGCAACGCTCCATTCCCGGATAGAAAAGTGCTCCGGCGGAAAATTCAGCCAGTTTCCACTCTCTCCAAACTGCGAGACCGCATCCACCTGAATGCGGAACAGATTCTTCGCATAGTAAGCACTCCTTGCGATATTTTTCCGGTAGAGCTTCTGCAGATCCTTTTCCCGGCTCGTCGCCTTGCAATACGTCACAAATCGGGTGTCTGCCATCCGCTCTCTGGCTTCCAGCAGGCTCAGGATCGTACCCTTCTCATCTACCAGATACCCGTTGGTCGTCGGGTCCAGCATACACCACTTTTCCTGCGACCGGTCGTAGATCTCCGTGACAACGTGACAATCAAAATCGAAGGGAGAATAGGGCAGGAAGCGCACCCGCCGTGCGTAGATTCCCAGTGCCAGGCAGACCTCCTCCAGAATTTTGGCCTTATTCAGGCAGTTGATGCCCTGTTCCGGTTTATCCAGACTGTAATCCAAAAGCGCCAGGGCGTTGCAGTCCACATGGCCGTCGTACCACGGGCTGTGCGTCAGCTTAGGCGAGATGTATTTCAGCACCCGAATTGCCCGCTGCAGGTCCGTGCCTTTTCCTGCAATTTTCTCAAAGGGATACTTTTTCAGGAGGTCGGCATACTCCGGGCATTCCATGCGATATTCCACCGCCGTGCTCTTTCCCGGTTGAAAGCTCCGATTGTTCCGCAGGATTCCACGGTAAACATTGTAAAGGACTTCTGTCTCTTCAAAATTCATTGTTTTTCCCCTCTCTTTTTTGGATAGACGAACGAATGGCCGTAAGTGTTCATTTTCCCCTCTATTTTCAGACCCTATCGTTTTTTATGATACCACGGTTTTCCTGCTCATGCAATGCAAAATGCCCGGCCATGCGGGCGTTCCCACACAGCCGGGCGGCTTCCTTTATATCATTCAGTTCTGTTCAGGGCCGCTTATATTTCAGCGGTGTCTGCACCTGAGCACGGATCTTGAGCAGATAGGTCCGGGTCTGCTCGGTGCCCCGCAGGATGGCCTCCACCTGTTCCCGCTGCTCCGGGGTCAGGGCCTCGTCCTCGGCCAGCAGGTCGGCGTTGCCCTCAATGACGGCCAGCGGCGTTTTGAGCTCATGGGAAAGCTGGATGATCTGCTCCCGCTGCTGCTGCTCCATTTTCCATTGGGCCTGCAGGCTGGCCGTCAGCTCCTGCCCCATGGTCTGCAGGGCAGCCAGTGTCTCGGCGTATTCCCGCACCTGCGCCCCGGAAAAATCGATCTCTTCCACGCCCTTTTTCTCAGCCACCTGCCGGGAGACCTCGGTCAGGCGGGCCGTCTCCCGGGCCAGAAACTTTCTGGAGCGGTGGGTGCTCCACACCACCGCTCCCACCAGCAGCAGAATGCCCAGAATGCCGTGCACCGTCTGCACATCTGGCAGCTTTCCCCGCAGCGCAGGGGCGGCGTAGGGCACGGCATAGTCAAATTGCAGCAGACAGACCGTTCCGTCCTGCAATTTTGATGTCATATAATACTGTGTGTATCCAAAATGCCAGCGGGTTTTCCCCTGCCGGTTCTCCATTGCCCGCTGCAAGTGCCCGGCATCCATGTTGGTGGCCAGCACCTCGCTGCTGTCCGGCGCGGCAAACAGGGCGTAACGGCACAAGGAGTCCAGCTGGGTCTCATCAAAGGTAGCGGCAGTCATGCCCGGCAAAACGTCCTGTGCAGCCTTCTGGCAGGCCTGCGCGGCCTGATTGGCCGGGAGCGCCAGCCCGCTGTTGATGACGCACATCAGCGCCGCAAACCACAACAGCAGCGCCAGCACACAGCAACAGACGGTCTGTACCAGATATCGCAGCAGTACGCCTCGCAGGGAGATCAGCCCTCGTTTTTCCATTGATATCCCACTCCCCAGATGGTTTTCAGCAGTGTTTCCGGCTCTGCTACCCCCGCCGCCCGCAGCTTTGCCCGGATATTTTTGATGTGCTGTGTCACGGCGGTGTCGTCCGCAGTGCCGTCAATACCAAAAACCGCTTCGTAAATTTGCTCCTTGGTAAAGGTTTGCCCGGCGTGCAGCGCCAGATACTCGCAGATGGCATACTCGGAGCGGGTCAGCGGCAGAGGAGTTTCTCCCACCGTCGCCTCCCGCGCGGACAGGTCAAAACTGACCCCGCCGCGCACCAACCGATGCACCGGGGTGCGGTTCTGCCGCCGCAGATGCGCCGCCACCCGCGCCCGCAGCTCTGCCACCCGGAAAGGCTTTGCAAGGTAATCGTCTGCCCCGATGCCCAGCCCCTCCAGAACAGACGCTTCGTCTGTCCGGGCCGTCAGAAACAGAATGGGGGCATCGGTCAGACCCCGGATGCGGCGGCAGACGGCAAAGCCATCCTCCCCGGGCATCATCACATCCAGCAGGATGCAGTCCGCCCAGCGGCAGAGTTGTTCAGTAAGCTCCGCGCCGGAGAGCCGCGTTTCCACCCGGTGGCCGTCCCGCTCCAAGGCAGTGCGGATCAGCTTGCAGAGTTCTATATTGTCATCCACTGCCAGAATATTTGCCACAAGATCACCTCAAAGCGTTATAAACAAGGCAGGATGCCCCATACAGCAGATACACATGGGCGGGGTAGAACCAGTAGAACAGCTGTTTATGCCCGCTGCCGCGCTGACCGTTGTACAGCCGCATCAGCAGGGCCGCCGCCACGCCGAACCACTCGTAGTTGTTGGTGAACATCTGGGTCCAGACAAAGCCCTCCTGCCGGCAAGCCATCCCGAAGGTCAGCACAAAATCACACAGGAAAATCACTAGTGCCCATACCGTCAGCTGCACTTTGCGCCGTCCACGCAATGCATACAGCAGCGCACCGCCCAGCAGAAAGCTCCAGCTGCCGTCTGTGATGCTGGTCCACAGGGGCAGCGGGCTGGTGATGACAAACGCCACCACCGTGGAAGCCCACGGCATCTGCTGGATCTGGGGGAAGGCGCTCAGAAACGCCACCATCACAAACGGCCAGCACAAAACGGCGGCAATGGCAGCTATGCCTTTTGCAAATTTCTTTTCCCGCAGCCAATCGATGCCCTGCCAGACGATGCACAGCAGCATCAGATCCTGAAAAATAGCGTTCAGCGGGTAGAAGCCATCCCCGCGCCGGAAGGCTTTGGCGTAGATCATAAAAAATTCCAGCGCCGCCATGGCCGTTCCGATACCCCAGATGCGGATAAAATACCGCCTGCGGTCATGGGTGTGGGCAAAGCCCTCCACCGTGCAGAACAGAAACAGCGGTGCGCTGAGCCGCCCCAGCATACTGAACACCGTTGGGATACAGCCGGTGAACTCGAAGAAATAATGAATGTGATCCAGCACCATCAGCGCCAGTGCAATGGTCTTGAGCTGGGTACCGTCCAGCCCGTTTTTCAATTTTGTCAGCATACAAATTCCCCTTTCTATGATGCTATCATTGTAACAGGGAAATCTGTAGGAATTCTGAGGGAGAACTTATTTTTCCAGATAATAGCGCACCAGATCCGTGGGGCCGCGCTCTGCATGGCGCATGGCCTTGTGTTCGATGCCCTCATAGGTGAAGCCCAGCTTTTTCAGCAGCTCCCCGGAGATGGTGTTATAGGCATAATGCCCACCCGTGAAAAGCACCGTATCCGTTTTCTCGAAGAACGCCTGGATTACTGCCGCCAGCGCTTCCCGGGCACAGCCCTGCCGCCGGACATCCGGAGCCATCTCAATGCCCAGCTCCCAGCCGGGCACGGCACGCTCGGCATCCATCAGCGAGATCACGCCGATCACACGCCCATCTGCCTTGCGGACAACGCTGTAACGGGTCTGTCCCGCAAATTTCTGCATCAGACGGTCATATTCCTCATCCATTGCATCAAAGGCATGATAACCGCCGCAATCCAGCGTGGTCTGCTCATCCGAGAAAATCGCAAATACGTCCTGCGCGTCCTTCACCCGGAACTGCCGCAGTTGCAGACGCTCTGTCTCGATTTCAAATACTTCCATTTGCATCTCGTTATTTTCAGGTTTTATCGTACTTTTTAATGATACCACTGTTTTCCAACCCATGCAACGTAAAAAGCCCTGCCATGCGGGCACTCCCACACAGCCGGGCAATTCTATTTCATTTTGCAGAGCACTTTTCAGCATCGATGGCCAGCACGAACATCAGCACATGGAGCGCGTCTGCCGGGTCAACGATATCCAGCACATAGGTGTCCGTCCATTGCAGCAGCTCTTTGGAAACCGTTGCGACTGTCTCTCCCACCGGCTTTGTAATGGTGTAATCCCACCCAGGGAAATCTCCCTCCACATGCCAGCCGTTGAAATCGATGTTGTACTTGGGCTTGAACCAGCCCAGTTCCTTTTCGAGGCAGCCGATATAGTTTTCCCCTTCATAGAGTTCAAACTTGGGCAGCCAGGTCAGCACCTCCTGCTTGACAGTACCAAGCTCGTTCTCTTCCGTGTCGAAGATTTTCAGGCAGTGCCCCCACGAGAGCTGCCCCTTTACCACATAGACCGTGTTCTCGTTTTCATCATAGATATCGTAGCTGTCGAACCACGAAAACATCCGTTGTTTGAATAAAAGCTTCATCCTGCCCCTCCTCTTTTTGCGATTTCACCGCAGACGGAATACCTGCTTATCCCATATACGATTCAGGGACGGGTTTTAAGGCAGATGCTACAAAATTTTTTTCAAACAACAAACCCCCAAGGAATTTCTTCCTCAGGGGCTTCATTTAAGTCGGCGACTACCTATTTTCACGCGCCGTTTCCAGCGAACTATCTTGGGCA
>NZ_JAFREJ010000027.1:0-19372 GCF_017377545.1 Faecalibacterium sp. Marseille-Q4164 | reverse complement strand
AGCATACCGCTGGAGAGCGGTCTATAAATACTACTCTTTTATAATACGAGGAGGTTTCATCCAGATTGTTGATGCGTTTCTTTTCAAGATAGTTGTTGACCTTGGACTTGTTGTAGCAGACATAGCCCATATACGTTGCGTTACGAAGGATACGGCTGATTTTTGTACAGGACCAACTGACGTTTCCGTGCCCATCCTTGCGGCCCAGCCGGGAAAGTTCATTGACGATCGCCTTTTCCCCGTAGCCCTGCGAATAGAGCGTGAAAACCATTCGTATGGTTGCAGCCTGTTCCTCGTTGATAACGTATGTACGGTTGACCTTAATCACCCACCAGGTCATGAATGGTAGTAACGACCTTTGCCATGCGCTCCAGACCGCTCCCCTGCGCGAGACCCAGCCGGACGGCAGCCGTCACCCCTTCGACACCTTCATCTGCGCTAAGACCCCGTCCGGCCGCTGGGGCGACCCCGAGGACATGGTGGGCCCCTGCGTGTTCCTAGCCAGCCATGCTTCTGACTTCGTCAACGGCCAGATCCTGTACGCCGATGGCGGCATCCTGGCTTACATCGGCCGTCAGCCCAAGTAACTCCGTCCTTTAAAACAAACAGAAAGCCGCCCGGAAATGTTCTCAGACGCTTCCGGGCGGCTTTTGTCGTATGTCGACCTTCTTTTTCCCAAGTGCTTCTTTCGCGGATGATTGTTCATAATTTGTCGAGCCAATGTTATTTCATATTTCTTGACTTTTTATTGAAAGCATGGCGGCGTAAGTGCTCCAGAATCCATGCATCTGAGAAAATCACACCGGGCAGTTCTTGTAAAGTGCAAAACGATGTAGTACACTTATGACAACTGCCGACAAGCTACACAGCAGAACCGGAAATTCAGTGGGTGTCAGGCACAGGGAATCTTTACGGTGTTCGGGCAAAAGGGGATTCGCAATATGTTTCAGGATTATTCGATTGACGATTACAAAAAGGCATGTTATATCATCCTGCGGCCAGATCTAACTCCGGAATACTTTATCCGGCATTTTGGAATGAGCCGCTATGAGTACAGCATCTGTCAGCAGCGTCTGAAAGAACTGCAAAAGTTCTATGGGATCGAGTATCATTTTGAAGAAAACCGGATCCATTGGACCGTCACCGATGAGAAACAGTTTCAGCAGCACTATAAGGGGATGTGGTCCTTCTACAATCGCCACCGCAGAAACCTTACAAACCGGAGCGAACTGGTCAGAGGGCTTTATATTGCCAGAAAGATTCTTCTTGCCAATGACCATACGGATTTGGATGCTGTGTCAGAAACAATGGTTTTTTCCCGCAGCAATCTGCGCAATGCAATCAAACTTTGCCGCACCTTTTTGCAAAGTTATAACATCCGGCTGGAAAACGCGCCCCATTACGGAGTGTACCCTATGGGCAACGAATGGAACATCCGGCGCTGTCTGATGGCGATCTATAGTCTGCTGGACGTGAACGTTATTCCGGAAGAAGATTATCCTGAGATCGCGGAAGGGCTCAGCAATCCGCACTACCCCGTGCTTCGGGAGAAAGTGTATGAAGCGCTGCTGCATAATAGCTGCAATTATTCCCAGGCACAGGTCCGGCGGCTGACGTATTATATCTTCTTCCAGCACCTGCGCATCCGGCAGGGAAGGATATTTTCCGGTTTTGAAAACATCCATCCGGCCATCATCGGCTATGTCCGCAACTCCGAACGGCTGATGAAGATCAGTGCGGACATTACCCGGTCCTGTTTTGGCGGGGAAGCATTTTCCGAACAGGAGATTTTATCGGTTGCCATGATGTTGTTTGAAATGTATGACGAACCGGAGGAGTTCTGCGCCTTTGTGGAAGCAACCTTTCCCGAGGAAGCCAACGACCTGTACCGCATGGTGGATGGCTATCTGCTGCGAAGTTACGGCTTCTCCATCACCGGCCTGTACAGTTCCATTCTCCGGACAACGCTCTACCGCCTGATCATTCACCATCAGATGGGTTTGCTGTCCGAACATGCAGGGCACTCTGAAAGCCGGGCACAGATGATCTCAGACTATCCGCTGGTGATGCTTCTCTACCAGAACATCCAGCAGCTCCTTGCGGAACGCTATGGAAACGAGGCGGCCGGAATCTGCTGTGCTCCGCTGTGTGAACTGATTGCCTTTTATATTCAGGGGATGGATTATGCTGCGCCGCGGCTCCGCATCGGGATCACCGCCCGTTCCGACATTTATGCTCCCGAAATGATCCGGAACCTTCTCCTTGCAAAGCTGAACCCGCGGTATTACAGCTCGGTGGAATGCTGTACCTATGTTGACATGCTGGAAAACATCCCGGAGGCTCGGAAAAAGTATGATCTGATCCTGTGCGATGAACGCCTGTCCAACGATCCGCTGTTTCTTTCATATGCAGAGATCCGGAACGATCTCAACAACATCAATGCCTATCTTCAGATGCTGCGGGACCTGTTTGGAAATGACCTGAAAAAAGAAGATATCCGCACCCAGGAGCTGAAGCTGAGTGATGGGTGGGCCGAAGAGCTTCTGGCAGAGAGCCGTGCCTTTCCCGTTGCTGCTTTCACGGTGGAAGAAATCCAGAAGAAAACGATCTGTGTGAATGACTGTCTGGTTCTGCTTCTCACGCAACAGACGGCGCCACACAGTCTGCTGCAGTTCGGGAAATTGAAAAGTCGGCTCCGGGTCGGTGACAAGCGAGTCTCCCGTTATCTGCTGCTTTCCGGACGTGTAAATGCCCAAAACATCCGGATCATCAATTTGCTGCTCTACGAGCTGATACAGGACCCGCTGTTCTGGGCTACGCTTACCAGCTGCCCCTGCCCGGAAACGCTGAACAATCAGATTAACCGGCTGCTCAAATGATGCTGCCCTTTTGAAAAAACGATAACACCGCATAGAATTCCTGCTCTCTCTGAGGGAGCGTGGGATCCTGTGTGGTGTTTTTTGTGCACTTTGTCAAAAACAAGCATATGAGCTTGTCAAATTTGTACAATGATGCAATTTTTTATGTAAAGTGCTCGAAAAAATCAGACAAGGAAAGTCTGTGGCAGACTTGTTATAATACACTCAGAAACTTTTCCGGAAAGTGATCCACATCAAAAAAGGAGGACACACAATGATTGCTTTGCTCAGAATTGATGAACGTCTAATCCATGGTCAGGTTGCAACCAGCTGGTCAAAGGCATTGGACATCGACACCATCGTATGTGCAAGCGACGAAGCGGCCCAGAACCCGCTCAAAAAGAAAATGCTGCTGATTGCAGCGCCGCCGGGCAAAAAGACCCATGTTCGCAGCGTGGACGAGGTGATCGGACTTCTGCAGGATCCGCGCGCAGAACGCATGAAGATTTTTTTGCTGACGGACAACCCCAAGGATGCGCTGAAACTGGTTTCGGCGCTGGGACTGAAAAATGTCAACTTGGGTAATTACCACAACCGCAAGGCAGAACATACCGCAAGCGTTTCTATGTATGTGCAGTTGGATCGGGACGATCTTGGTGCATTGAAGGAGATCAGCGAACGTGTTGCGGACGCTTATGTCCAAAGTCTGCCCTCGACCGAAAAAACGTCCCTGAAGGCCTTTGTTGCAGCAGCGGAAAAGGCTGAATGGAAATAAAAAAGGAGGAAACACAGTATGTTAGTTCCTGCATTGCTTGTAGCGTTTGCTTACTGGATCACATGGCTGATTGACGGCATTCTGGGATGGCAGACCATGACCCGCCCGATCGTGCTGGGCACAGTGATCGGTTTGCTCTGCGGTGACCTGAAGGCCGGCGTTATAATGGGTGCCTCGCTGGAAGCTGTTTATATGGGCATTTCCGGCATCGGCGGTTCTCTCGCAGCCGATTATCGTTCGGGTACGGCAGTTGGCGTGGGCCTCGCGATCCTGTCCGGGATCTCCATGGAGGAGGGCATTGCAATCGCAGTTCCGATCGGTGCTCTGTGCCTTGGCCTGATGCCGGTCACCACAATGGTTGGCAACCTGATGGAAGTGCCCCTGATGAACGCCGCCAAGCAGGGCGATGTCAAAAAGTACAACCGTCTGGTCTGGTTCCAGGCCATCGTGCTCCAGCACCTGCTGGATACTGCCGTCATCTTCCTGTGCTGCTACTTCGGATCCACCGTGATCACGACCACATTCGATGCGATCCCCGCCTGGCTGATGAATGGTCTGTCGGCATCCGGCGGTATGCTGGTGGTCGTCGGCCTGGCGCTGACGACCCAGGCCATTTTCTCGAAGTACACCGTACCGTTCGTTCTGGTTGGCTTTGTTCTGACCAAATATCTGGCAATGCCGGTGCTCTCCGTGGCAATCCTCGGCTTTGTCTGTGCCTACATGGTCTTTGATCGTTCTCGTGCTCTGAAGCAGGTTGAAAATACGGTTGGAGGTGACGATTTCTATGCCTAATAAGCAGAATACGATTTCGCCGGAAGAAAAAAAAAAATCCTGAACAAATGCTATTGGGGCTCTCTGTCCTGCATGCGCACCACCAGCAATGTGGTTGGTCAGGGACGTGCCATGGTGCTGTCCACGGCACCGGTTATTGAAAAATATTATCAGGATGACGAAGCCAAAAAAGAAGCGCTTACCCGCCACGCTTCAGAGTACATCAACACAAACCAGACCATGTATGGTCTGTTGGCAGGCATTGCCTGTGCAATGGAAAAGGAACGCGCAGAAAAGGGCAACGTGGAACCCGGCACGATCACCAGTGTCATTGCATCCCTGATGGGCCCCCTGGCCGGTATTGGTGACTCGTTCTTCTTCAACTGTGTCCGTGTTATCGTAGCCGGCATCGCCATCGGAATTGCAGCCGACGGCAATCTTCTTGGACCACTGCTGTTTGTAGCACTGTTCGGCTTCGGTCTTCTTGCACTCAAGTATGTGCTGTTCATGACCGGTTACCGCACCGGCACCTCTTTGATCGATCAGGCTTCGGAATCCGGCATTATTTCTATGCTGATGGAAGTTGCCGGCATTCTGGGTGCCATGATGGTCGGTGTTCTGATTGCTTCCAATATCAAGATCAACATTGCTCTGGCACCGGTGGTCAACGGCGCAGAAATCAACATTCAGGGCATTCTGGACAATGTGATGCCTGGTCTGCTCAGCCTTGTTCTCTGGTGGGGTAGCTATAAGGCTCTGCAGAAGGGCCTGACCCCAGTCAAACTGATCTTCATCATTATGGGTGGATGCATTCTGCTCTCGCTGGTTGGTATTCTGTAAAATTGTGACGGGGAAGGAAGGCTCGCAAAGCACCTTCCTTCCCTAGTTTTTATGTTGAGAAGGGAGAGGTCGAAATGAAACTGCTGACGCAATCGGACGACTACGGATTTACCCGTGGTGTGACCTGTGGCATTCTGGATGCAATTGAAAACGGTGTCGTCCGGAATACCGGGTTGTTTGTAAATATGCCGGAAAGCGAGCACGCCGCATCCTTTATCCAAGATTATCCGCAGGTGTGCTTTGGCATCGACTTCAATATTGTCTCCGGAGATCCGGTCTCTGACCCGGAACTGCTCCCGGACCTGGTGGATCAGGACGGACATTTTATCCGTTCCACCGTCAAAATGGCAGATCCGCGCTTTGGTAAGGAAGAGCTGTGGCCCTACGAACAGGTGCTGACCGAACTGCGGGCACAGCTGAAGCACTTTGTCCGTCTTGCAGGGCAGCCGCCGGAATATCTGCACGGACACTCCATCAGCCGCAGCAGCCCGGCCTATATCCGGGCGATCCGGACCCTGTCGGAAGAAAGCGGCGTTCCGTACAGCGCAGACTGCCACAAAAAGGTGAATATGTACTGGGCTGCCAACGGTTACAATACCAAGCCTTTCACGGTGGAAAAGCAGCTGGAAACCGATGCACTGGCGTATGTCCGGGAACATCTGGATGAGGCACTGGGGCACGAATACGTCCTTTTGGGCGGTCATGTCGGCTTTGTGGATGCAGATCTGTTCCGTTACACGACCTATTCGGTCATCCGCTGCAAAGATCACGAAGTATTCACCTCGGACTTTGTGAAGAACTGGATCCTCCGCAACAACGTTGAGCTGATCACATACCGTGACCTGAAATAAGAAAGGAGAAACAGATGAAACTGATTGTACGAGGCGCCGATTATGCCATGACCGACAGCATCACCGACGGCTGCCTGCGCGCAGCCCGCTGCGGGATTCTGACCGATGTGGGCCTGATGACAAACAATGCTGCACAGGCCCGCTATGCGGTGAACGAGTTGAAAAAGTATCCGCATGTTTCGGTTGGTCAGGACCTGAATCTTGTGTCCGGGCTGCCCGCCAGCGACCCGAAGGACATCCCTGCACTGGTGGATGAAAACGGCATTTTTATTTCTTCGACCCGCCGCAAACTGGAAAATCTGTATGAGATTCCTTACGACCAGATCTACCGTGAAATGAAACAGCAGGTCGAAAATTTCATCGAAATTGTGGGCCGCAAGCCGTGCTACTTTGCAGGGCATTCGCTTTCCACACCGGAAGTCGAGCAGGCCATGGTGGATATTGCAGAGGAATATGGCGTACTGCTGAACTGCTTTGGTCTGAAGGATCTGCCGGTCGGCACACGCTGGTACTATAAAAACATGAAGGTCGACCCGAATGACCGCAAGCCATCTTACGGTCTGGCTGAACAGGGTGCAACGGATGTCATCGGGCATATTCTTTCTGGCGGCTGTGAGTTCGACTTCAATGCACCGTATGCGATGCTTGCAACCCACTGCGGTTACTGCGATGGTGAATTGCAAAACATGTCGACTTTTTCCGTCATCCGCGGCAGAGAACTCGAAGCGCTCTGCTCGCCGAAGATCAAGGAATGGGTCAAGGCAAACGGCATTGAGCTGATCAGCTTTGATCAGTATCTGGCAGAGCACGCGAAATAAACCACCGCGCATCTGCGCTTAAAACGCATAAAGGGATATGCGCCACTGGAAAAAATGGAGCATATGATGACAAAATGGAAAAAAAGACACTATTGGTAAAGGAACCAGGCTTTTACAGGCTGATGCTGATGCTTGCACTTCCTGTGATCATCCAGAATATGATCACGGTGGGCGTGAACATTATGGACACTGTGATGCTGGGCAGCTTTGGTGAGATACAGCTTTCCGGTTCTTCGCTGGCAAATGATTTTATCAACCTGTTCCAGATCGCCTGTATGGGTGTCGGTGGCGGTGCATCCGTTCTCAGTGCGCAGTTTTATGGCAAAGGCGACTACAACAATGTGAAAAAGACGGTTGCGATCATGCTGCGTGTAATTCTCTCTGTGGCCGTCGTCTGCATGGTGATCTCGTTGTTTTTCCCGGAGGAGCTTCTCCGGATCTATACAGCCGACACTGCTGTGATCGAAAAGGGTGCAATTTATCTCCGGTACAGCACAGCTTCTTTTGTAATGATGGCCATCACAATGACCCTGACCTTGATTCTGCGGTCTATTCATGATGTAAAGATCCCGCTCTACGCATCGATTGGCAGTTTCTTCGTCAACATCTTTTTTAACTGGGTCTTTATTTTTGGTCACTTTGGTGTGCCACAGATGCAGATTGCCGGTGCCGCAATCGGAACCGTTCTTGCCCGTCTGTTTGAGCTGATCGTGATCGGCGGACACTTCTTCTTCCAGGAAAAGCAGTTGCGCTTCCGCATCCGGGATCTTTGGATGCCGGTCGGAGATCTGCTGGGTACATACTGCAAATACTGCATTCCGGTTCTGTGCTCTGACATGCTTCTGGGTATCGGCAACAGCATGGTCTCGGTCATCATCGGCCACATCGGAACATCGTTTGTAGCAGCCAATTCCATCGTTGCCATGATCCAGCGCCTTTGCACAGTCATGACACAAGGCATCGGACAGGCCGCGGCCGTGATCACCGGAAACAATGTGGGAAGCGGCAAATTGGACAAGGCTTACCGGGAAAGCACAACCATGATCATCTTGACCGTGTTGTTTAGCCTGGGAACCAGCCTCATTTTAATGATCATCGGGCCGTTTGTGGTCAATGCCTACAACCTTTCCGCTGAAACACATGACATTGCCATGCAGCTCCTGGACGCGATCAGCTTTATCATTGTATTTCAGGCACTGCAGTCCGTGCTGACAAAGGGTATCCTGCGGGGTGGTGGAGACACACGGTTCTGCATGATGATTGATGCCACATTTCTTTGGCTGATTTCCATTCCACTTGGATGGCTCACCGGTGTTGTCTTGAAGTTGCCGGCATTTGTCGTATATGTCTGCATGAAACTGGACTGGATCATCAAGGTTTTTGTGTGTCTGTTCCGTTTCAAAAGTAAAAAATGCTTTCGGATCGTCTCCGACAGTACGGAAGAAAGGAATGCCGATTCATGTTAAAGATTTTTCTGTCCTCTCATGGCCGCTTTGCCAGCGGCATCAGGAGTTCCTGCGAGATCCTTCTGGGAGCGCAACAAAATCTGACGGTTTTTGATGCCTATGTAGACAACGATACCGTGCAGGAGCATCTGGATGATTTCTACAAAACCGTTTCTGCTGAGGATCAAGTCCTGCTTTGCAGCGATCTGTATGGAGGCAGCGTCAATCAGTCAATGTATCCATATCTCCAGAAGCCGAACACGCGTCTGGTCAGCGGCGTCAACATGACATTCATGATGAACGTCTTGTGTGAGGAAGAATTGTCCGATGAGCGACTGGAGGAGATTCTGGAGGAAAGCCGCAGCTATCTGCGCAGGGTAAATCTGGAAACCAATGAGACAGAGGATGAATCCTTCTTCTAAGGAAAAAGCAGTAGGAAAAGCCACGACGAATGTTCATATTGTGACGTTTCATCGTGGCTTTTCTTGCGGTCAGAGTGGCGAGACTCAAGCTCGCGGCCTCCTGCTCCCATAGAAGAAGTAAAAAGACATCGCAAGCCGATGCTGCTCAGTTCAAAAGGAAGCGTTGAGCAGCACCCGGAGGGAGAAGAATGATTCCCAACGCTCTGTAATTTTGGCACCCGCCCAGGCTGCGATTAAGTCTCCCCGGAAATAAAATCTGATAGGACAAAGAAGAAAAAAGCTCTTGGCTTCTGTAATGGAGGCCAAGAGCTTTTTGCATCTTGTTTTGTAAGAGGAAAGAGGTTACAATAATAGAAAAGAAAGCGTATATCAGTCGAATAAGGTGGTAGGCCTATGAAGTTTTTTGAAGCGGTTCCAAGCGAACTTTTCTCGCCGCTGGCTTCGCCCAACCGTATTTTATATGCGGATGCACTGGACGTACTGTACGCAGCATACCAAGAAAACCTGAAAATACGGGAAGATGTCTTGTATTCCATGCTGCGCGGCAGGCTGGAGCAGGAACTGGCGGATGCTACGTTTGAAGATGAAGACATTGACGAAGAGGAACTGAGGGATATCTCTGGCCGCGCTCGTTTTTTGATCCGCAAGCTGTGTAGTAAGGGGTGGTTTGAGAAAGAACGCGGGGACGACTTTGAAGAGTATATCACGATTCCTAATTACAGCAGCCGTTTGCTGGAATTATTCCACCAACTCTGCGATGATAGCCCGGCTCGTGGATATTCCTATGTGTTCGGAACTTTCTCAGTCTTAAAGACCGCCGACGACAGCAACAATGCTTACGATAAAATGACGGCTCTCTATAGTGCCTACGATAACACAACGGCGCTGATTAGCTTGTTGCAAATGGTCTATCATAATGTGAAGCATTATTTTCAGACGCAGATCGATATGCAGGATGTCAACCAGGTGCTGGCTGCACACTTTAACGACTTCGGACAAAAGGTTGTGGAGGCATATATCCGTCCGCTGAAAATCAAAGATTCAGTGCCGAAGTATCGTGTGCCCATTCAGTCTGTGCTTAGGCGCTGGGAAGAGGATGATACCTTGCTGATGGCGATGGCAAATGAAGCATTGCGTGATAAGCGGGGCAAGACATTGGAAGACTGCCGTGCCGATCTGCTGAGGAAAATTTTCTGGATCGAAGAACGCTATGACAATTTAGAGAAGGACTATCTTGAGGAAATTGATACGCAGGTCCGGCGCTATACCAGGGCAGCAACACAGAAAATCGAGAACCTGACGAACCGAGATCAAAGCGTGCGCGGCAATTTGAATGTTTTGCTGACGACACTGTCCAGAAACCGCAGGGCGGCTGAGCTGGTGGACCAGATACAACCGGCATTTCAATTGTATGAGCAGTCTTTTTTGTCAGAAAAAAGTCTGTGGTACCGTAAGCGCCCCGAAAAACGGACAAAAACCGCGTCGGTGCTGATACAAGATGATCAGGCACCGAATACGGAAGAACAGGTCAGAGCGGCACAGTTACTGCAATCGAAATATGGCCGGGCAGCAGTAAATGCTTACGTGCAGGGATGGCTGGGAGACGCTGACATTCGTTGCTCGGAGGAGCTCTCGCTTGAAGAGGACAAGGATTATATCATGAGTTTGCTGGCAATCCTTGGAAGCAAGGATGCATCTGCCGGTTATGTGGTCCAGGAACTCGATGGCATTTTTTGTAAAAATGGCTATTCGATCCCGCAAATGCAGATCCGGAGGAAGGAGAAGAAGCCGTGAATTTTGATTTTGTTACCAATGCAACGGCAAAAGAACTGGAACAATTCAAATCAGTCTGCAATCAGCTGCTCAGCCGCACATACATTGTGCGAACCATCTACCAGCCGGGAAAAGGCAGGGTGGATAACCCAGACTATCTTTTTCTATCACGGCACTATGAGGCTGTACAGGAGTACCTGAGTCTGCTGGACTGGGATTTGCGCAGGGATGAACTGAACGGATACTTTTATGTGTTGAACACAGACGAGGCTAACCGTTGCAACCTCAATAAAAAAGAAACGGCGATTTTGCTGGCATTACGGCTGATCTACGAAGAAAATATGGAACGTTTGGGTTTGGAGCAGGATGCCGTGTGTACTGTGCGGGATGTGCTGGAAAAAGTGGTGACCGACTATCCAGTTTTTCCGGCTAAGCCGAATATGGAAGAGGTCAAACGCGCGTTTACGGTACTGGAAAACCATTCTGTGATTCAAAGACTGGAAGGAAAATTCAACCAGGGCAGCTGCAGGATCGCAATACTGCCCACCATTCTCTCTGCGGTCTCCAGCGAAAAGCTGAACTTGGTGGTGTCTGTTTTGAAAAAGGAGGAAACAGATGAAGAAGCTGAAGAAAATCCTGCTGATCAACTGGCTCTATTTCAGTAAAGAACTGATTGAAGTGGGCGACATCAATTTCCTGACCGGCAAGAACGGCGCCGGAAAGTCAACGGTCATCGATGCACTGCAGATCGTGCTGCTGGGCGAGACAAATTCCCGCAATTTTAATCAGGCAGCCAACGAAAAATCGCAGCGCACATTGGAAGGCTATCTGCGCGCCGACATGGATGATAACAGCCCGTATTCCCGCCGTGGTAAGGACTTTTCTACCTACATTGTCTGCGAATTTCAGGATGAGATGGAGGGCAGCAGTTTTGTGACAGGCGTTACCTTTGACTGCCGCAGCGATGGAAGTTACCGTGATACATTCTTTATTTACACGGGGACACTGCCGGAAAATTGCTTTATTGAACAGGGCGAGGCAATGGAGATTTCTGCACTTCGCCGTTTTTTGAAGCAGAACTATGCACGGACAGAATTTTACGATACCCAAAAAGAGTATCGCCGCAACATGCTTGCAAAGTGGAACGTCCACAACGAGCAGGTCTTACGGATGATGAAGAAGGCTGTTTCGTTCCGGCCAATTGTGGATATCCAAAAATTTATTACGGAGAACATCTGCGATATTCCGGATAAGCCCAATATTGAGCTGATGCAGCAAAACATCCGGGATTATAAACGGCACGAATTGCTGGCGCAGCGTCAGCAGGAAAAGCTGGATGCGCTGCAGCAAATCAGCAGGCTGTATCAGGAGATGAACCAAGCCATAGACCGCTGCCAGATCCAGAAGTTTCTGGTACGGTGGGCAGAAAAAGAAGCTGCGCAGACAGAGATCGACCAGAGGGAATTGGAACGAACTGAATGCAAGGAGAACCTTGCAAATGTGAATGAGCAACGGGAGGAGCTTGAGCGGCAGATCGAACAGAAAGAAACGCGCCGCAGTGAGCTTGAGCTGGCCTGCAGGCAGAGCAACGTTTTCCAGGAGGAAGAGCGTCTGCTCAACATGGAAAAGGCTCTGAGAGATGAGCAGAAAAAGCTGGAACAGGGTCTGCAAAATCTTGAAGTGGAGATTAAGCGGGAAGCACGGCGTTTGCAGAGATTCTGTGGGGAGATACAAGAACTGGAACCGGAAGAACTTCTCATACCGGTGCAGGAAGCGGCGAACACTGCGCAGAAAGCATATGCTGTATTTACTGGTGACGAGAAGGGATTGTTTGCCCGGCCTGTGGAGTTGTTTGAAATGGGGCAACAGGCAGCGGCCGAATTGTCGGATGCTGTCCGCAGTGCGGCTCATAAAACAGAGGATCGTATTGCAGAGCTGAAGAAGCAAGCCGACCAGAAAAGTGCGGTGCTTGCAAATCTGCGCAGGAACATCAAAGATTATCCCCATGGGCTTCTGCTGTTCAAAGACCGGCTGGAAAAGGATCTGGCAGATAAAACGGGGCATGCGGTTCCCGTTTATATTCTGGCTGATGTGCTGGAAATGGCAGATGAGCGCTGGCGTGGAGCGGTAGAAGGCTACCTAAATAACCAGAAATATTATCTGCTGGTGGAGCCGGGACGTTATCAGGATGCACTCAACATTTACGACCGGCTGAAGCAGGAAGCAGAGTACCGTGCGTTTGGTCTGGTAGATATCGGAAAACTGCGGGAAAAAGAAACACTTCGACCGTTGCCCGGTAGTCTGGCAGAAAAGGTGGAGACAGAAAACAAGCTGGCACGCAGCTATGTGGACTATCTTCTGGGTCGGGTGATATGCTGCGACACGGCAGAACAGTTGCGCTGCTATAAGACGGCAATTACGGAAGAAGGAATGCTGTATCAGGGCTATGTGGCCCGCGCACTTCGGAAGGGCTGGATGGAAGACGCCTTCATCGGGCGGCGTGCGGTGCAGCTCCGCATCGACCATCTGGAAAAGGAACTGGCCTGTCTGCAGGAAGAGCTGCGGCATTGGCAGCCGCTCCAGAAGCAGCTGACCGGCCTGCAGGAGCCGCTTTTTACCCAAAGATTCGTCCGAATCGATGTGGCGCAAAAGCAGGAGGACTACCAGCGCGTCCAGATGATCATCAAGGAAATCGCAGAAGTCAAAAATCAGCTTTCCCAGCTGAATCTGTTCTGGTTGGATGAGCAGCGGCGCATCATTGAACAGTTGAAAGAAGAGATCCTTGCATTCAATAAGGAAAAAGATGCGAAAAATGTGCAAAAAGGGAAGTTGGAAGGCCGCATCCATCAGCTGGAATATGAGATCTTGCCGGAAAAATACCAACAGTATGAGGCCATCGAAGATGTTTTGAACGAGGGGTTCACGAAGGAATACCGAGAAACCATCGGCGTTCCCCGCTATCGGCAGGAGCTTGTCCGCTTGAAAAAGGCAGATGTCATCCGCAAGAACTTCGGCGACAGTTTGGCGCAGAGCACAAAGGCGATGGACGGGGCTCAGAAGAAACTGTTTGCAGCACGCAGAGAATATGCAGAACGGTTCAAACCCTGTGCATTCCAGATCGAGGTGATGGATAACACAGAATACGAGGAAGAACGGCGTACTCTGCAGGAAAGCGAGCTGCCCCGATACAAAGAAAAGATCCGGGCGGCACGGGAAAGCGCAATGGAGCAATTCCAGAACGATTTCCTTGCCAAACTGAAATCCAGCATCGACCAGGTGCAAGACCAGGTGCACAATCTGAACAAGGCCCTGCGCCAGGCACAATTTGGCACAGACAAGTACCAATTCCGCGTAGGGCCAAACCCGGATTATCTGGATTACTATAACATGATCACGGCAGATGAACTGATGGAAGGCGAATCCGGTCTATTCGCACTGCCCTTTCAGCAAAAATACGGCCCATTGATCGAAAAACTGTTCAGCCAGATCACAATGGCAGACGATACGCAGCTCAATGCCCGCAAACAGAGCGAACTGCAGGAGAATATCGTCCGCTATACAGACTTCCGGACGTATCTGAAGTTTGATTTGGAAACGACCGATCAGAACGGTTCCAAGCAGCTGCTTTCTCAAACACTGAATATGAAGTCCGGTGGCGAAACACAAACGCCATTCTATATTGCGGTGCTGGCCTCGTTTGCCCAGCTGTACCGCGTCAACGACGCTACCCGTTTTGGTAATACGGTGCGTCTGGTGGTGTTCGATGAAGCTTTCAATAAAATGGATAGTGACCGGATCACGGAGAGTGTACTCCTTCTCCGAAAGATGGGGCTGCAGGCGATCATCTGTACGCCGCCGGATAAGGTCTCGGACATTATGCCCATTGCAGACCGTACGTTATTAGTGGACAAATCCGGATACCGGATGCATATCATTCCATTTGGAAAGGAGATGCAGAATGAAGGAAGCACAGGTGATCCTGAATCGTCTGCTGGATAAGTTTGAAAATAGTAAGCATCTTTCTGAACCCAACACATCCAGACGTCGGGTAATGCTGCGCATTGATAAAAGGGAGTTGCCGGAGTATCAATACGAAGATGCGGTGGTTCGGGACGCTTACAATATTGCAGCGCGGGAGCTGGAGCAGCAGGCTTTGGTGCGTCTGGAATGGGCGAGAAAGCAGAGCGTTCTCTCCTGCATTGTGCTGGATCTGGAACGGGTCGCACAGTGCTATGAATGCGCCGACAGAGTGCATCCGCAAAAAAAGGCAGAAGAGGTTGCAAACATCATCATGCAGAAGCTGGCAGACAATCCCGTTCCATGGATCGCGGCATGGAGTGATGCTGTATGTGCTCAGGTGCGGAACAGCATGAAAGTGCCGACGTATTGCAGAGAAAACGACGGTCTGCTGCAGGAGCTTTTGCTCACGTTTCAACGGTATGCGGAGCTGTCCGGCAGTGTGACGATGCGTGCATTCAGCAGCCAGTGTTTTCACGATACCAAGTATTTTGAGCGAAATGTACGGGAGCTGTTTCTTACCATTGCACGAAAATACAATACCCAACTGGCGGCGGCCTGTACAGAAGCGAAACTTGGTGAGCGGGATCAACTTGCATTTCTGGGAATCTATGCCCGCCCGGAGCTTTACGAACTCTCGGGCGATTGCGCGATCTGCTTGAAGAAAGGAGAACTACGGCTCAGCGTAGCAGAACCTTATGGATTGGCTTTGCCCAGTACACTTGTGTCAGAGATTGTGGACATTGAACTGAAAAACATCTGCTGCATTACCTTTATCGAAAATAAAACGAACTATGATGAATATTTGCTGGCAGAAAAACAGCCGCAAGAACTTGTTGTTTATCACGGCGGCTTTCTGAGCCCGCGGAAGAAAAAACTTTTTGAAAAACTGGCTGCTGCGGCAGGGGAAACCATGCAAATTCGATTCTGGGCAGATATTGATCTGGGCGGTTTTTGTATGTTTGAAAACCTGCAAACGGTGTTCCCACAGCTTGAACCCATGCGTATGGAAGGGCGCTTTGTGGAACAGTACCACAAAAATGGCCTGAAGCGGCCGGAGCAGTATCTGAAGAAGCTGAAGGAAGAGCGGAATGCGGGAAGACATACGCTGTTTGTTGATGCAATTGATAAGATTTTGCAATATGGGGTCACAATCGAACAAGAAACATTTCTGGAGTAGAATTCGTGCGAAGATAAAAACGCTTGTTGCCCCATAAAAACGTACTATTATTCTTTCCAACGCTCTGCAATTTTGACATCCGCTCAGGCTGCAATTAAGTCTCCCCGGAAATAAAATCTGGTAGGACAAAGAAGATAAAAGCTCTTGGCTTCTGTAATGGAGGCCAAGAGCTTTTTGCATCTTGTTTTGTAAGCTGAAAGAGGGTACAATGATAGCAGAAGTACGCACATCGATGAGGTGATAAGATGCTGAACATTTTTTACGGTGATATGAAGGAAGCGGTGTACAATACGGCTTCTTATTTCAAATACGATTACGAGGAAGACTGGATCGTTGACCCGATGGTCAAGGAAATGATTCAGGATGTGGATAAGTCTACCGTTATCGACAGTGGTGTAATTGACAGCCCGGTCTTGGGTAAAATTCCACCGATTGGTTTGTCTGGTGGCGTAAAGACACTGATTTTGGTAAAGTTTGAGCCGGAGAAAGTGTTCAATGTATCGACTTGCGGTGACAACTGTGCAAAGTGGCTGCTCAAAATTGCAGAGCAGGAGGATCGCACGGTGAATTTGCGTCACCTGATGGATTTTGGCAAAAAGCCGTTTACAATAAAAGTGCTGAATACGAATCAAATCGTTCACAGTATGGAAGAGCTGATTTTGGCCGCAGGTGAGTTTGTGTAAAGGGGCTGACAGAAATGAAAGGCATTCATAAAGTGGTCGTTGGCACAAAGTACCTGAAATATGAATTTGAACTGCGACGCAACTTGACCATCATTCGCGGAAATAGCGCAACGGGTAAAACGACTCTCGTAGATATGATTCGTACACATATGAACGATGGAGAGAGTGGACCGGTCACTCTAAATTGTGATAAAAGTTGCTACGTGGTAGAAGGAAATCTTTGGAAGGGACAACTTGACAATATTCAGGACAGCATTGTTTTTATCGACGAAGGAAACGAGTTTGTCAGGACCAAAGATTTTGCGCGTGCGATTCAGCAGACGGATAACTATTATGTTATCGTGACCAGAGAGGGTTTGCCAGCCTTGCCATACAGTGTGGAAGAAGTGTATGGAATCCGAACCTCTGGAAAGTATGGGACACTGAAACAGAGTTATCATTCGTTCTATCGAATTTACCCGGATAGTACGACTGAAAATATTAAACCGGAGAAGATCTTGACAGAGGACAGCAATTCGGGGTATCAATTCTTTGATGCGGTCTGTAAAGAACAGCAAATACAGTGTGATACTGCAAACGGAAAGTCCAATGTGTTTTCCTATTTGAAGGCTCATAGGGATGAAAAAATTATGGTGATTGCAGATGGTGCAGCATTTGGTCCTGAAATGGACAGGGTGTTGCAGTTGGTGCAGACAAGAGAAAATCTGACACTCTATTTGCCAGAATCTTTTGAGTGGCTGATATTATCTTCTGGGATTCTGAAAGATGCGGAGGTCGTACAGATTTTGCAGACGCCGTCTGACTACATCGATGGCAAGGACTATTTCAGCTGGGAACGTTACTTTACGGCGCTTCTGACGGAGAAAACGGCTGGAACATATCTGAATTATACCAAGAAAACGCTGAATGAGGCCTATCTGAAAGATGGCGTGAAGAATGCGATTTTGGATCAGATGGCAAAAGTAAGGTTGAGTTGAAGTGTTATTGAATGAGAAAATCAGACAGATTGGGAGAGGAAAATATAAAAATGCCGGAGTAGGATTGCTCAAAAGTTTTGAAGATAGGTTGGATTACTTCACGTCTATAGTGGAACTCGGTGTGGAAATGACTTCGGTTGAAAATGGGTGGATTTCATGAAAGAGCAGAATGGTAAATTATCAAGGGATGAATTTTTATCGTTTGTTAAGGCAGTCTTGAAGAAAAAATCGTTGGAAGAAAACAAACCGCTCTATTTTGAGTACAGATTATCTGAAAATGGTGAGAAAGAAAAATTTTTAAACCGTTTTGATGCGTTTGCTCCAGAGGGATTTTCCGAGTACCGAAATTCGGTGATTTTTGAGTTTATATACAGCCGCACACTGAAAGCAGAACAGATAAAAAAACGAATAAAGGGTGTGACTGATACCTATAGAAAAAGCTATGATGCAACAATTGTTTTCATTTTAAATACTGAGTTTCAATTTGAAGACTCCAATTCTGCAGTGTGGGACTTAAGTGTCATAAATAATTGGATTGAAGAGTATCCAACTGAATATAGCCATGCGTGTTCATTGGGAATGGAGCGTAAAACAGTTGCGAGTGACAAGGAGAACATACAGCTTTTTGAAAAGCTGTACAGCGAAGGTTTATATTTAAAAAACAATGACAGCTATACGAATGCAATACGCACCTGCATCAAAGAGCAAAATGGCTTTGCAATCGTACTGGGTGCAGGTGTTTCAAAGGAACAGGGTGCAAAAACTTGGGATGAGCTGCTGAAAGATTTTCAAAAAGAAATAGAAGAAAAGCATCTTTTGGATGATTCCAAGGCTGTTTTTGAAGAAGTTGGGGGAAGTAGCTTTACAACGGCTCAGTTATGCAAGGATATCTGGGCAAGCGAGAAAACCTTTGCTTGGCAGATTCACAAAAGCTTATATGATGCAGCAAGGGATTTGGACATGAATACCGAGCTGGGAGAAATTGCGCGATTAGCCCAAAGATGCCAAAAAGATCAAAATTTTAGAATTTTAAGTTACAATTATGATGACTTTCTTGAACAGTATTTGGCTTTTCTTGATGTAAAATGTTGCTCTATATTTACAACAAAGGTAAGATATTCAAACGGACGGGATAGTGCAGACTTTTATGGCATGAATGGACAACCAAATCAAAGTCTGCGATTGTATCATGTACATGGCTTTTTGCCGAAAGTCACAACGAGAGATCAACTGGATATGCTTCACATGAGATCGATTTGTTTGACGGAGGCCGACTATAATATGCTTTATAATCAGCCCTATAGTTGGCCGATTGCAAGTCAACTTTCCTTCTTTAGAGAAAATACATGTTTATTTATTGGGTGCAGTTTAAGTGATCCAAACATCCGAAGACTTTTGGAAATCACCGCATATAATCCACCAAAACATTATGCAATTTTTGCTATGACATATAAAAGCACAGATGCGTTGGGTTACACAACAACAAAACAACTGACATCAAAAGATCGACTTCAAATTGAAAACCATTTTTACCGTATTGGAATCAACATTCTGTGGGTAAAAGATTATAGCGAGATACCAGCATGGCTGCATGATCTGAATCAAGTGATCGTTTAAACGTAGGTATGATTGGTACTGTATTGAACCAATGAAAATATTGGAGGTATCTTTTATGCCCCAAGAAGGCGAGAATAGGCAAAAGGTGGTAAAAGTAAGCTGAAAACTCTTCAAATAACGAAATATCGTAAATCCGAACGCTCTGTAATTTTGGCACCCGCTCAGGCTGCAATCAAGAACCCCCGCAAGTAATTGCGTGAGGGCTTGAAAAAGCACAAATAACGCAATCGAACCGCCCCGGTTTCCGTAACAGGAGACCGGGGCGGTTTTTTGCGCTCACGGAGGGGCAGATGAAAAACACAGTATGAATATATACCATATAAAAATGAATATATGCTAAAATTT
>NZ_JAFREJ010000026.1:0-20573 GCF_017377545.1 Faecalibacterium sp. Marseille-Q4164 | reverse complement strand
GTTGGCGGATTTTTTCATTTTAGGGCTTGACTTTTAATAGTTAGTCTTCGTCAGATTTCGATACCCCTCTGCCACCTTGCCGCCAGGGTCATGGGCGAAAATACTTTTTCCCTCTGCGCTGATTTCCTTTGCCCGGACAGAATGGGGGATCTCTGTGCCGAATACTTTGATCTTGCTGCCATAGGTCTCCCGCAGCAAAGCAGCAATCTCTTTGGCAAAGTTGGTGCGGTTATCCACCATCGTCAGCAGGATACCGTCAATCTGGAGCTTTGGATTGATCTGCCGCTTTACCTTGCTGACCGTAGATAAAAGCTGTTCCAGTCCTTTGGCGGGCAGATACTCTGCCTGAACGGGAATTATGATCCTGTTCGCAGCCGCCAGCGCATTGACCGTAAGCATCCCCAACGAGGGCTGACAGTCAATCAGGATATGGGAATATTGTCCCTTCAGTGTGTCCAGATATTGCCGTAAAACCGTTTCACGGCTCATGGCGTTTACCAGAGAAACCTCCATACCGGAAAGCTGAATATCCGCAGGCATCAGGTCAACGCCTTCTGCATGATGCAGAATACCTTCTCCGGGGCGTATAGGCTGATCCATCAGAATTTTGCCCATTGCATCCGACAGTGTAAATGGCAGCTTGTCCGGTTGCGGATTTCCCAAGCTAATTGTCAGGCTTCCTTGTGGGTCCCCGTCGATCAGAAGCACTTTCTTTCCGGCCTGTGCCAGACCTATTCCCAAGTTCGCACAGGTTGTTGTTTTGCCAACGCCGCCTTTCTGGTTGGCGATGGCGATGATTTGTGTGTTCATGACTTCACCTCATTTCTGATTGTTGCTGTTGTTTCTGGAAATAGAAAAAGCCGCCACTTCAAAATCATAAAGTGACGGCCTTTTCTAATGCCGGAATCTCTGAAACAAAAAAAAGCACCCAGTTATTTGTTACTGAGTGCCTGCATTAGAATCGTATTTAATTGTTCAGATTTGGTCAGATTACGCCAAACCCTCCAGCGAAAAATCCGGTGTCTGAGAGTGCCAAATCATCCTCAAAAATGCCCCCGAAATTGCTCTCTGGTTGTCCTATTTTTTAACCACTAAGGCCGTTTTTTGACCCCATTTTTGCCGGTTGTCCTATATTTAACCACTAAAAATTGGGTGAAAACGGCTCTCGTTTGGTCAAATCAAGTCAAACTATATCAGCCCGTTTAGGTATAAGAAAACCCCGGAAAACCTTGATTTTCCGGGGTTTTTGAACCATTTTGATATAGTCTGAGCAGTCGATTATCTCTTGCTGAACTGAGGTGCGCGACGAGCTGCTTTGAGACCGTATTTCACGAAACCGAAGCTCGATTTTGCTTGATATTACGCGGTTTTTCAAGCCTTTTGCTCTTCGTCCACCAGTTCTTAAACCCACAATTTTGTGAGCTTTTGTCGGATTTTAACCCTAATCTTTTTTTGATGTGTCGATTGCTCTGTTGATCACCCCATGTAATTGGGCAGGTTTATTATACTTGACTTTAGCGTAAATGTCCATAGTCACCTTGCTGTTTTCATGTCCGGCAAGATACTGTACGGTTTTAGGATCAACCGAAGCATAAATCAGGTTCGTGATATAAGTGTGACGTAATTGATGCGGTGTCACTTGAAAATCCATCGTATATACCAACTTCGGATTGTTCGGCTGATGCTCACCAAGCTTCGGCTTTACCACATGCTTAATCTTCTGCCCATTCACATAGGTGTAATAGCAGCGTTCTTCCGTAGAACGAACTGCTATGTACTTCCACACCCTCACGAACTGAGATTCAGCCAGAGCGTCACCATTCCTGTCAGAGATCACATATTCCGATTTTGACTTTTCTTTTGCCTCTTTCAAACATTCCACCAACTTGCCCGGAATAGGAATGTCCCTTTTAGCTGCTGGCGTTTTTAATTCTGTTGAAATTACCGGACGATTATTCACAGAACGCCATGCTCGCCGTACCGAGATATATGGAGTGGCTCCGTCCAGGAAAACACAATCCCATCGCAGTGCAAGAATTTCTTCTCGCCGCAACCCTGCGTACAACCCAATCATTACGAAAACATACGGTGGTAATCCCCTGATTGTATCCAGAAGAATTTTCACCTGCTCATCCGTCAATGCCTTCTTTTCCTGCTTTGGTGTTCCGCCTTTTGCAGAAAGCGACGCAGCCGGATTATAACTGATGATTTTGCTTTCTTCTGCTGAATAGAAAACACATTTGATCAGCATATTCATTTTGCTGTACAGGGAAGCTGATTGCTTGGAGATTGGCACCAGCAGCAAGCGAAGGTCATCGGTCGTCACTTCGTCCATATACATATCTCCAATAGCTCCAATAATGTATTTTCTTATCGTGCGCTCATATCCACTCAATGTGTTTTCTCGCACACTCGCCGAGCGCATCTTCAACCATTTTTCACAATACTCAGCTACTGTCGGATTATTCTTTCGGAATATTTCATCCTCAATACTGCGCTTCATCTCAATGGATTTATCATACAGCTCTTCAGGAGTCTGTGCATATAGCGAAATCCATTTTCCATCCGCATCCTGCATTCGTGTTCTGTAATATTGAACGCCCCTCTTCATAATTGTTCCATATTCCGGCACTACTTTTTTTCTTGCCATTATTGCTCCCTCCATTTTCTTGATATATTCAAATTGATCTTTGCTCTTTAATTATCCAGAATGCTGCTCCGGTTCTCAAGGATGTCGGCTATATGTAAAAAGAGCAGGGATTATCCCTACTCTTTTTGATCTCATTCATGAAACTGTCTGGCCTATTCTGCATCCCACAGTGTAAAGGTATCCTCTAATATGCCCGCCAGTTCATCAGGCCGGTTATACTTTGCCTTTGCATAAATGTCCATCGTTATCTTGCTGTTCTCATGACCGGCAAGATATTGAACTGTTTTAGGATCAACCGATGCGTGAATAAGATTTGTAATATAAGTATGCCGCAGCAAATGTGGTGTCACTTCAAAGTCTAAGCTATAAACCACCTTTCCATTATGCGCAGCTCTTTCGCCCAGCACCGGTTTCACCGTATGCTTCACTCGTTTTCCATTCTCATAACGGTAGTAGCTCCGTTCCTTTACAGTTCTGGTCACAATATACTGCCAGAGCCTCTTAAACTGCGTATATGAAAGCGGTTCGCCCTCGCTGTTCGCAACAACATAGTCTGATGTGGAATTCTCCTTTGCTTCTCTCAGGCATTTCGCCAGGCAATCAGGAAGCGGTACATCTCGATGAGCAGCCTTTGTTTTCAGTTCAGACATTATTACCGGTCGATTGTGCTCTGTATGCCAAGCTCTGCACACTGTCAAATACGGTGCTGCTTCATCCAGAAAAACTGAATCCCACTGCAATGCAAGAATTTCTTCTCGCCGAAGCCCCGCATACAAACCAAGCATCACAAATACATACGGTGGTAATCCTCTTATCGCATCCAGCAATCTCTCCACCTGATCATCAGTCAAAGGGTTTTTCTCTTTTTGAGGAACGCCCCCGTTCTTTCCAGACAAATAAATTGTAGGATTGTCCTGAATCACTTTGCTTTCTTTTGCCGCCGCAAAAATGCTCTTATAAAGTATATTAACCGATTTGTACACAGACGCTGATTTTTTGGATACCGGAACCAGTGCCAGACGAATATCATCTGCTGTAACATCTGCTATATTCATATGACCCAGAGGCTTTATAATATGCCGGTTTACTTTCGATGTGTAATCCGTCAAAGTAGTGGCTCTTACCTGTGCGGATTGTAACAACAGCCACTTTTCGCAATACTCCTTTACTGTGGGGGATGATCTGCGAAATGTATTATCCTCAATCTGCTCTCTCGCTTCGAGCACCTTATCATATAGTTCTTCACGGGTTCTGCCATACAACGCCACCCGCTTTCCATCAGCATCCTCAATTCGAGTTCGGTAATATTCCTTACCCGCCATGATGACGGTTCCGTACTGAGGAATCGCATATCTTTTTCTTGCCATCTTCGACACCTCCAAACTTTTAGCTGATATATTCATTATTGCGAATAACCTGCCAATGCTCAACGATGTCGAATTTCGCTCCTGACTGTTCTCTTCTTTCGGAAAGTCGGATTGTTATCCTTCGGCCTTGCACGGTGTGTAGACCTTGCAATATACTCCTGAAGTCCAACTTCAGTAAAATAAACACAGCCATTCTCAACATACTGAACGTAAGTGATCAACCCTTCCATTCTTGCATGATCCAAGGTGTCCAGGCTAATCCCCAACATCTCAGCGGCTTCTTTACGCTTAATCAATTTATCCACCATCAAAATTCACTTCCTTTCGGCATTTGCCTTGCCTTTTTTTCTCTGCCTGTTCCGGAATATAATATCCAAGCTGCACTTTCACAGCTTCATCAATTCCGCGCATCTGTCCCTTGCTTACCTTGCCGAGATACCGAATCACACAGGTCTTATCACATGTATCAAGCTGCTCCGCCAATACCATCGAAGATCTTGCCAGCCCTTTTGCCTTCCGAAGAAAATAATGTGTCGGCTGGTTTCTTTTCTTTTGTATCTTCGTTGTCAGAGGAGCAACCGTAATCGTCGGCGAATAAAAGTTGCCGACATCGTTCTGAAGAACCACTACCGGACGAACACCGCCCTGCTTTGATCCTATCGGAACACCAAGATTGGCAAGGTAAATATCTCCTCGCCGGTAAACCCAGTTTTCTTTCATCTGGTTGCCTCCAATCCCATAATCATCTATGGATAAAAGCTGGCAGAAAATGATACAAATGCTTTATTCTGACAGCCTTTCTTAAAATATGGTTTCTCTGTACTTTTTCTTGGCACCCCAGAGATCGGGGATTTCTCACAAGCGGCAGTGTGCTTCACTGCTCCATTGGAATTTAACCATCCCGCCTTCTTTATGGCCGGACCGCGAATTACGGAAGTATCATTGTCCCTGACAGGCTTTTACACCACCGTCGGTTGCAATCCGACATTTGCTGCTGCGATTCCGCTTCGCCCCTGTTGGGCATCATGGCGTGCAGTCGAAGGCTCGTTCTGTCAGTAATGTACTTGGAGAATGAGTATTCAATTTTCATAGTTCATCAGCCTTGTTGCCTTAGCTGTAAAGTAAGTATAAAAGAATGCGGTTTTACATAACACGCCGGAAACTGCGACTTTGCCCACCTAATTTTGCGAGTTCACATCAGTGCTTCCTGAAGCTGCGTAATGGCATCCTGCACTCTCTTTTTCAACGCATCCACATCCTGTCTCTTGCCAATGATCAGATAATCCAGCGTTACTCCAAAGAATTCCGAAAACAGAATCATGTCATTATAAGATGCCGATATTACTCCGCGCTCAATTTTGGAAATGCGTTTTGCATCAATATCAATCGCCTCAGCCAGGGCCTCCTGCGTATACCCTTTTGATTTGCGCAATTCCTGAATTCTTGCTCCACACACATGCTGATCGTAATACATACGTTTCTCCTTCCGCACAGCCGGTACAGAACCGGATCGACGGAAGGTCAAAAAAAGAGCCGCATGACGGTGAAGAAAAATCCTGTGCCGATAAAACAGAACATGGGTATCCCATAATTCTGTCTCATGCGGCATTCGGAAGACTTCGCCTGTCAGCGGCTCCACAGCACAGCTATGACTTATAAAATTGTGTTAATAGGGTTATTTATTGTCATCTCAACCATTCAAAGACGAATAGTAGAGCTGCAATCTCCGTAATCTTCTCATCTCCAAAACATTGAAGACGGTCTCGCGTCCGCAGACCTTGCATTTGGTCTGCACATGTCCTCTGGTATCCTCAAAGACGATGATTGAATTGTGTCGGCAATAAGGGCACCTGACAATCCTGGGCTTTTGCGAAGCAATCGCATCCTTTGCCCGGATGATTTTAATCTGCATTTCCGCAGATGGTTCCGATACTCTGATATTCCTGCTCATGGCCACACCTCCAATGGATCACGATATTCATAATCCTTTTGCCGGTTCAGATAGCCCAGTTGTTCCAAGCGGATAGCAGCTGCCGATCTCGAAACGCCAAAGACACTACAGAAAGTATCTATCTTCACCTGGTCTTTGTCATAAAAACGCCATCCATAACAGGTCAGAGGCTTTCTGCTGTTAATGAACCACATCGCCCGATCCACCTCTGACTGAGGCATCAGAATCGCAGCTCCCAGCGTATTGGCCTGCCATTCGTTCCAATCCTCCTGCGTTCTCAGGACGCGAGAGCCATTTCCTCGCACTTGCGGTCTCTTATGGCAGGCTATCTTTCGGTCATCGGAATCCAGCTGAAACAGTATCTGGTGAGCGCACTCATGTGCCAGCGTAAATCTGCGTTTTCCGCAAAGTTTCCGAATATTCGCTGGTTCAATGAAACTCTTGTCCAGAACCACATCATTGGTTTTCAGGAAGATGCTCCTCTGACTTCCATCAACCTCTATCTGATATTCTGTATCCACATACGCGGTCAGACCATAGATGCTTCCGTCCGAGGACAACTTTTGAAATGACACCTTCAGGTTCAGATAATCGGATGCAAACTGGTCAATGGGTGTCGGAAGTGCGAATCTTGCCGGATCATCTGCTTCGCTGCCGAAAAAGGACTTTTGAAAATCTCTTATCACTGCAACAGCGATTTCTTCTATGTTTTTCTGCGAAAGGATCATAGGCACGGCTCCTTTGCTTCAACGAACCATTTTTCATCTTCGTTGTACAGGAAACTCTCATGCCCACCGATCATGACCGTATAGCGGATTCCGCAGCCACCTACCTTCGTGGAAGCAGCCCGGCACTTATGCTTCAATCGGTCGATCTCATACACCCGTCCGTCAATCCACCGAATCAGACGCGGACGGATATTTCCCTCCGCATCCACATCCAAATTCACAGGTACATATACTTTTCTACATTTCTGTTCCGACATATTCTACGCTCCTCCTCTGTAAACCGGCGAATGTGTTGACTTCTTTTAGCAAAGAACTCACCAGATTCTACCGGTGCTGTATTAACCAATCATTCCTGTCGGCATGACCAAATCCACTTTTCGCTCTGTCGGCATCTTGCTTTTCTGAAAAAGTACCCCATTTTTAATCGCATCTTTCCCGAATCGGAATCGAATCTGCTCAATCGCTGCGTCCAGCCTTTCCTGGCGATCCAGTGATTTCATATCGGTGAATAGGTCGTATTGTATCGGACAATCCTCTTCAAACAGGTTGATTGCCCGAACTGTCACCGAACGAATCGGGTGTTCCCACTGATAATTCTTATCAAACAGAACAAATGCGGTTTTCGCCAGATAGGTGGGGCTTTGTGTCGGAATACTAATCCGGCACTGCCACTCCTTCGTGAAAAGCTCATTGTTGCGGATGGAAATCGCAATTCCGCCCGCTTTCTTCTTATGTGTTCGCAGCTTGGTTCCAATCTCCTGCACCAGCTCCAGCATGACACACCAGACTTCGGCGTTATTCTCCAAATCCTGCATGGTCGTTATCCCGTGCCCAATGCTCTTTACTGGGGAGACATAATCGGAACGCATAACCGGCGAATCATCCAGTCCATTGGCATATTTCTTAATCGCCAGTCCATTCTTTCCAAGGCGGCACTTCAAGAAATCATCCGATGTTGCAGCAAGCTCTCCAATGGTATGAATCCCATAACCGGACAGAACCTTCTCGGTCGCTCTGCCGACTCCAAGCAAGTCAGAGGCGGGAAGACACCAAATCTTCTCCTGGAACGAATCTGCTTCGATGCAGGTAATCGCATCCGGCTTTTTCATATCCGACCCAAGCTTGGCAAAAATCTTATTGAAGCTCACTCCTGCGGAAATCGTAAGTCCCAATTCAAACTTAACCGTTCTGCGAATCTCATCTGCGATTTCAAATCCGGTTCCCATGCAGCCGCTTCCGGTCACATCCAGCCAGCATTCGTCCATCCCATACGGCTCGATCTGATCGGTATAGCGACCGTATATCCCACGAGCCAGCTTTGAAAACTTCATATATTGCTCATAGTGCGGCTCCACGATCACAAGATCCTGGCACTTCTGCTTTGCTTGCCAGATTGCCTCTCCCGTGGAAACGCCAAACGCCTTTGCTGCATAGTTCTTCGCAAGTACGATGCCATGCCGTTCCTCCACAGAACCGCACACTGCCACTGGCTTGTTCTTCAGTTCCGGGTTCAGCATACACTCGACAGAGGCATAGAAGTTATTCATATCACAATGAAGAATCACCCTTTGCATCCCGTATTCCTCCTCTCCGTTCGTGAAAGCACGAACAACTTTTCACGAACGCATTGACACACAGCATTTCTTGTGATACTATAATTACACGAATTGTATTTCGTGTTTCCATCGTCATTATAGCAAGCACAGCTTTTCGTGTCAATAGATTTTTATGAAAAAGTGTTCGTGTTCGTAATCAAAAAAGAAAGAGGTATTCCTATGGTCTTCAAAGAAAGGTTGAAAGAAAAAAGAACAGAAGCCAATTTAACTCAGGTAGAACTTGCAGAGAAGGCCGGTGTAACCGCCCGCACAATTCAGAATTATGAGCTTGGCAGCCGTAAACCATCCAATATGGTTACGATCCAGAAGATCGCGGATGCGCTGAATACTACTACTGAGTATCTGCTGGGAAGCAGCGGCACCTATGTTGTAGAAGCCCATGAAAAAGGCGGCGCAAAAGCAGCGAAAGATATTGAAGAACTGGTCAGCGAAGTGACCGGTATGTTCGCTGGCGGCGAATTAAGCGAGGATGCCATCGAAGGAGCATATAAAGCTCTGACCGATGCCTACTGGATTGCCAAAGAGAACAATAAAAAATACGCCCCGAAAACGAGGCGTAAAAAAACCGACCAGTGATATTTATCGTACACACTTTTCGCTATACTGTAAACTGGAGGTGGTATGATGAATGCGGAACAGCTTTCACGGGTCGGTGAGAAACTGGTAAAACGCTGCGGTTCCAGAGACCCTTTTGAAATTGCAAGGCAGCTTGGTATCAATGTCATGCTTTGCGAAAATTTCGGTTCCCTGAAGGGAATGTACCGGGTGATTAAGCGAAATCGCTTTATTTTCCTGAATAACAGTCTGGATGAAAATATGCTGCGCATCGTGTGCGCACATGAATTAGGGCATGATCAGCTTCACCGGAATATGGCGAAAACCACCCCGATTCATGAGTTCATGCTCTACGATATGAAATCCAAACCGGAATATGAAGCGAACATCGTAGCAGCAGAGATTCTGATGGACAGCGATGAAGTCCTTCGTTACATCTATGAGTATGGATACACAGCCGAGCAGATCGCCAGTGCGATGTCCACCGACATCAATCTGGTTGCGCTGAAGGTAGCGCACCTGGCTACACTTGGCTATAATCTGCACGCGCTGGAACACAAGAGCAACTTTTTGAAATAACGTACCTTTGAGGAGTCTGGACTGGCTCCTCTTTTTTGTTGCACAAATTGTGCAGGCGGTGCTTGCACAATTATCAACCTAACATCTGCATTCCATACAATCTCGATATTGTCCTCCTGTTGTTCTGCGTTATGCTTTCTCCGTGCATTTTCGTATTATTTATTCTGCCATCTGACTTCGCCCTTGGACAGAAGCGGATAACAGATCAGCTGATCTGAATCCAGATTTTCCGCATGCATGTCAACCGCTGTGATCTGATGATTATCATAAGTCGTATAATAGTAAATACCTTTTGCTGTATTACAACAGGACGTGTATATCGTGATCTCATATTTGCCTTCTGTCACCTCACAGCATCCACGCTGCTGATCTACGGATCCTAAGATATGGAAGAACTGACTTACACTCTCATCCTCTTCTTCACCGGAGATCGAATTTAATTTTGTAAAGGCAACTTTCACAAATCTTGACTGGCTGGAAAGATCTCCAGGTATTCCCATTCCACCCATTCCTCTGCTATATGCATCAAGCTGTAATACTCCTGCAAAAGTACTCTCCGGCTGTTTTCTGGATACTCCGGCATAATTATTCAGTGCAAACATCTGACTCGGGAATGGTGGATTATTGGTAAGCACTCCTACCGGATTATCATATACATGCAGCCCATCTTTCATAGACTCAACAACGATACAGGAGTCTTTGTCTGCAATGATCCAGTGAAGCTGTGCTGTCGGCAGCTGTTCACTGAATGCTGTACCTGTCAGTCTCATTGCTGCCAGCTTCTCTCTCGCCTCTGCTACAGTAGCACACTGTGTAAGGATCCATGGGATGAACTCGAACTGTGCCACCTGGCTGACTTCTGTTTCATCTTCCGGCAAAGCCTCTTCATATGCCGCATTGCCGACAAAATTAAGACCTGCCATTCCAAGGCCTTTTTCATTAACAGCATCATAATAAAGCGGATAACCTTCTGCAACAAATGCCATTCCGATCAAAGCATAATGGCTTTTTATCTTCCCGGCAAACCGGAAATCAAATTCGTAATTTCTTGGCGTTATCGTGATCTGTTCCCCATAGGAAAATTCATAATCAAGCGTTCTGCCCATATAAAAATCTTTTGTTTTGTAAGTTGCTGCTGTACACATATCGAACACCTCTTCTTTCTGCTATAATAATCCTGCAAACAATCGCATAAACAACTGTTCGAGCCGTAAATATGCACTCCGTCCTGTGCGGTACTTTTCGGTCACTTCCCTGCATTCATTCATGGTTGCTCCCAGATCATCTCTTATATCCAAAACTGTCTGACTATCCGCCATAAAACAACCATTTTCAAAGTGGTGATAAAGCAATGCCATTCAGTTAAGCATCATTTTAGTGGTTTTCTGTCATAGAAAGCCACTGTATATCTATCTTCTCCTAAATATTCCAATGTTTTTACATATCGTGTTAAGTTTTCAAGGTACAAATTTATATCAAAGGCTATAAACCTTTTGACACCCTAATCTTTTATTTTATCTTCTCCGGAGCAGTTTTTTACACTGGCTTACAGGTGCATCCGATTCCCAGTCCATCCGGACCGATATGACAGGACAAACCGAAGGAAAGTTTATCACACATGACTTCCATTCCCGGGAAACTTTCTTTAATCTGGTTTACCCATTCTTCTGTCACTTCATCGGTACTGCTGGACGCCGCCATCAGGTACACTTTACCAGCAGCATATTCTTCTCGGAAATTCGTTTCCAGCTCATGCTTCATTGCATCGATCATAACTTTACGTGATTTCTTCATACCACGGCATTTCTGGTAGATATCAAGCTTTCCTGTGCTGAAATGCATAACAGGTTTGATATTCAGGACATCTGCTGCCAAAGCTGTCACAGAGCTGACTCTTCCTCCTTTTTTGAGATATTTCAGTGTGCTGAGCCCGATATAAATTGTCATTTTTTCTCTGGTTTCTTCAAGAATTTTCTTGATTTCGACTACACTGTATCCTTCTTTTGCCATTTCTACTGCATCAAGAACAGAACGATGCATCGGGGTTGCCACACGACCGTTATCTACGACAAACACCTTACCGGCAAATTCATCTTCATTTGCCATGGCTTCTGCTGTCATACAGGACCCGCTTAAAGCACTGCTAAGAGGAATATAAACAATCTCCTCATATTCTTTCAGCATCTCTTTCCACATATCCATAACTTCTGTTGGTGACGGCTGAGATGTAGATACATCTACGCCCTTTCGAAGCATATCATAAAATTCATCTCTGGAAAGATCTACTCCTTCACGATACACTTTCTCTCCGATATAAAAAGGCATCGGTAGTACCTTAATTCCGAGTCTCTGCGCTTCTTCACTCAAAATTCCACTGTGGCTGTCTGTCATGATTCCTATTTTCTTCATAATATCTTCTTCCTTCGTAATCTATTTTTATAACGTCTTAATAATCGGCATTACACTTCATTTATATTTGTATCAAATCATTATTTTTCATTCGGCACAATAAAGGATGACGCAATTTCCTCCTCCGCATACTCTTCCACATCCGTTCTCGTTACTCGTTTTATATGTTGTTTTTTTAGGCGCAGATATACGAACTCCCGGAATATAGTATAAAATACCGATACAAGTGGAATGAAAATCAGCATACCTATAATTCCCATAAGATTTCCGCCGATTGTAACTGCCGCCAGTACCCAAATTGATGGAAGTCCTACTGATCCGCCAACCACATGAGGATAGATCAGATTACCTTCTATCTGCTGCAAAAGCAGAAAAACTATAATAAATAAAACTGCCTGTTTTGGATTTACCATAAAGATCAGAAAACTTCCCACGGCACAGCCAATAAAGGCTCCAAAGATAGGAACCAATGCGGTAAACGCGATCAAAATTCCAATTAAAAGTGCATATGGCATTTTTAAAATACTTAGCGTGATAACAAACATCATTCCGAGAATTACTGCTTCCAGACACTGCCCTGCAAGAAAATTTGCAAATGTCCGATATGTCAGCGAACATATGTTAAGAATTGCATCTGCTTTTTGTTTTGGAATAAAAGCGAAAATCACTTTTCTTACCTGTAAATGTAATTTTTCCTTCTGAAAAAGAATATAGCATGCAAAGGAAAACGAAATAAAAAAGGTCGCTAATCCACTGGCAATGGAACCTACTGCTGACATCGTCGTATTCATCATATTTCCGACTCCGTTTCCAAGAAGACTTATTCCCCATTTAATTGCCTGATCAGGCTGAAACTGTAGCTGATCTACCAATTTCATAATATCCTGATTATCATGTGAAAATTCTCGAATCCAGTTTTGCATCTGTGGAATAAAATCTGAAATACTCGTCATCAGATTTCCCATGGTCTGTGTAAGCTGTGGAATCACACCAAACATTACCAATATAGTGACACCTGCTACCAATATAATTGTAAGAAGCAGGCTTATCGGTCTCGCAGCTTTTTTTCCTATTTTATTATTTTCTTTTATCTTTCCGAGCATTTTCTTTTCTAGGAAACTCATTGGTACATTAATCACAAAGGCAATTGCACCACCAAGCGCAAAAGGAAACACAATTTTCCATATTGACTTCAGCACTTCAATCACCACATCGAATTTCCACAAAGCAACTACAAGAAATGCCGTAAACACAATCAGTTCTCGAATTTTTTTCATAGAACATCTACTTAAATCCACTATCTTTCCCCTCTTTTTCTTAGTTTCATACGTATACACTTAAGTAATTGAATAATCAGAAGGCTTGCAAAAGCATATAAATATACACATCCAAGCTGCATCAGATTCAACGTTTCCACTTTGAATAAGTTATGGAAACCAGGAACCGTCAGTACTGTTGTAATGAGTACTGCACCTAACACAAATGCTCCCTGAAGCCACTTGTTATGAAAGAGACCTTTTGTAAAAATGACCGGATGATCTGATTTGCAATTATATCCATGAAACAAACGTGCCAGACAAAGAGTTCCAAAAGCATACGTGCTTCCAAGCAATGTACCATTCTGGTTGTATCCTGTCAAAAAACTGATCATTGTCATTGCTCCAATTACCAAACCTTCCAGACCGATTTTGCTAAGAAAATCTTTTGTCAATATCGACTCATCTGCCAATCTCGGTTTTTCACTCATCACTTCACTTCTATCCGGCTCTAAGCCTAACGCAATTGCCGGAAGACTATCCGTCAAAAGATTAATGAAGAGTAAATGTACTGGTGCAAATGGCACCGGAAGTCCTGCAACCGATGAACAAAGAACGGTTAAAATTGCTCCGAAATTTCCTGACAAAAGAAACTGTATCGCATATAAAATTGCTTATACAGTCTCTTCCTTAAGAGTCCTGGTATTCTGGATAATATACAGAGCGACCGATATGACCATCATTATAGCGCACAAACCAATCAACAGATCTGATACCATCGGTGTAATGTGGAACCATATAATATGCACCGCTGCAGTTCCATATAATAAAAAGGTTACTATCTTTCCATGCCAGTCTGCACCATGTACTTTTCCTGTCTTTTGTATCACAAGACATCCACTGACTACCATATACAGCTCCTTACCTGCCATTATTACGATTAAAAGAAGCACATGCGGAAAACGAGTAAACAGACAGATTAACATCGCTGCCTGTGTCAGCTTATCAGCCACCTGATCAAGTATTTTTCCTAAATTACTAATCCTATGGAATCTTCTTGCCCTGTGTGTTAGGATAGTTGTCAGTGAAAGATAATTACATTTGTGGTAGTATAGAGCTATCGCAGGAAGGGAGCTTTCATTATGAACTATAGTCCAGAGTTAAAGGATGCACTCCTCAGGAGGATGCTTCCACCAAACAATGAATCCATTACAAAAATTTCCAGAGAAGAAGGTATTTCCGAACAGACATTGCGTAACTGGCGGGACAAAGCCAGAAAGGAAGGCTATGCCACTCCTGGTACAGATGCCATCCCAGACAATTGGAGCACACAGGATAAATTCTTAGTTGTTGTTGAAACAGCGAGCATGAATGAAACGGAACTTGCTGAATATGCCCGTAAAAAAGGACTTTATGTTGAGCAGATTAAGGCTTGGAAAGATGCCTGCATGAATGCAAATGGCGGCATCGCTAAAGAGGCCTCCCGACTAAACCGGGAACTCAAGGATTCTGAAAAAGAACGCAGAAAACTTGAAAAGGAATTACAACGCAAGGAAAAAGCTCTTGCCGAAGCTGCAGCTTTACTTGTATTGTCAAAAAAAGCAAATGCGATCTGGGGGGATCCCGAGGACGAATGATTAGCGCCTCAGACCGCGAAAATGCTGTACTGCTAATCAATGAAGCTATTGCATCTGGTGCATCCTGCAAAAAAGCCTGTTACCGTCTCGGAATTACAGAAAGGACTTTTTACCGCTGGAAAAAAAGGAAATCAGATATAAATTCCTATGAAGATGGACGTCCCACAGCGGATCATTCAGAGCCGGCAAATAAGATCCCGACAGAAACCCGAAAGGAAATCATAAATATCTGTAACAAGCCTGAATACGCCAGCATGGCGCCATGTGAGATCGTTCCAACACTAGCCGATGAAGGCATCTATATCGCCTCTGAATCAACCTTTTACCGTGTTTTACGGGAAGAAAAAATGTTGAACCATCGTGGACGCAGTGAAGCACCAAAGCATAACCGTCCGTCTACATACAGTGCAACAGCACCCAATCAGGTGTATATGTGGGATATTACGTATCTGAATGGCCCACATAAAGGAATGTTTTACTATCTGTATCTTTTTTCGGATCTCTATGACCGGAGTATCGTGGGCTGGGAGGTCTATGAGGCAGAAAATGCCGATTATGCCAGCAGCCTGATCAAAAGGATTTGTTTAAAGCAGGGACGCCTTACTACAGAGCCATTAGTATTACATTCTGATAATGGTTCTCCCATGAAAGGTGCAACGATGCTTGCAACGCTGTATCAGCTTGGCATAACACCTTCAAACAGCAGACCGCGTGTAAGCAATGATAATCCATATGCGGAAAGTCTCTTTAAAACATTAAAATACCGTCCGAATTATCAGCCTAAAGGGTTTGCAACACTGGAAGAAGCAAGGGAATGGGTAAGTCTGTTTGTAAAGTGGTATAACCATGACCATCATCATAGTGGATTAAAGTTTCTTACCCCATATCAGCGCCGCAGTGGTTTATCTGACAAGATACTTGCCAAACGCAAGGAAGTTTATGAAGCAGCCAAAACAGAGCATCCCGAGCGTTGGAACGGACGTTTGACCCGTGACTGGAGCCTTCCGGACACAGTGTATCTGAATCCGGAGAAAATAAGCGAAGAAGCAGAAACTGCTGTTGAGGAGACAGCTGTTTCATAAAAATCTGATGATTCAAATGGACATGCTCAGATAAAAGCTCTGTGCCTGACGTGATTGTCAATAAAAATGGGGTATTCATTGATACTCACGTCAGGTACAGAACAATATCTGATAACCTGTCGAAACAAGAATATAAATTTTTACTGACAACTACCTTGACAATCAGCGCTTGCGATATATCCATCAGCAAGATCCGTAAGACCAGACAGCAATAAGATTTCACCAGCTAACAGAGGATTTTTCTTTACACAATAACTCCATATAATTACCGGAATCAGACAAAGCCGAAAAAAGAAAGAAGATTAGGAACCGTAATAATTCTATTCAAATTTTCTTCCTGATTCACTTCACTCTGCATGTACGGTCACCTCACTTTCCTTTTTTTTAGGCATAAACCAATAAAATATAACACAAAATGCTAAAGCAAACACAACACCAAAAACATTTTGACTCACTCTAAGACTAACCGCTCCTTGTAGTCCATATGTCTCTGCAGCAATGGCTAAAGCACCAAATGTGTTAAATACTGCCTGCCAGCCATATTGTGCTGAAAATCCTACACCGATTCCACCAAGAATTCCTATATATGCATAGATTGACGAAGGAAGCAGAAAATATAATACTGTAAAACATATAACACCTGCAATATTTCCGACAATCCTTTTACGGACTCTGTAGTGCATATCTTCCATAGACGGCAAAATCACGGACATGGCCGCAATACCAGCCCACATTGCACGTGGCATATTACAAAGTTCTGCAATGCAAAGGACAATCGGTACGCATAAAATCTGACATAGCTGCCATTTTGTTCTGGAAGAAGTGATATCAAATTCTTGTATCAGATCTTTCAGATTTCTTTTATAAGTTCTGTTTTTATGATTTCGATAAAATACGAAGCAGGTAAGTGCTGCACCTAAAGCCATTCCGACTAATCGCATCTGATAGCTTTTTCCCGTAACATCATAACCATATAGCAGCAGATACCCAAGAACCAGTGTAGATTGATTAAACATGGATGGATTATGGCATCCGAACAGAATCAACACAGCCAGTGCCGCAATATTTAACAGCATTCCCAATACCGGTGAAAACTGATTTGCTAAATGCGGACATACAGTCATAATTACAAAGAACAAAGCCAAAAGCATCGTAGATTGTCCGGTGTGGATCCCCAGATCCGCATTCCTAAACACCATGAGACATAATAAGACTACTACACCTACAATGCTGTTCTCATTTCCAAATAGGATGCTGAAAATACTAACAAAGAAAAAACAAAATGCCATTGTAGCAGCTATCTTCACCAGATATACCCACATATGATATAGTTTTTCTTTTAGTGTTTCACTCTTTTTCAACAGGTTTTTAGAACCTGCCTGATTTAACTGCAACTCCTGATAAAATGTCATATAAATTCTCCCATCTTCTAATTTATCTTAAAACTAGATAATCTCATCTTTCTGCTTTGGCAGCTCTATAACAAATCTGCATCCACCATATTCACGGTTTTCTGCTTTGATTGTTCCTCCGGCACTATCTACAATCCGTTTTACAAGTGCAAGACCTAGGCCATTTCCTTCTGCTTTATGAGATCCATCTACCTGATAGAACTTGTCAAATATTCTGGATTTTACATCATCCTCTATTCCTGGTCCTTCATCTTCCAGAATGAACTTAACAGAATCCTGTTCTTGTTTCAGAAACATCGTAATTGTCCCCTTTGAAGGGCTGAACTTAATCGCATTATCTAAAAGATTTATCCAGATATGCATAAAAAGTCCTTCATTCGCAGTATATTTAACTTCCTCCAATTCTACCTGAAAACCAATTTCTTTTTCTGTCCATTTTGTTTCCAATGAAAGAACTGCCTGGCGGATCTGTTCATCCAGACGATATTCTGTTTTTTTCATTGGTATATTCTGATTCTCTAACTTGGATAACAGCAAAATATTACCAACCAATCCGGAAAGTCTTTGGGTGTTAAATAAGATTTTTTCTACATATTCCTCTTGATCCGGAGACAGTTCTTCTCCCTGAAGCAGCATTGTATATCCTTCAATGGCATTAATCGGGGTCTTAAACTCATGAGAAACATCAGATACAAAATCCATCTGCAGCACCTCTGTTGCACGAAGTTCTTTTGTCATAACGTTAAAACTTTGATAAGATTCTCCAACTTCTGCTATACGGCTGTTCGTTTCCAAATGCTGTTCAAAATCTCCCCGAGAAACTTCCTTCATTGCTTTACTAAGTCTTGTAATTGGTTCCAGTAACTTTGCATTAATAAAGGAAGTGATCAGCCCTGCAATCAATGTATCGAAAATCAAAAGCCAGCCAAGCACAGGTATGCTGCCCGGCAGATTAAAAAAATGATTCAAAAAAGCAAATAATAACGCAGATATGACTGTTGAAAATACAAGTGCCAGCCAGATTGCACCAGTCAGACAGGATCGGATTCGCAATCCTTTTTCTTTCTTTTGTTCCATTATTTTTTCACCACCTTGTATCCAATTCCACGCATTGTTACGATTTCAAAATCAGGGTTATCTTTCAAACGCTCCCTGATTCTTCCTATATGTACCTCTATCGTATGTGGGTCTGCCTCCGTCTCGTATCCCCATACTTCATCCATCAACTGTTGTTTTGTAAATATTCTGCCTGGCGAAGCTGCAAGCTTATATAAAAGCAGGAATTCTTTTTTAGGCAAAACAAGACTTTCCTTATCAGTTGTAACCGTCATTGCATCATAATCAAACTCTGTTGAACCGATCACAATTTTGTGTTCATTCAGTATCTGTGCACGGCGAAGCAGTGCTCCGACTCTTAAAACCATTTCATTCACATTTACCGGTTTTACCATATAATCGTCACTTCCCGAAAGAAATCCCTGGCGCATATCATCAAAGGAACCTTTCGCAGTGATCATAAGTACAGGTATCTGATATCCTGCTGAACGGAGTTCCGACACCAGTTCATAACCATCCATAACCGGCATCATAATATCAGAAATGATCAGATCAATATATTCCTTAACCAATACTTCTAATGCCTGTGCTCCATCCGATGCACTTTTGACTTGATATCCATTCTTCTCAAGCACTTTTTGGAATAGCTGGCTTAATTCTTTATCATCTTCTACAATCAATATTTGAAACACGTTTTCCTTCCTCCTTATTAAAACAGATACCTTGCCCATCCAAGCAGATGCTGTACCAAAAATATTTTTCTCTGACGTTTCTTTGTTAATTCGATTGGCTCTACATGATATGGATCACGATAGGTTCCATCTTCCAATACCTGGCGGGACACTCTTTCATATTCCATCATGCCCTCTTCCAACTGTTTATTAATATCTTTACTGCGAATTACAAGCATCAGTTCCGTATCCAGATATGCACTTCTCATGTCCATATTAAAGGAACCGATTACAGACAGATCATCGTCAATCAGAATACTTTTTCCGTGGTATGAATAACCGCCTTCATATTCCCAGATATTAATTCCTGTACTTAAGATTCTATTTCTGTTTTTCGCATAATCGGCAGCTCCAAATGGATTTCCATTGTTGGCAACCGAATTGGTCATGATAGAAAAATCCGGAACTCTCTCCGCAATCTCTTTCCATGTATTAGACATCATATCATTGCAGATAATATATGGTGTATGAATTTTCACGCGCTCTTTTGCATTTTTCATTAGTTCTCCCAGTTGATACCAGACTACTGGTTCCTTGGGACCTGTGTGGATAGGATTTGACACTAATGCAATCTTTTCTGTCTCAAAAGTTTCGTCCGTGTAATCGGTATCGCAGATTCTTTCCTTATTCTCTTCAAAATATTTCTGATAGCCGTTCTGCAGCTCTAAAACTGCGTTCTTTACAGATTTTCTATTTGCCAGTTTTTTATTGTCATGAAAATAACCACTGTCTTCTTGTTCCCATATCGTTTCAAAATACTCTAACAACTGATTAACTGAATTTTCTTTCTCAGGTTCATCGCAAACCACTAACACATCTCTGTCATAGTTCTTATGTCCCAGAAAATCACCCAAGAAATAATTGTATGTATTTCTTCCACCAAGAATATATGTCTTACCATCTGCAATCAAATATTTATCATGCATTCTCCCCATCATCTTCCATGGTTTCAACGGATTGGCCTTATTATACAGTTTAATTTCAACATTCTCATGGGAAGATAATCCATAGAAATACGGATTTCCTTCCATATCAATCCAGCTCTCCATTCCATCTACTAACAGACGAATATGTACACCTCTGTCTGCCGCATCATGCAGTGCTCCTAAGATCAATTTTCCACTTTCATCGGATTGAAATGCAAAAGTAGAAAGAATAATTTCCTTTTTTGCATTCTTGATCAAACGCACTCTTTGTAAAAGCGCTTCTGGATTCTTTTCTATGATTACTGCCCGTTCTGTATTTTCACTGCATTCGTTCCATGACCCATTTTTTGTTTCTTTTTTGGTTGTATTGGACACTTCCGGCTGCTTTTTATATGCAACGCAGATTCCGAGCAATTCATAAAAAACCACACATAAAAAAATTGACAGTATAGCAAAAACAATTTTAAATATCTTACGTTTTCCCATCGCACATCACCTGACTTTTTTCATCTTATGTCTATACAATACAAAGTCAGCCTCAATTTAACCTCAACAAGGTTTGTTTTTTTCATCCATGCAAAATCTTCTTTGTACAACAGACTGTTAGATATAGCAAAA